>NZ_BLJH01000002.1:0-367489 GCF_009811895.1 Novosphingobium sp. TCA1 | reverse complement strand
GGGGTCAATTTTAGACGCCGATCACCCCGCTAAGGGGGTCAATTTTGCACGCCGCTCCACACGACGATGCCTAGACCGTCGCTTTTGATTGGCGATATAGGTGATCAAGGAGGCGAAATCGCTGTGGCCTAGCGCGATCTTCGTCAGGATGAGATTGGCCCCGGACTTCTCGTACGCGAAGATTGCCCAAGCCCGGCGGGTCATACCCTGACTTAGCTTTACCGGATCCCCGTTTGAGCGCTTGACGCCGGATGTGGCGAGAGCTGCGTTGAGAGTGGGCCAGTCGATTGCCAGTTCGGCGATCGAGCCATCATCTTGGACCACGAGCCAGGCCCTGTTCTGAAGGTCACGAAGCCGAGGCAGAGTTTGGCGAAGGGCCATGCGCTCCTGGGCGCTAAGTCCGCTAGACTTGTCCCGAATGGTCGCTTCGATAACGTGAATGCGCTTTCCGAGCATGAGCCGCAGAGGCTCCGTCCATGCGATGACACGGCGCATGATATCAAAAGCCGTGAAATCCTTGTTCGTGCTGCTTTGAGCTGTTTGGATTTTTCCCGCAGCGCGGTTCTTTACGGCGTAGATATCAACGTAAGTTCCATTCTCACCGTGAATAGGGTGAGGTCTATGCCAGTTGCCTGGCACGATCTCTAAAGCAGTTGATGCATTGAAGCCGGTTCTTAACAGAAAGAGTGCGAATGCACACTGCAGCTCTTGCTTTGTGGCAAGCGCCAAATGAAGTAATTTATGCTGCTCAGTCATGCTAAGCCGACCGCTTTTAAGCCCATCTAGAAAAATGTGGCATCTTTCTAGAGCTTCTTTAGTTCGATCGTTCGCGCAGTAATACTGATTCTTCCGATGATGATATATGTGGTCTATCCATCCTGCTTTCACCAGTGCCTTACCGTCCCTCGTCAGCGCCTGATGCGGTACGCCCGAAGCGTCGACACCGTCGTTACCCACTGCCAAGGGGCCCTGAAGTACGGCCGAGATGATCTTAGCACGATACTCCACTACTATCGGAAGATCCGTCCGGCCGCCTGGGGCAGGAGACAGAAAGTCGTCCTGAATGACTCTATTTGGGTATCTGTCGAAGAAGGCTGGCGGAGACACTCGAAGAACGGCAGTCTTTGCAAAGCGATGGCTAGAATCTAGTTCCCGCCACAAGTGGCCATACTCGATAACGCGCCGTTCACGAGACTCGTCCGTATCGGCATTTACGCCCCCTCCGACATGCTCGACTGCGGTCGGCACACCGTCTTTAGGAGGAGATGAGGCCTCGTCCGGTAGGAGATAGCGGCCTTCTGCAATCCGCGTGGTTGCGCTCTTCAGTGACGCGATAAGGGCCTCGCCTATGATCCTGTAGTCGTCGTCTTCTCCATCGATGTCGTCTGTACGATCCCAGTTGTTGCTTCCCTTGCTTTGGGGAAAGCGATTCGGAGCAAGGATAAAATTTCCGGGCAGTTCACCGAATTTTTCCTGCGCGGCGGAACGAGCGACGCGCGCGCATTGCGAATATACGCGGGAGAGAACATCGCCTTCGATCTGCTTGGGGAGCCAAGCTTCGAACAAGCCCCAAATGGCACCAGGCAGGTCCTCGACAGCGCCGTCGAACGAAATGGAGCTAACCGGATCTTGACCACTTCCACTAGTTGCTTCGAGCCAGTCAAGGAAGAGGAAGAGGTGGGTAAGATCGGATGCCAAGTTTTTAAACGTATCGTGCGTTATCCGCCTTTCTCTCGTGATCCGGCGGAGGCCAAGAATGAGGTCTAATCCGAGAACAGGGCGCGGCAGTATTTGACGCCCTAATCGTCCGGTCCGGCCAAGAACGAAGTGGCCGCAATCTTCTTCCCAGGCCATTGGTGGCCGAGTACTGCTGCCTTTGGATCGGCCGCGGACGAAATAATCGTGTTGGTTTGTCGTGATCATTCCAGTCAGTCCTCAAAGCCTGTCTTCGAACAGCTTGCTGAGGGAAACAGGAAAGAGGCGTTGGCTGAGTGTGACCAAGTACATTTCGGTGGTCGCAAGATGGTTATGTCCAAGATTCTGCTGGAGGCGGATCAATTCAGTTTGCAGTTCAACATTGAGATCAGGTGGTAATTCACCAGATGCATTCCGCCGGCATTCTGCAGCTTGCAGCAGAAAATTCACGGCATACCAATGCCGCCCCATGTGAGGGGAGATCGATCCAGATTTCCTGAATGCGCGATAGAAGGCCTTCGGAGGAAATGGTGAGCCATCTTCACGCAGCAGTAGAATATGACCGAAGGTCGATTTCTGCTGCAGTCGCAGGCTCCGTGTAAAATCCTGATAAGCAATGATCTGCTTGATGAGAAAAGGTTCAATTTCGACGAGGCGGGTCTTGTTGCCCTTTCCGGTAACCCTAAGGTATTTCTGGTTCCCAGAGCCCTGCTGCACCAGCGCGTCATTGCGAAGATTGATTACCTCGCTCAGCCTCAAGCCGCAGCCGTAGATAAGCAAGGCCCCGACTTGGGCCGCAGGGTCCAAGATAGCCGCAATGTGCCCACGGAGTTCATCCCCATCAGGAAGTCGTACTCGTCTGGGGTCTGGGCGACGTACTACAGCGAACTGCGGGCGTGAGATTGTCAGCGGCGCGCCCGAGAAGGAGGCCACGCGAACCTTCCGCTCCGTAGCGGAGACGATGAACTCTGGTGCCAATCCCTCGAACTTTGTCCAAAGGAGAAAATTCAGCGCATTGATTTGGCGATGATTGATTGTCGTGTTGGAGACAGGGATCCCGCTATTCGACCATTCCCCGGTGCCCATGTCATCACCATACGCCTCGAGAAGATCCTCTTGCGCTCTGAGCAGCCGCTCGTGAACATCTTCATCGGTGTCGTCGAGACTCAGCGATGCCTCCCACCATTCAACAAAATCATCGACGTGGCGCGCTATGACATTAATGCTCTGAGGGAGCGCTCGGCGCCCTTTCTGCTTCAACGCAGCGGCTTGGAAGTTGTCCAATTGTGTTGGTCGGGTGCTCCCAACCTCAGCAAGTTGGGCCCGCCCGATCGATGGCGTCCACGCTTTTGCCCAACGGGCTTGAATGTAGGCGTTGACGAGGCGGCCCGCTTCACCTCCACGGGTAACGTAGGGGCAGCCAACGAATTTACGTGGGATGCCCAAATTCAGCGCGGTCGGCTGGAAATGGAATATCCGCTTTGTCAGGGCTTGTGGTTTTAGAAGGTCCCCCGCTCTGATCTCTGCAACTGGCAAACAACTGTTCCCGAACTGTTCCCTCGTCAGCTAGGAATCAGTCCGGTCGGTGTCAACATAAGTAAAAATAGCGATGGGCAAGTGATCTGTCTCTGTCGCGCCTCAAACAGCCCATTCGAAACATTCCCGGAATTCAACTGTCTCGACCGCAACGCTCAGCCAGCGTTCGCCGTGTTCACCCATGAGAGAGGGGTGTCATGAATGTCCGAATCGATGGTGCCCGGCGCATTGGGCACCGAAATCCCGTGCTTGAGCGCAAGGCCCGAACGCGGGCGGACCTGGATCTCGAAGCCCGGCGGGATCGCCATGGCAAGCCCGGTGGCGACGGCATGGCGGCCGCCCGGGGCCAGGGTCACGTCCTCGGCCGAGACGACGTCCATGCCCGCCGCGCCGTCGGTGGCGTAAACGGGCAGGTCCAGCCCTTCGCCGTGCGGCAGGATCTTGACGGGAACGGGGACCTCAGCGGGGGAGTGCATCTGCGAACCTTTCGACGAGGGCGCGCGCGACGTCCTCCTTGGGCATTTCGGGAAGACTGATCACATCGTCCGCGCGCACGATGTGGACTGCATTGGCATCACCGCCCATCACATCGCCCGATACGTCGTTGGCGATGATCCAGTCGGCGCCCTTGCGTTGGCGTTTTTCGGTGGCGTAGCGAATGACGTCCTGCGTCTCGGCGGCGAAGCCGATCACCAGCGGCGGCCGGTCGGGCCCTTTCGCAAGGGTGGCGAGGATGTCAGGATTTTCGGTCAGCAGCAGCGCGGGCGGTTCCGAGCCGCGCTTCTTGAGCTTCTGGCCAGCCGCCTCGGCCACGCGCCAGTCGGCTACGGCGGCAACCATGACGGCGATATCGGCGGGCAGCGCACCGCGCACCGCCTCGGCCATCTGCAAGGCGCTCTCCACATCGACCCGGTCGACGCCGGGCGGGGTCGGCAGGTGTACCGGCCCGGCCACCAGCGTCACCCGCGCACCGGCCTCCGCGGCGGCGGCGGCGATGGCGAAGCCCTGCTTGCCGGAAGAGCGATTGGCAATGTAGCGCACCGGATCGATCGGCTCCCAGGTCGGCCCCGCGGTCACCAGCACATGGCGGCCCGAAAGCGCCCCCTCGACCGGCGCCGAGGCGAAGCGAAGCGCGCCGGGATCGGTGGCGGGCGCGGCCCGCGCCTCGCCCTTGCGGGCCGCCAGCGCGGCTTCCTCGGGCGTGAAGCCGAGGTCCTCGTGGCTGGCGGCAATGCCTTGCTGCGCTCCAGTAATCTGGCCGCGCGGGATCAGGCCTGCGGTCAGCCCGCCAAGATCGATCCCGTCCTGCCCTGCATGTTCGGGCTCAGGCCCAGCGAACTGCGGCTGCCAGGCGAAAGGATCGCTGCCGGGCAGCGGCGCGACCTCGACCGGGCCGAGCCCGAGCGCCCAGGCGATGCGCTGCCAGATGGCAAGCGGATCGGGCAGGCGGCCGGGACCATATTCCCCGCAGGCCATCGTGCCCTCATCCGGCTCCATCACGTCGACGCCCGCATCGCGCAGGGTCTGGACGTTGCGGGTAGTGGCCGCGTGCTGCCACATGCGCACGTTCATCGCCGGAACCGCCATGACCGGCTTGTCGGTGGCGAGCAGCATCGTCGTCGCCAGATCGTCCGCGATCCCCGAGGCCATCTTGGCGAGAAGATCCGCCGTCGCCGGGCAGACGACCACGAGATCGGCCTCGCGGCTGAGCTGGATATGGCCCATCTCCGCCTCGTTCTTGAGATCCCAGAGCGTGGTATAGACCGGCTTTTCGGAAAGCGCGGCCAGCGCCATGGGTGTGACGAAGTGCGATCCGCCCTCGGTCAGCACACAGGTGACTTCGCCGCCTTCCTTGCGGATCTGCCGGACGAGTTCGCAGGACTTGTAGGCCGCGATACCGCCGCCCACGACCAGGAGAATGCGTGGTCCACTCATGCTTCGGGCTTGTGCAGCACCGGACGGACGCGCGCAATCGGTTTGCGGCCCGGCACCGGGGATAGCGCCTGCGAAATCGGGTCAGCCCGGGCATCCCTACCTGGCTCATCCCTCACCCCGCTCACCTCCCACCCCGCTCATCCTGAGCTTGTCGAAGGATGTGAGGCACAGCGCCACGCCGCCGGGGGCTTCGACAGGCTCAGCCTGAGCGGGGGAGCGATGTCAGTCGGAAAAACGCCCCCGGCGCCCCCTTACCCCAGCAACGTCCAGTAAGTAGCGCCCCAGGCCACGGCGCCGCCGAGCAGGGCCGCCAATCCCAGGCCGATCCACTTGCTGGGTTCCGGCCGGCGCGGGAAGATCAGTTCCACTTCGGGAAGCGGGGCCTGCTCGGGCGCGCCGCCCTTGGGCGGGAACTTCTCCTCGATCCGGCGCACCAGCGCGGGAAGGCGCAGCAGCGTGCCGATATCCTCGCGCAGACGGTCGGCAATGACCGCCTCGGGGCCGAGTTCGTCGCGCAGCCAGCTCTTCACGAAGGGCGCGGAAACGTCCCACATGTTGATGTCGGGATCGAGTGCGGTGGCGAGGCCTTCGACCATGACCATCGTCTTCTGGAGCAGCAGCAGATGCGGCTGGACCTGCATGTCGAAATCGCGGGTGATCGCGAAGAGACCGTCCAGCATCTGGCCGACCGAAAGCTCGGACACCGGCTTGCCGCGCATCGGCTCCCCCACGGCGCGCAGCGCGGTCGCGAACTCTTCCACGGTGTGGTAGCTCGGCACGTACTGCGCCTCGAAGTGGATCTCGGCCACGCGGCGGTAGTTGCCGGTAGTGAGGCCGTAGAGGATCTCCGCCAGCCAGAGCCGCGCCTGCCGGTTGATGCGGCCCATGATGCCGAAATCGATGGCGACGATCGTGCCGTCCGCTTCCACGAACAGGTTGCCCTGGTGCATGTCGGCATGGAAGAAACCGCTGGAAATCGCCTGGGTCAGGAAGGTCAGCACCAGCTTGTGCGCCAGCCTGGGCAAGTCGTGCCCGGCGGCGCGGAGCCCGGCGATGTCGCTCATCTTGGTGGCGCCGATCCACTCGACGGTCAGGACCTGGCCGTTGGTGCGGTCCCAGTCGATATGCGGCACGCGGTAGCCGTGAATGCCCTTCATCGCGTCGGACAGTTCGGAGGCCGAGGCCGCCTCGCGCCGGAGATCCAGCTCGCGCAGGGTCCAGCGCTTGAGATTGGCGACGACCGCGCGCGGACGCAGGCGCGAAGCCTCTCCGCCCAGCGCTTCGAGGTGAGCGGCGGCCCACTCGTAAGTCTCGACATCGCGCGCAAACTGTTCGCGAATGCCGGGACGCTGCACTTTCACCGCGACGGTGCGCCCGTCCGGCGTGACCGCCTTGTGGACTTGCGCGATCGAGGCGGCGCCCACCGGGTTCTCGTCGATCGCGGCGAAGATCTGCTCCAGCGGGCGGCCGAAGCTGCTTTCGATCACGCGGCGGATTTCGGAGAAGGGCACCGGCGGCAGGCTGTCCTGCAGGGTCAGCAGGTTGCGCGCGGGCCCTTCGCCGACGAGGTCGGGCCGGGTGGCCAGCGCCTGCCCCAGCTTGATCGCCGCCGGGCCGATTTCCTGGAAGGCCCCGGCATAGTCGGGCTCGACCGGCTGGCGCGCGCCGAAGCGGGCGATCCGGCACAGGCGCTTCACCTGCGCCGGGGCGTTGCGGTCATTCTCGATGCCCTGCAGCGCCCCATGGCGCGCAAGGACGCGGCCCCATTTCAGGAGCCGCAGGATATGCGTGGTCGATCCGGTCACGGTGTGAGTCTCAGACCTTCCAGGCCGAGTGGATCGCGACGAGGCCGCCCATGATCGGCTCGACCTTGGTATGCTTGAAGCCCGCCGCGCGGATCATCTTCTCGAATTCCGGCATCGGCGGGAAGCGGCGGATCGATTCGATCAGGTAGCGGTACGATTCGGCGTCACCGGCGATGGCCTGGCCGATCTTCGGCACCAGATGGTGCGAATAGGCATCGTAGACTTCCTTGAAGCCCGGCCATTCGGTGGTCGAGAACTCCAGGCAGAAGAAGCGCCCGCCGAACTTGAGCACGCGGTGCGCCTCGGCCAGGGCCTTGTCGATATGCGTGACGTTGCGGATGCCGAAAGCGATCGTATAGGCATCGAAGAAGCGATCCCCGAACGAGAGCACTTCGGCGTTCTGGCGCGACCAGACCAGGCCGTCTATGCCCTGCTCCATCGCGCGCTCGATGCCGACGTCCAGCATGTCCTGATTGATGTCCGACACGGTGATCGAGGCGCCCTGCGCCGCCATGCGGAAGGCGATGTCGCCCGTGCCGCCCGCCATGTCGAGGATCTGCTCGCCCTCGCGCGGCTTCACGCGGCGCACGAACTTGTCCTTCCAGAGCCGGTGCATGCCGGCGGACATGGCATCGTTCATCACGTCGTACTTGCGTGCAACGCTGGAGAAGACGGCGCCGACGCGCCCTTCCTTCTCGTCGGGGCTGACCTCTTCGTAGCCGAAGGAAACCGTTTCGCTCATGGCGCAGTCCTCTAGCCTCCCGGCCGCGCCTGCGCCAGTCCGTCGCGCCGGTTATTTTGTCCTGATCAAGGCGAGCGCGGAAAGCACGATGCCGCCCAGAATCAGCGCCATCCCCGCGAAGTGATAGCCGTGCAGCCGCTCGCCCAGCAGCAGCGCCGAAAGCAGCGCGCCGAACAGCGGCATCAGCGTGATCGCCTGCCCGGCCCGTGCCGCGCCCAGTTCGCCCGTCGCGCGGTTGTAGATGAAATAGGCGATCACCGAAGGGAACACGCCGACATAGGCGAAAGCGGCCAGCACGCCCGGGCGCCACACCACGACCTGACCCTGCGCGGCTTCCATCGCGGCCAGCGGTGCCATCGCCAGAGCGCCGATCGCAAACGTCAGCAGAAGAAAGCTGGCAGCCGAGATCGCCGGGCGCTTCCTCAGGAACACCGTATAGAGCGACCAGGCCGCGACCGCGCAGAACAACAGCCCGTCGCCGCGGCCGAACTGCAACTGCATCATGGCCCCCGGATCGCCCCGGAACACGATGGCCACGACTCCCAGCGTCGAAACCAGCACGCCGATAACGTGCATCCGCCCCGGCCGGCCGCCGAAAATCGCGAAATCCAGCGCCGTGACCGCCGCCGGAATCGCCGCCTGCAACAGAAGGGCATTGGCCGCCGTCGTGTAGTGCAGGCCCGTGTAGACGAAGCTGTTGAAGCACACGATCCCGAGGAAGCCGAGCGCCAGGATCCACCGCCACCCGGCCAGCGCCTCGGCGCGCTCTCGCCAGAGCTGCCGCGCGGCGAACGGCAGCAGGACCAGCACCGCGATCAGCCAGCGCCCGAGCGCCAGGGTGAAGGGCGGAATGTCGTCGCGCACGGCTCGCCCGGTAATCGAGTTGCCGGCCCAGAACAGCATGACCAGGCCGAGCATCAGGAGTGCGCGCGTGCGGGAGCGATTGGTTTCCATCGGGGGTGCTTGCGTCGGAAGGGGATGGAAGGGAAGGAAAAATGCAGGGGGATCATCCCCCTGCACCCTGGTACTGTCGAGGTCGTGCCCTGCCTATGCCTCGTGCGCTCATGGCTGCGTCGAGAGACTTATTGGCTGCGCCGCACGGAGCGCGGGACGGATGGGCTGGGTGCAAGGTCGCCATTTTGAGGGTCTGGGGGATCTCCTGAGTTTATCGAAGGGCCCTAGGACTTCCCCTTTTTCTTCTCCTCCCCACCCCCTATCTCCCCTTCCAAGATGCCAGAACTTCCCGAAGTAGAAACCACCGTCCGCGGCCTCGCGCGCTATCTGGAGGGCGAGCGGATCGCCCGCGTCACCCTCAACCGGCCGGACTTGCGTCGTCCCTTCCCGCCCGATCTGGTGCAGGTGCTCACCGGCGCGCGGGTCACGGCGATGGGCCGCCGCGCGAAGTACGGCCTTGTTCATACCGACCGCGCGCAGACCATGGTGTTTCACCTCGGCATGTCCGGTCGCTGGCGGATCGAGCCGGAGAAGCCTGAGAAGCACGACCATCTCGTGATCGAGACCGGCGCGGGCCACGTTCTTGCGCTCAACGACGCGCGCCGGTTCGGCTCGGTCGATCTGGTGCCGACGGCCATGCTCGATGCGTGGGGACCTTTTGCGGCGCTCGGGCCCGAGCCGCTGGGCGAAGGGCTGACCCCGGCGCACCTGAGGGCGGCGCTGGCGGGACGAATCGCGCCGATCAAGCAGATGCTGCTCGACCAGTCGGTGGTGGCAGGTCTCGGCAATATATATGTCTGCGAGGCGCTTTTCCGCGCAGGCATCCGGCCGGACAAGGAAGCCGGGCTGGTGAGCCTGCCCGCCTTGCGCAAGCTGGTCCCGGCGATCCGCGACGTCCTGTCCGAATCGATCGCGGCGGGCGGTTCGACGATCCGCGATTACGCCCAGCCCAATGGGGAGCTGGGATATTTCGCGACCGCCTGGCAGGTCTATGGGCGAGAGGGGCAGGACTGCTCCTGCGGCGCGCCGGTCCGGCGATTCGCGCAGGGTGGGCGGAGTACGTTCTGGTGCTCCCGCTGCCAGAGGTAGCGGCCAAAGGATGGGATAGCCCGCGCGGGGCTTGAGCGTCGCCGCTCTGCGGCAGAAAACCCAGAAATAGGCGGTTTGGCGCGGCCCTGCCGGGTTGACGGAATGCCGCCACACCGCTAAGGGGCGCGCTTTCCGGCGAGTCCGCTCGCCTAGAGATTCGATCAGGCAATTGGGCCGCCATCACCGCTGTGGGGGGGCCAGACAGAGGAAATTCGATGGCCAATACGCCGCAAGCCCGCAAGCGCATCCGCCGTAACGAGCGCCGCGCGGAGATCAATACGAACCGCATCAGCCGCATCCGCACCTTCCTGAAGAAGGTCGAGACCGCGATTGCCGGTGGTGACAAGGGCGCCGCTTCGGCCGCTCTGAAGGAAGCCCAGCCCGAGCTGGCCCGCGGCGTGGCCCGCGGCGTGCTTCACAAGAACACCGCTTCGCGCAAGATGTCGCGTCTCACCAAGCGCGTCGCCGCGCTCGGCTGATTTCGGCAGGCGCGCCTTACAGGGCGCGCCCGACCGCAAGGCACCGGCCCGCGCCGCTATCTGAATTCCCGCCTTCTGCGGCGAGATTTCAGATAGCGGCGCGGGCCGCGCCCGTTTCGGGCCTCTCGCCTTCCTCAGACACGATTCGCGGAAAACGAAGAAGGGCCCGTAAGCGGAATGCCGCAAGGCCCCGCACGCGCTTCCAGAGCGCCGTAGCACCATCAGTGCCTTCCTGGAGATCATCGATAGCGATTCGCAGATGCGATTCGCGCTCGGCCCATGCCCAGCCAAGACCCAGACTTCGGCGGACGCGGTACGTAACGGGAACGTTTCTAGCGACTCCCCGGAGGCTAACGCCGGCCTTTGCGCAGGCCTCCGGCCAGCGCCCGAGGCAAAGTCACGGAAACGTTGCGATTCGCAATCGGCGCTTTCGCGGCATCGCGGTAAACATCTGTTTTTATGGTACAATTTTCGATCATGACGGAAATTGGGCACTCAGGGCGAGTCAACAGCGATAATTTTTTTTATTTGGGGAGTGCCGTCTTGCACCACGGCCAAACCCGTTTCTAAAAGAGTCCACAGGCCGTAGCGGAACTGGCCGGGGAACATCGACAGCGACGAAAATCCTGCTGCAAGCACACTTGCAGTCGAGGGTCTTTTTGTCCGCGTTTTCTCTGGATCGAATGGTCGCTTCCATCGGGATTCACCCCGGAGGAGCACCGGTTCCACGCACGGCATTCAACTTTCGCGGCCCGCTGGGCCACATTCGGGGTAGCTGCCAACCTAAGGGGAGTTGGTCCAGTGTCAGGTTCAACAGCGGGCCGGTCTCCGGCAAGTCAGGGCGCAAACGGCGTGATTAAGAAATCGAAGGCGGTACGAGTGGCGATGGAAGAGGATCAGGAAGCCGTGAATCTGGCGGCAGACTGGGCTGACATCAGCCAGGGCCTGCGCAAGGACCTCGGCCAGCAGGCGCACAGCCAGTGGATCAAGCCGATCCAGCCGGGCAACTACTGCAAGGAAACGGGGACGCTCGACCTCTACCTGCCCACCGAGTTCTCCGCGAACTGGGTCGCCGACCGTTTCGCCGACCGTCTCTCGCTGGCCTGGAAGATCGCCCGCCCCGACGTGCGCCATGTCCGCATTCTCGTGCATCCCGGCCGCCGTCAGCTGCCCGAGCTGCGCTTGGGCAGCGGCGGCCGTCCCTCGAGCGCGCCTGCCAACGATTCGGCCCAGAGCTGGTCGAAGGAAAACATTGCCGATCCGATCTCCGCAGTGCTCCAGGGCGAGGCTTTCGCCGCGCTCGGCCAGGGCCCGGTCGGCATCGACGCCTCGCAGACCTTCACCTCCTTCGTGACCGGCCAGAGCAACGTGCTCGCCTGCAACGCCGCGCAGCGCATGGCCGCCACCGAGACGCCGCAGTTCTCGCCGCTCTACCTCAAGGGCGCGACCGGACAGGGCAAGACCCACCTGCTGCACGCGATCGGCCACGCCTACCTCGCGAATCATCCGCATGCCCGGATCTTCTACTGCTCGGCCGAGCGCTTCATGGTCGAATTCGTCCAGGCGCTGCGCCAGAACCAGATGATCGAGTTCAAGGCGCGCCTGCGCGGCTTCGACCTGCTGCTGGTGGACGATATCCAGTTCATCATCGGCAAGGCTTCGGCGCAGGAAGAACTGCTCTACACGATCGACGCCCTGCTCCAGGAAGGCAAGCGCCTGGTCTTCGCCGCCGACCGCGCCCCCCAGGCGCTCGACGGTGTCGAACCGCGCCTGCTCTCGCGCCTGTCGATGGGTCTCGTCGCCGATATCCAGCCCGCCGACATCGAACTGCGCCGCTCGATTCTCGAAAACCGCCTCGGCCGCTTCGCTTCGGTCGACGTGCCTTCGGACGTGATCGAGTTCCTGGCCCGCACCATCAACCGCAACGTGCGCGAACTGGTCGGCGGCCTCAACAAGCTGATCGCCTATGCCCAGCTGACCGGCCAGGCCGTCTCGCTGCAGCTGGCCGAAGAGCAGCTTACCGACATCCTCTCGGCCAACCGCCGCCGCATCACCATCGACGAGATCCAGCGCACGGTCTGCCAGTTCTACCGCATCGACCGCACGGAAATGAGCAGCAAGCGCCGCGCCCGCGCCGTCGTGCGCCCGCGCCAGGTCGCCATGTACCTCGCCAAGGTGCTGACGCCGCGCTCCTACCCCGAGATCGGCCGCAAGTTCGGCGGACGCGACCACTCGACGGTGATCCACGCCGTGCGCCTCATCGAGGAACTGCGCAGCCGCGATGCCGACATGGACGGCGACGTCCGCTCGCTTCTGCGCCAGCTGGAATCCTGATTCTATTGCGGCACCGGGTTGAGTCTTTGTTGAGTACGCTCGTCACATCCGTGACGAGCTAGCGGCACCGGCCCACGCCCCCACCCGACCTCCCATCTAGGATACACTCGTGGGAGGTCGGGTGGGGGCGTGGGCCGGTGCCGCTAAAATCCGCCTGCGGCGGATTTTCAAACAACCTCCCGGCATGGAAAATTTTAACCACTGAATAAGCCGAGTGCTGTAGTCTCGCGGTGTCCGGGTACTGTCCGCCCGACCGAAGAGGCACTTCCCGATGCGCTTCTATCAGGCCACTGCTTTCCTTTTTCCCCGCCGTTACGAATGGCGTCTGCTGCTCGTCTGCTTCGCCGCGGTCCATGTGCCGCTGCTCGCCTGCATCGCCTATCAAGGCGTGACGGGGCAGTGGGAGCCGGTCACGCTGCTGGTCCTGCTCGCCGCCACATTGCTCGGCACGCTGCTCGGCCTTGCCGCGATTCGCGCCCTGCTCAGCCCGATCGCCGCCGCCACCCAGATGCTGCGCGCCGTACAGGCGGGCGAGCGTGTCGGCATGGTGCCGATCGGCAACGAGGATCTGGTCGGACGCCTGCTCCACGGCGTGGCCGTGGCCGCCAACGAATCGGCTGCCCGGATCGAGCGCCTGATAGAAGTCTCGGAGCGCGACGAACTCACCGGCCTGCGCAACCGGCGCGGTTTCCTCGATTCGGCGCGCCGCCAGTTGGGCGATGGGCGCAACGCGGTCTTCGCGATGGTCGATATCGATCGCTTCAAGGCCATCAACGACCGTTTCGGCCACGCCACCGGCGATGCCCTGCTGCGCGAAGTGGCGCTGCGGCTGGAGCACGGCGTGCGCCGTTCGGACGTGGTCGCGCGCTGGGGCGGCGAGGAATTCGCGATCCTTTTCCCCGATACCCTGCTGGAAGAAGCCCGCGTCGTCATGGAGCGGCTGCGGGCCAGCATCGCGCTCGATCCCACCTTGCGGGGCGACGAATGGCCGGTGACGTTCTCCTGCGGCCTCGCGCCGGTGCGCAATTACACCCATCTCGAAAACGCCACCCGCAATGCCGACAGCGCGCTCTATGCCGCCAAGAACGGCGGGCGGAACCGGGTGCAGATCTCCCGCGACGAATAGGAACCGTGCCCGCGCGCTTGCTCCTGCCGGTGCCTATGCTGTAGGCCAAGGCCCATGAGTCCCGCCCTTCCCGCAGCCTATTCGCAAGCCGCCCTGCGCGGCATTCGCTGTCGCTGCCCGCGCTGCGGCGAAGGCCGCCTGTTCCGCAAGTGGCTGAAGCCGCTGGAACGCTGCCCGGTCTGCACGCTGGACCTCACCCCGCAGCGGGCCGACGACTTCCCGGCCTATATCGCCATGATCGTCACCGGCCACCTCATGGCGCCGCTGATCATCGCCCTGTCCAAGGACTTTCACCTCGGCGTGGCGGCGATGTTCGCAATCCTGGTGCCGCTGGCCGTGGCGATGATGATCGGCATGCTCCAGCCCGCCAAGGGCGCGGTGATCGCCACCCAGTGGTGGTTCGGCATGCACGGCTTCCGCAAGGAACGCCTGCCCGAAGCCGAAAGCGCGGAAACTGCCCCGAAAACTGCTGGGGAAACCGCCGGAAAAACGGGACGCGAATGAGCCTCTCGCCGGAACGACTGCAGCGCTTCGCGCGTCACATCGTGCTGCCCGAAGTGGGCGGCGCCGGGCAAGTGGCACTGGCCGATGCCCATGTCGTGCTTGTCGGCTGCGGCGGGATAGGCAGTCCTGCCCTTCAATATCTCGCCGCAGCCGGCATAGGACGGCTGACGCTGATCGACGACGACACGGTGGACGCCAGCAATCTGCAACGCCAGACGATTTATTCGCCATCTGATATCGGCAAGCCCAAGGCGGAAGCGGCGGCCGAATGGGTGCGGCGCTTTGATCTTGGCCTTGAGGTTCTGCCAAACGTAACGCGTCTCGGGGGTGACAACGCGGCAGAGATTCTCTCCGGCGCGAGCGTGGTACTGGACGGGTGTGACAACTTCGCGACTCGGCTACTGGTGTCAGATTCCTGTGTGAAACTCGGCATTCCCCTCACCTCTGCGGCGGTTGGCCGCTTTCAGGGCCAGGTCGCCAATTTTGCCGGACACCTGCCGAATCAGGCCTGCTATCGCTGTTTCGTGGGTGATGCCTTCGACGCGCAGGACTGCGACACTTGCGCGGCGGACGGCGTGCTGGGGGCCATGGTCGGCATGGTCGGCACGTTCGCGGCGATGCACGCGATGCGCGTGCTGCTGGACGGCAAGGCGGCGCTGGGCGTGCCGCAATACGGCACGCTCCATCTGATCGACGGCATGGCGCCGTCGATGCGGCCGCTCAAGATCGCCAAGGACCCCGGCTGCCGCGCCTGCGGGGCTCAGGCCCTCGCGCCGTCGTAAGCGTAGCGGCGCAGACCGGCGAGAAGGTCCGGCGCGAACAGGCGCATGTTCACGCCCATGCGGTCCTGCGCCGGATCGACCGGGCTCCAGTGCGTCGTGCAGCCGCAGTGCGGGCAGTGCCAGAAGGTCAGCACCCTGTC
Source organism: Novosphingobium sp. TCA1 (assembly GCF_009811895.1). Taxonomy (NCBI): domain Bacteria; kingdom Pseudomonadati; phylum Pseudomonadota; class Alphaproteobacteria; order Sphingomonadales; family Sphingomonadaceae; genus Novosphingobium; species Novosphingobium sp. TCA1. Next base: position 352,368 of record NZ_BLJH01000002.1, on the reverse strand, counting down.
CCCGGTCTGATAGCCGACGCGTTCCCCCTCGATCCGCAGCTTCGCCGGGCTGTGATAGGACCACAGCGCCCCCAGCCTCCGGCAGACCGAGCAGTTGCAGTCGCAGACCTCATGCGGCGTATCCGCGAGTTCCAGCGTGACCGCGCCGCAATGGCAGCTTCCCCGGTGGATCATGGGCGAAGCATCTCGTCCACCCATGCCGTGACCAGCTCGGTCGCCGGGCCGTGGCGGGCCTCGTCGAACCACGAGGTACCTTGCGAGGGTTCGAGGTTCAGCTCCAGCGTCTCCGCCCCGAATTCCCGCGCATTGCGCACGAAACCGGCGGCAGGATAGACCGCGCCCGAAGTGCCGATGGAGACGAACAGGTCCGCCCGCTCCAGCGCTTCGAAAATCTCGTCCATGCGATAGGGCATTTCTCCAAACCAGACGATATCGGGCCGCAGCGCCGCCGCGCCGCATGCCGGACAGGCCGGGCGGTCGATCAGCGATCCCGTCCAGCGTGAGCGTTCATCGCAGGCCATGCACCAGGCATTGAGATGTTCACCATGCATATGGAGCACGCGATTCGCTCCCGCACGCTCGTGCAGGTCATCGACGTTCTGCGTGACGATCAGCAGTTCGCCCGGCCACGCACGGTCGAGCCTTGCCAGCGCGTGGTGGGCGGCGTTGGGCGCCTTGGTCTGGATCGCCTCCCGCCGCATGTCGTAGAAGCGCAGCACCAGATCGGGATCGCGGGCGAAAGCCTCGGGCGTCGCCACGTCTTCGACGCGGTGCTGTTCCCACAGCCCTCCGCCCCCATCTTTGGCGTCTCGAAAGGTGTCGATGCCGCTTTCGGCGCTTACGCCCGCGCCGGTGAGGATGACGATGTTGCGGATGTCCTTCATCCCGGCCATGAGACCAGCCTTCAACGGAGACGGCAAGTGGCACGAATCGGAATTATCGGCAGCGCGGGACGCATGGGTCAGGCCATCGCAGAGGCCATCATGGCGGCAGGCGAAACGCTTTCCGGCGGCGTGGGCCGCGACGGCGATCTTGGCGCGCTGGCCGCGCATTCGGACGTGCTGATCGACTTCTCCAGTCCCACCGCGCTCGAAGCCAATCTCGATGCCGCCGTGGACGCGGGCATTCCCATCGTGGTCGGCACCACCGGCCTTGAGGAACGCCACCACTGGCTGATCGATTCGGCCGCGCAGCACATTCCCGTGCTCCAGACCGGCAATACCTCGCTGGGCGTCACCTTGCTCGCCCACCTCGTGCGCGAAGCCGCCAGCAAGCTGGGCGAAGACTGGGATATCGAGATCGTCGAGACCCATCACCGCATGAAAGTGGACGCCCCCTCCGGCACCGCCCTCCTCTTGGGCGACGCCGCCGCCAAAGGCCGCGAAGTCAGCCTCGCCGAAACCGCCGTGCGCGGCCGCGACGGCATCACCGGCAAGCGCGAGGCGGGCACCATCGGTTTCGCTGCTCTGCGCGGCGGCACCGTGGCAGGCGACCACACCGTCCACTTCCTGGGCGACAACGAGCGCCTCTCCTTCTCGCACCTCGCCGAAAACCGCACGATTTTTGCCAAGGGCGCGGTCAAGGCGGCGCAGTGGCTCACGCACAAGCACGCCGGTCGCTACACCATGCCCGAGGTGCTGGACCTTTGAACAAGGCCGAGATCTTCGAATTCTTCCGCCGTCTCGCCGAGCTCAACCCCTCGCCCGAGACGGAGCTGGAATTCGGCAACAACTACCAGCTGCTGGTTGCCGTGGTGCTTTCCGCGCAGTCGACCGACGTGGGCGTCAACAAGGCCACCCGGGCGCTGTTCCGCGACGTGAAGACGCCCGCGCAGATGGTCGAACTGGGCGAAGAGGGCCTGAAGCAGCACATCAAGACCATCGGCCTGTTCAATGCAAAGGCCAAGAATGTCATCGCGCTCTCTGAAATCCTCGTCGCACGCTACGACGGCGAAGTGCCGGAAGACCGCGACGCGCTGGTCGAACTGCCCGGCGTCGGCCGCAAGACTGCCAATGTGGTGATGAACTGCGCTTTCGGAGCGGAAACCTTCGCGGTGGACACGCATATCTTCCGCGTCGGCAACCGCACCGGCATCGCCAAGGGCAAGACGCCGCTGGCGGTCGAAAAGCAGCTCGAAAAGCGCGTGCCGCAGCCCTTCCGCGTCGGATCGCACCACTGGATGATCCTGCACGGACGCTACATCTGCAAGGCGCGCACGCCCGAATGCTGGCGCTGCCCCGTCGTTGACTTGTGCGACTACAAGGAGAAGGTTCTGGAGAAGGGCACCGCTCGCAAGGCTGCCTGATCGGGAGGATGTCCCATGATCCACCACTACGCGGTCCGCCGTCACTTCGCCTTCGTCGCCGTGCCACTCGTGCTGGCCGCCTGCTCCCAGCAGGACGCCAAACCGCCGCCCCCGGTCAGCCCCGCCGCCGAAGCCGTCGGCCCTGCGCAGGACTGCCTGTCGCTCGCCCAGTTTTCGAACACGCGCATCCGCGATGACTGGACCATCGATTTCATCGGCGGCGCCGGTAACCGCGTCTGGCGGGTAACGCTGCCCAATCGCTGCTCCGGGCTCAAGTCGGCGGACAGCTTCACTTACGCGACGTCGCTCTCGCAGCTTTGCCGGCAGGATATCGTCTATCCGCTGATGCGGGTAGGGAACGGCTTCCAGCGCGGCGGCGGGTGCGGGCTGGCACAGTTCACGCCGGTGAAGCTCAGCCAGTAGCGCCTTTCCGTTCTTGCCCCCTCGTCACCCGCGAGCAGGCGAAGCCGACGCGGCAATCCAGAGCCGCGCAGAGCCGCCCTGAATTGCTTCGCTACGCTCGCGGGAATGAGCAGACTGCCCGCCTTAGCTCTCGTACTGCTCGGGATCGACATTCAGCCCAGCCCGACCGTGCGACGACGTGCGCGTCGGCGCATGGGGCATTTCCTCGTCGGGATCGACCAGCGGCTGGAGCATGCCCTCGCTGCGGGTGATCACTGCCGTGGCCACGGCATTGCCCACCACGTTGGTGGCCGAGCGGCCCATGTCGAGGAAGGTATCGATGCCCAGCAGCAGGGCAATGCCTTCCACCGGCAGGCCGAACTGCGTCAGCGTCGCGGCGATCACCACCAGGCTGGCGCGCGGCACCCCGGCGATGCCCTTCGAGCTGACCATCAGCGTCAGCAGCATCAGGATCTGCGTGCCGATCGGCACATGGATGCCATAGGCCTGCGCGATGAAGATCGACGCGAAGCTCATGTAGATCATCGAGCCGTCGAGGTTGAAGCTGTAGCCCAGCGGCAGGATGAAGCCCGAGATGCGGCGTGGCACGCCGAAGCGGTCGAGCTGCTCGAACAGCTTGGGCAGGCTCGCTTCCGACGATGCGGTGGAGAACGAGAGCAGCAGCGGCTCGCGGATATAGCGGAACAGGGTGACGATCCGCCCGCGCAGGAACACGCCGCCGACCAGGAACAGCAGCACCCAGAGCAGCAGCATCGCGAAGTAGAACTCGCTGACGAGCACGCCGTAGGTGACGATGATGCCGAGGCCCTGCTTGGCGATCACGCTGGCGAGCGCGCCGAATACCGCGAAAGGCGCAAAGCGCATCACGTATTCGGTGATCTGCAGCATCAGTTCGGACAGCGCCTCGCTGACCTTGACGATGATCGCGCCCTTCTCGCCGATGGCGGTCAGGCCGACGCCGACAAAGACCGAGAACACCAGGATCTGGAGGATGTTGTTTTCCGCCATCGACTGGACGGCGCTGCTCGGGAAGATTTCGAGGATGAAATGGCGCAGCGTCAGCTCGCCCATTTCCAGCTTGCCGAGGTCGTCACCCGTCGCCAGTCCCGCGCCGACACCCGGCTTGAACAGGTTCACCAGGATCAGGCCGAGGCCGAGCGAGATCAGGCTGGCGGTAATGAACCAACCCAACGCCTTGCCGCCGATCCGGCCGAGCGCCGCGCTGTCGCCCATGCCGGAAATGCCGGTGACGATCGTCGCGAAGACCAGCGGCGCGATGATCATCTTGATCAGCTTCAGGAAGACGTCGGGCAGGAGCTTGAAGTAGTCGGCCCATTGCACAAGGCGCGGATCGTCCGCCGGAATGGTCGCATGCAGCAGCCAGCCCGCGGCGATGCCCAGCACCATGCCGATAATGATATAGAGCGTCAGGCGCCTGCCCATTCCCACCTCGCAATAAAATTGCCGGGGAGACTAACAGCGTGACCCGTCCGGTCAACGTCGGCGCGTGGAGTTTCCGTCAGCTTTCGGTCGGGGGTGGAGTCTGTTTGAAAATCCGCCGCAGGCGGATTTTGGCGGCACCGGCCCGAGTCTTTGTTGAGTGCGCCTTCGACATCCGTCGAAGGCTAGCGGCACCAGCCCACGCCCCCACCCGACCTCCCACTAGCGTATCCTGATGGGAGGTCGGGTGGGGGCGCCTATAAGACTCGGGGGCTGGTGCCGCTAGCTCGTCATGGATGTGACGAGCGCACCCGACAAAGACTGTTTCAGGCCGAGCGCAGCGCCGCTTCCGTCACCCGGCGATAGATACGCGCCAGTACATCGAGATCGGGGATCGCCACGGCCTCGTCGCGCTTGTGCATCGTCGCGTTCGACAGGCCGAACTCGATGACGGGCGAAAGGTCCTTGAGGAACCGCGCGTCGGAGGTGCCGCCGCTGGTGGAAAGCTCCGGCTCCACGCCGGTTTCCGCGCGGATCGCCTCGGCCAGCATCGCCGAGAAGGCGCCCGGCTGGGTCAGGAAGGCTTCGCCCGAGATCACCGGACGGGCCTTGCCGCCGTGGCGCTCGGCAATCTCGGTGACGCGGCGCGACAGGCTCTCACCGGTGTGCAAGTCGTTGAAGCGGATCGAGATGCGCGCCGACGCCTTCGCCGGGATCACGTTCGTCGCCGGATTGCCGACGGTGAGGTCGGTCACTTCGAGGTTGCTGGCCTGGAACCAGTCGGTGCCCTCGTCCAGCACGATGGCGTCGAGTTCGGCGAGCATGGCGACCAACCTGGTGATCGGGTTGTCGGCCAGGTGCGGATAGGCGACGTGGCCCTGCACGCCCTCCACTTCCAGCCAGATGTTCACCGATCCGCGGCGGCCGATCTTCATCATGTCGCCCAGGCGGTGGACCGAAGTGGGTTCGCCGACCAGGCAGAGATCGGGAATCGCGCCCGTTTCACGCATGTGATCGATCAGCGCCAGCGTGCCGAAACGCGCCGGACCTTCCTCGTCCCCGGTGATCACGAAGCTGATCGTGCCTGCATCCGCCGGGATCTGCGCGGCGGCGGCGACCATGGCGGCGATCGAGCCCTTCATGTCCACCGCGCCCCGCCCATAGAGCAGCTCGCCGCGCACTTCCGGTTCGAACGGCGCGCTGGTCCAGCCCTCGCCCGGCGGCACGACATCGAGGTGCCCGGCAAAGGCGAAATGGCGCGAACCTTCCGGCCCCTTGCGGATCGCGAAGAGATTTTCGACCGGACCGTCGGGTGCCTCACCCGCCAGGAAGCGATGCACCGCGAAGCCCAGCGGCGCGAGCTGGCCTTCCAGGCAATCGAACACCGCGCCCGTGGCCGGGGTAACGCTCGGGCAGGCGAGCAGGGCTTGGGCGAGGGCAAGAACGGTTTCGGTCATGACGCGGGCCATTGCACAGGACCACGCGCAAGACCATAGCCGTGGCATTAGGGCGTAAACTCCTAAATGGCACCATCGAGGCGCCCGAATGGCGAACAGCTCGGGCCGAAGGGGCCGCCGGGCGGGCTGGTTGCCCGTCCAAGGTCGCTTCGGTTCGAGATGGAAGCCATTCGGGCGTCCCTTCGGGATTTGACCAAAATGGCCCAGCGCTGCGTCGGCAGGACTTGAAATATCGACATATTCCATCGTCCTGCCTTCTTGCGCTGAGCCATTTTGCCTCAAACCTCGATGGTGCCATTTAGGAGTTTACGCCCTAGGCTAGCGAGGGAGTGAACCATGCCCAGACTGGATATCGAGGCGATCCCGCAGTCCAACCGCACCGGCTATCCGGCGCCCTTCGACGCCGCCGTGGCGGGCCGCTGGTGGCGGCGCCTGGCCCCGGCCGGCGGGCTTACCGAGATGGGCGCGAGCCATGTCGTGCTGAAGCCCGGCGCCTGGTCGAGCCAGCGCCACTGGCACGACGACGAGGACGAACTGCTCGTCATGCTTTCGGGCGAGGCCGTGCTGGTGGAGGACGATAGCCGCACCGCGATCCGCGCGGGCGACGTCTGCGCCTGGCCCAAGGGCGTCGCTGTCGGCCATCACCTGATCAACGAGAGCGACGCCGACTGCGTCTTCGTGGCGATCAGCGCAGGCAACCGCGAGGGCAGCGGCGCCTATTCCGACATCGACATGAAGTTCGACGGCGACGGCTACTATCACAAGGACGGCAGCCCCTACCCCACCGAACGCATGCGTTGAGAGGAGCGCGTTCCTTTTACCTGATCGGCGTTTCGTACTGCTCGATCACCCAGTCTTCGGCCTCGGCGGCGTTGATCCACTGCTGCATCCATTCGTGCTCCCACACTGCCTGCATATAGGCCTGTGCGAAGCCGGGTACGCCGATGCCATACGTGAGGAAGCGGCTGACGACGGGAGCGTAGATAACGTCGGCCGCGCCGAAAGTGCCGAACAGGAACGGACCGCCCTTGCCGAAACGCGCCCGCGCTTCCGCCCAGAGCGTGAGAATGCGCACGATATCGGCGCGCACGTCCTCGCCCAGGGAAACGGTTTCCACGCGGTTGCGGATGTTCATCGGGCATTCGCGGCGCAGGGCCATGTAGCTGGAATGCATTTCCGCCACCATCGAACGCGCCATGGCCCGCGCGGCATCGTCCTTTGGCCAGAACCGGTCGCGCCCGACCTTGTCCGCGAGATATTCGATGATGGCGAGGCTGTCCCAGACCACGGCATCGCCGTCCCACAGGATCGGCACTTTGCCGTGGCTCGGCGCGAGGTCGTCCGAACTGCGCATGGCTTCCCAGTCGTCACCGAACAGGGGAACGGTGATCTCCTCGAAGGCCAGGCCCGACTGCTTGCAAGCCAGCCAGCCGCGCAGCGACCAGCTCGAGTAGTTCTTGTTGCCGATGATGAGCTTCACTGCGCATTTCCCCGTAGGCTAAGGATCGGGCCTATCGGTTCAGCTTCGCAAAGTCGAGAATGAACGGTGGGTTTTCTGTTCGGCCTGAAGGCCGTAAGCGGCACCGGCCCACGCCCCCACCCACCACCCGCAGGATACTACCGTTGGGTGGTGGGTGGGGGCGTGGGCCGGTGCCGCTAGCCATTCGCGGATGCGAATGGCGCACCCATCAAAAGAGTCTCGTCAGTTCGAAGAACAGGGCGCCGACGACGGCGCTCGCCGGAATGGTCACGAACCAGGCGACGATCACGCGGCTCGCCACCGACCAGCGCACCGCGCTGGCGCGGCGCGCGGCGCCGGTGCCGACCACGGCGCCGGTGATGGCATGGGTGGTCGAGACCGGAATGCCCATGGCGCTGGCGCCGAAGACCACGATCGAACCCGCCGTGGAGGCGCAGAAGCCCGAGTGGTGGTTGAGCTTGGTCAGCTTCGAACCCATGGTCTTGATGATCTTCCAGCCGCCCGAAAGCGTACCGATCGAGATCGCCGCATAGCAGGACAGCACCACCCATTCGGGAACGTGGAAGCCGCCCTGAAGGTGTCCGGTGGAATAGAGCAGCACGGCAATGATGCCCATCGTCTTCTGCGCATCGTTGCCGCCGTGGCTGATCGAATAGGCCGCCGATGAGAACAGGTGCAGCGTCTTGAAGATCGAGTTCGAGGCGCGCGGCGTCGTGCCTCGGAAGATCCAGGACGTCAGCAGCATCATGAACATGGCAATGATGAAGCCCAGCACCGGCGAGGCGACGATAGCGATCACCGTCTTCATCGTGCCTTCCGATTCCACCACGCCCGGCCCTGCCGCGGCTATCCCCGCGCCCAGCAGCCCGCCGATCAGCGCATGGCTGGAACTGGAGGGGATGCCCTTGATCCAGGTAAGGACGTTCCAGAACATCGCGCCCACCAGGGCCCCGAACACCACGGCGGGGGTCACGGCATCCTTGTCGATGATGCCCTTGCCCACCGTCTCGGCGACATGGAGGCCCATGATCCAGTAGGCCGCGAAGTTGCCGAGCGCGGCGAACAGCACGGCCACGACCGGCGAAAGCAGGCGCGTGGCGACGACGGTGGCGATCGCGTTGGCCGCGTCGTGAAGCCCGTTGAGAAAATCGAAGGCCAGCGCGAGCGCGACGAGGCCGATCAGCAGCGGCAGTGCGAGCGTATGATCCATGACTGCGGGCCGCCGGTCAGGCGTGGTCGATCACGAGACCGTCGATCTCGTTCGCGATGTCCTCGAAGCGGTCGACAACGCGTTCGAGGCGGCGGAACATTTCCTGGCGAACGATGAAGTGCAGCGCATCGCCGCCGGTATCCGCCTTGAACACACGCTTGAGGCCGGCCGCGTGGATCTCGTCGGCATGGCCTTCCATGCGCACGAGACGCTCGGTCAGTTCGTGCAGGCGGTGGCCGTTGTCGGCGATCTTGCGCACGAGCGGCATGATCTCCGCCGTCAGGCGCGCGGCATCGACGATGATCGCCGCCATGTCGATCATTTCCGGCTCGAATTCGGTAACCTCGTAGAGGTTCACCGCATTGGCGACCTGCTGCATCTCGTCGATGGCATCGTCCATCGTGGTGATGAGGCTGGTGATCGAGGAACGGTCGAACGGCGTCAGGAAAGTGCGGCGCACCGTCTGTAGCACTTCGCGGGTGATCTCGTCGGCGTCATGCTCGCGCTCACCCACTTCGCGGATGTGCTGCGCGCGGCCGGGGCCGCCCTGCGCCAGGCGGGCAAGCGCATCGGCACCGGCCACCAGCGTGGCGGCCTGACGCTCGAACAACTCAAAGAAGTCGCCCTGCTGCGGCAGCAACTTCTGGAACCAGGCAAACATTGTATTGATCCCTGTCTTGTCGGCCATCCGGTCGGCCACCGCGCCGATAAGGCGGGCGGGACTGGCGGCGACGCGAAACTCGCGCGCGCCGAACGAACGGATCAGCGCGCGAAGGTCCTCTTCGTCGACCGCCTTAGCGGCGTCGGCCATCGAGAACCAGCGGCGTTCGCGCTGATGCTGTTCGTCCCAGGAGTCAAGTTCCTCGGTGACCGCAAAGGGAAATACATCCACATCCGCCCAGACCGAGGCGCCGGAAGCGCGGGTCTTGCGATAGCGATAGGAGCCCAGCGGGATCGGACAGGCGGCGCCGCGCACCCCGGCTTCTTCTTCCGCCTCGACCGCGGCAGCCGCGTGGGGCGGAAGGCCCTTCATCAGGCCGCCCTTGGGAATCACCCAGCGCCGCGTCTGGCGCGAGGTGATCAGAAGGATCTGGATCGGCGCATCGACCGAAGGACCGGTGGCGCGATAGGGAAGAACGGCAATCTGGCGCATGGCGAGACTCCTTCTTCTCATTGGCGCGACCGTGGGCCTCTAGGGGAACCTTCACCGTCACGCAATCGTCACATTCGCGGTTTTGCGGATGTTTCCCGCAAGGTAGGCACATGGCCCCGCGCCGCCTTGGGCAAGTTTCGGAATTCAAATGGGAAAAGCGTCGATCAAGACGATCCGTGCGAGGCCTTCGGGCACCCGGCGCAAGCGACGCGGCCCAATTCGCCGCCCCCTACCAGAGAGCGGCAAAATGAGGAATCTCGAAGATCAGATCAGCGAATCGGCCAGAACCGCCGCCCGCAGTTCGGCAATGCCGAGACCCTTCTCGGATGAGGTGATGTGGACTTCGGGGAAGGCGGCCGGATGCTTGCGGGCTTCGGCGATGGTCTCGGCATGAACCTTTTCCAGTTCGCTTGCCTTGATCTTGTCCGCCTTGGTCAGGACGATGCGATAGCCGACGGCGGATTCGTCGAGCATCTTCATCATCTCGGCATCGACGTCCTTTACCCCGTGGCGCGAATCGACCAGCAGCAGGGTGCGCTTGAGCACCACGCGGCCGCGCAGATAGTCGCGCACGAGGCGCCGCCAGGTTTCCACCACCTTGGGCGGCGCCTTGGCGAAGCCGTAGCCCGGCATGTCGACGAGGCGGAACTGCATCGGCTCGCCCACCTCGAAGAAGTTCAGTTCCTGCGTGCGGCCCGGCGTCACCGAAGTGCGGGCGATCGACTTGCGGCCCGTCAATGCGTTCAGCAGCGACGACTTGCCGACGTTGGAACGTCCGCAGAAGGCGATTTCCGGCGCATCGGGATCGGGCAGGAACTTGAGCGCAGGCGCGCTTTTCAGGAACGTTACCGGTCCCGAAAAGAGCTTGCGCGCCTGCTCGATCAGTTCAGCCTGTTCTTCTTCCATGACGTGTCTCAGGCCTTGCTCTTGCGCTCTGCGGCGCGCGCCTTGTCCTGCGCGTCCTTCTTGGCCTGTTCCCGCAGCTGCGGATGGCGGCTGTAGAGGAACTGCTGCTGGGCGATCGTCAGGAGGTTCGAGGTGATCCAGTAGACCAGCAGGCCCGATGCGAACGGCGCCATGATGAACATCATGAACCAGGGCATCAGTGCGAAGACCTGCTGCTGGGCCGGGTCCATCTGGGCCGGGTTCAGCTTGAACTGGAAGTACATCGTCACGCCCAGGAGCAGCGCGAGCACACCGATGGCCAGGAAGCTGGGCGGCGTGAACGGCAGCAGGCCGAACAGGTTGAGGATATGCAGCGGATCGGGCGCCGAAAGGTCCTTGATCCACAGCACGAAGGGCTGGTGGCGCATCTCGATCGCCAGCATCAGCACCTTGTAGAGCGCGAAGAACACCGGAATCTGCAGGAACATGGGCAGACAGCCGGCGAGCGGGTTCACCTTCTCCTGCTTGTACAGCGCCATGATCTCAAGCTGCTGCTTCTGCTTGTCGTCCTTGTAGCGTTCCTGGATCGCCTTCATCTTCGGCTGGATCGCGCGCATGGCGGCCATCGAGGCGAACTGGCGCTGGGCGACCGGGAACATGATGCCGCGCACGATCACGGTGAGCAGGATGATGGCGACGCCGAAGTTGCCGACCAGGCTGAACAGCTTGCTCAGCAGCCAGAAGATCGGCTTCTCGAACCAGCGGAACCAGCCCCAGTCGATCGCGAGACCGAAGTTGGCGATGCCCTGCGCCTCATAGGCGTCGAGCACCTTGTGCTCCTTGGCACCTGCGAAGAGCTTGGTTTCGCGGGTCAGGCTCTGGCCTGGCTGGATCACCGACTTGTCGTAGACGACGTCGGCGCGGAAGATGCCGCTGCCCTGCGAGCGGAACGTGCCCTGGGCCTTGGCGTTGACGGGAATGACGGCCGACATCCAGTAGACGTCGGTGAAACCGATCCAGTCGGCATTGCCCGGCTGCGGCATCGAGCCGTCCTTGGCCAGCGCATCGTACTTCGGACCGAACGTGACCGAACCGTCGAAAGCGCCGATGCCGCCGGTGCGCAGCGTCCAGGCATAGGCAGCCGCGGTACGGTCGGTACGGTTGACGAGCGCGAAAGGCTGCACCGCCACCGCGCCGCTGCCGCGGTTCTGGATCTGCTGGTCGGCGGTGATCAGGTAGTTGTCATCGACCTTGAGCGTGATCGAGAAGATCTGGCCCTGGCCGTTGTCCCAGGTGAGCACGACCGGCGTGGCGGGCGTGAGCTTCGCACCCTGCGGGGCGGTCCACACCGTCTGCGCGGTGGGCGCGGCAATGCCTTCGCCCACCCAGCCGAACTGGGCGTATTGCTGCGCCGGGGTTCCCGAGGGCGAGAACATGCGCACCGGGCCGGAGTTCTTCTCCACGGTTTCGCGGTGACGGTTGAGGACAAGGTCGTCGAGCAGCGCGCCGGTCAGGTTGATCGAGCCGGAAACGCCCGGCGCGACGATCGGCACGCGTCCGGGAGCGGCCAGCGCGGACTTGAGGTCCTTCTGCTCCAGCGCCAGGTCGGCCGCATCGCGCAGACCGCCTTCGCGGGTGGGCTTGCCCGCGGCATCTGTTGCCGGAGCGGTCTGCTCGACCGGCTGCGGCTTGTTCGCCTGCGGATAGAAGTACCCGACCCCGGCTTCCCAGCCGAAGAGCACGAGCGCGGTCAGGACGACCGCGATTATTATGTTGCGCTGCTTATCCACGAAGGCCTTTTCCTGTCGTATTAGCGTCAGTGGCAGCGACGTGGCTGCCCCGTTTCATCTCAGTCGGGGACCGGATCGTAACCGTGCCCGCCCCAAGGCTGGCAGCGCAATATACGCTTGAACGCCAGCCAGCCACCCTTAATCGCACCATGCTTGCGGACCGCCACGATGGCATATTGCGAGCAGGATGGAGAATAGCGGCAAGTCGGCGGCATGATCCGCGAGGGTCCAAGCTGCCAGGCCCGTGCCACGGCGATCAGCAGCAGCCCCGGCACGGATGCGATGAGGGCCAGCGCCTTCTTCACCGTTTCGCCGCCTTGCCGCCGCCCGGCCCGCGCTTGCGGCCGCGATGATTGCGGGGCGGATCGCCCTTCCCCGCCTGCGCCCGCTCCAGCGCCGCCAGCAGTTCGCCCCGCAGCAGCGTGAAATCGCGCTCGACGCCGTTTTCGCGCCCGATCAGCACATGGTCGGTATCGACCAGGCCATGTTCGGGCAGCAATTCGCGCAGCAGCGCCCGAAAACGCCGCTTCATGCGGTTGCGCACCACGGCATTGCCGATCTTCTTGGTGACGGTAATGCCCGCGCGCATGCCCTGCCCGCCATTGGCCTTCGCCAGGAGCACGAATCCGGGACGCGCGACTCGAAGACCGGCATTGGCCGCAACAAAGTCGGCCCGCTTGGTCATCGTGGCGTAAGTGCAGGTCATTTCGGTCACAGATAGGATCGAGGGTCGCCGATCACAAATGGCGCGTCACGCCAGCTTGCGGCGATCCCGGCATGTTTTCGCCCGAGACAAATAATGCCAGAAGGCAGATCATGCCCATACGACGGCGGCCCGTGCCGCCACCCGAATCCCCGAAAGAGAGGGGAACTCGGATGGCGGCACGGGCCGTGCCGCATCCAGCCGTGAGGCTGAAAGACTTAGGCCGAAAGCTTCGAACGGCCGCGAGCGCGGCGCGCACGAAGCACCTTGCGGCCACCGACAGTCGCCGTGCGGGCGCGGAAGCCGTGACGGCGGGCGCGAACAAGGCGGCTGGGCTGGAAAGTGCGCTTCATGACGGTCCTCGAAAATCAAATGCGGCCCCGAAGGACCCGATCAAACAGGGCCGCCCGAAGAGGTCGACCGCAAAACAGAAGCGCGCCGTTACTGGAGCGGCGCTGGAGAGTCAAGGCAAAGGCATATCGGAAGGCCATCGCTGCAGCGCCGGTTAGCCCAGCCGTGTCCCCCTCGCCACAGCTTTTTCGGCCGACGTCTCCCAATACGCCCCTTAGTACCCCCAATGCCCACTCCGGCCCACCCGAGGGCGCCGCCACAAGCGCTTCCGGCCATGCTAGCATTGCGGCCGAAGGCCGGATTCCGGCGGCAGAAACACTGGGTGCAAGAGTCCGATGGCGAAGGAAGACGGTATCGGCGTATTGGTAGGATGGTCGTCTCGCGACCTCGGCCCCAACATGATGCTCGAACTCCAGACTTTCGAAAAGGACCGCTGGGATTCGGGAGACGAGCCGGAAATCGTGCGCCTGTTTCTGACACGCAGCCAAGCGGCCGTTCTGGCGAATCACCTGCTTCAGGTCAGCGGTACGCAGCGGCCACCCCGGCGCCGGGGCTGGCTGGCATCGCTTTTCCCATAACACAGCCGATTCGCCGTCAGGCGGCAGCGCCCGCATCGCGGCTCGGCAGCTGACTAGCCGGTCCGCCAGAGGAAGCCCGGCGAATGAATTGCCCGCCGAGCTTCAACAGCGGACGCTCGACGAGGGCATGGACGGCAAGACCGACAAGGCAGGCCAGCAGAACGACCGGCACCACCAGCAGATACTGGGGAATCCCGGCAACAGCGTCATGTCTCAGCAGCAGCCCATAGCCCATCAATACGAAGGCGTGGCTGAGGTAGAGCGCATAAGAAGCGTCCCCCAACGCAACTGCCATGCGCGTCAGCTGCCCCTTGAGGTCCGGCATGGCAAGAAGCCCGGCAACGATCGCCAGCCCCGCCACGCCCCAGGTCGCGACTCGCGCCACGCCTTCCAGACCATGCGTATTGTCATGCGGAACGAGAAGAGGCGCGCCATGCATCAGGATCAGCCCGAAGAGCACCAGCATGGCTGCTGGCCAAGTACCGCAAAGTCGCGCCTTCAGTGTCGGATAAAGCCATGCCAGACCCAGTCCCATGAGAAATTCGAGGGGAATCGGATCGGTGAGGAAGTCGCGCAAGGATGAGGACGGCAGGCCCAGCGCGAGCAGCGGCATTGCGGCCAGAGTCACACCCATGCCCACCAGCGCCGCCTTGCGGCTCTGCGCCAGGAGGCAGAGCGCGAAGACAAGGTAGAAATACATCTCGTAGACCAGAGTCCAGGCCACCCCGATGATAGGCTGCCCACCCGGCATGAGGGCAAGCGCCGTCAGCACGTCGCCAAACGACAGCACGCGCGATCGCAGGAAGCCCATGGCCATGAGCGAAAGCATCGCCAGACAGGCCAGCCAGTAGAGCGGATAGATGCGAATCGCCCGCCTTTGCAGGAATGCGGCAGCGGAAGGCATCGTCCGAGTGTTCCCGGAACTGGCCCCAAAGCAGGTATGCGCCATGATGAAGCCGCTGATGACGAAGAACACATCGACCCCGCCCGCGCCTGCCGTGGTCAGCCAGTCCGGGCTGAACGATCCCGGCATGCCGCCCGAGGTTTCCAGTGCGTGGTGCAGAACCACGCAAACGGCCGCCAGGGCCCGCGCGATCTGCAGTCCGGCCAGAGGGGAAGCCCTGAAGCCAATCGTGCCCTCCCCGATCATGCGAGCCACCCGGTAAGGCGCCGGCCCCCTGCCCGCGCAACGGATCGATCATGGGGCCTTCGTCAGGCCATCTTCAAAGGAAAGTGCATCCGTTATCGTTGCGAAAGGCATTATCGTTGGGAAAGCGTCACGCGCGTCTTCGGCCAGCCGGGCATTCTGTCCAGACTGACCCAGCGCGCCATTTCCTCGGCACCGAACCAGCGCGCCGATTCGAAGGGAATCGCGTTCGTCATCGCGTAGAAGGCGCGGGCCTGCGCCGCGTCCATGCCCATCTGCTGGTAGTAATCGAGGTAGCGGCGGTTTTCCGGCGCGTTCGGCGCGTAATCGCGCGGAGTACGCCCGGTGTCGTCGAGCCAGGCATGGACCGCGAATTCCGAGCCGGGATCGGCGTAGCGCAGCCGCCCCGCCAGGAACAGCTCGACCGCCCCGGACCGCACCGATCCGCCCGCCGGAACGTGCGTCACGATACCGCGCGCCCTTATCATCCTGCCGAGACGCAAGTTGGCAAGATCGTCCTCCGTTCCGGGACACTCGATCATCTCGAGTTCGGATACATCGGGAAAATCGCGCAGGAGCGCGGCAAACTGTTCGGGGCTACGCGAATCGGTGGCATCGACGAGCGCGGCATGGGCGGCGTCGATCACGCGGAACGGGCCGTAGCTTGCGATGCCGCGCGGCACGCTTGCGGGTGCGGACTGCCAGAACGCGGCCTGCTCCGCATAGCTCGACTCGACATAGCTCGATTCGGCATAGCTGGGCTCAGCACGGCCCGGCTGCAGACGATCGGCACCCGGCGCGAAATCCCCGGCATCGGCTTCGACCAACTCATAGGAAATCCGGCCTTCCTCCGCCCGAACGGGCAGGGCCGAAACCAGGGCGGCCAGAGCAAAAACGGAGAGGAGTGCGCGCATGTCCAAGAGATGCAGCCCATCTACTTACACAAGTCATTAGAGCTAAGGTTAAAACGCTTTAACCTACTGGACAATCCGTATTACTTACCACAATTTTGGTTATACAACGCAGTTAACGATGATCGATCGCGCATAACACCGATGGATCGCGCAAAGCCGCTCGTTCCGCCGGGAATTTCTGCAATTGGTCGCTCTCGTCTCCACTGTCGCCTACTTGGGGTTGGAAGCGCGGGCGGTTGAAGTGCAGTGTCAGATCGCGCCGGGAATGCCGGGATTCGCGCTCGTCGGCCTGCCCGACAAGGCCGTGGGTGAGAGCCGCCAGCGGGTGAGCGCGGCCCTGACCGCCATGGGTCTGGCGCTTCCGCCGAAGCGGATCACGATCAACCTCTCCCCGGCAGACCTGCCGAAGGAAGGCTCGCATTACGATCTGCCCATCGCGCTTTCGCTGCTGGCGGCCATGGGCATCGTCGATAGCGAACAGATGGCCGATTTCGTCGCGGTAGGCGAACTCGCGCTGGACGGCAGGATCATCCCCTCGCCCGGCGTGCTGCTGGCGGCGCTTCACGCCAGCGAACGCGATCTCGGCCTGATCTGTCCGGCCGCGCAGGGCAGCGAGGCCCGCTGGGCGGACGGCGTGCCCATCATCGCGACGCCCAACCTGATCAGCCTGCTCAATCACCTGAAGGGCGCCCAGGTCCTGCCGCCGCCCCAGCCGGGCCGCGCCGATCCGCCTCCGCGCGGGCCGGACCTGAAGCAGGTGAAGGGGCAGGAAGTCGCCCGGCGCGCGCTGGAAATAGCTGCGGCAGGGTCGCACAACCTGCTCATGTGCGGTCCGCCCGGTGCCGGAAAGTCGCTGCTTGCCTCCTGCCTGCCCGGCATCCTCCCCGAGCTCACCGCCGCCGAGGCACTGGAAGTCTCGATGATCGCCTCCGTCGCGGGCACGCTGGAAGATGGCCGGATCAGCCGCGCGCGGCCGTTCCGCGCCCCGCATCATTCCGCGTCGATGGCGGCGCTGACGGGCGGCGGCCTGAAAGTGCGGCCCGGTGAAGTCTCGATGGCCCATCTCGGCGTGCTGTTCCTCGACGAATTGCCCGAGTTCCAGCGCGGCGCGCTCGATTCGCTGCGACAGCCGCTGGAGGCGGGCGAAGTCACCGTGGCGCGGGCCAATGCCCATGTCACTTATCCGGCCCGGGTTCAATTGATCGCGGCCATGAACCCCTGCCGCTGCGGCCATCTCGGCGATCCGGCGCTCGCCTGCTCGCGCGTTCCCAAATGCGCCGCCGATTACCAGAGCAAGGTTTCCGGCCCCCTGCTCGACCGGATCGACCTTCATGTCGAAGTCGATCCGGTGCGCGCCGTGGACCTTGCCCTGCCGCCACCCAAGGAAGGCAGCGCCGAAGTCGCCGCGCGGGTCGCCCGTGCCCGCATGATCCAGACCGCCCGCCTGGAGGGAACCGGAAAACGCACCAATGCCGAGCTCGACGGCGACCTTCTCGAAACCCACGCCGCCCCCGACGATGCGGGCCGCAAGCTGCTGATGCAGGCCGCAGAGGCCATGCGCCTCTCCGCGCGCGGCTATACCCGCATCCTGCGCGTGGCGCGCACGATAGCGGACCTTGCCGGGGCGGATCAGATGACGCGTATACATATAGCGGAGGCGCTGAGTTACCGGCGGCGCCCTCCCAGCGCCTGACCGAGCGGACCCGCCGTGCCGCTGACGCGAAAGAATCAAAGAGCGCCAAACCGGTTCAGTTAAATGGGTTCAGCCAACCAGCTTCAGATTATTATGCTTTTCTGCGCGCAGTGGCGATGTGAGGATAAGAAAATGCATTCGATACCGTCGATCCTGCTCGCGCTGTCCACTTTGCCCTCGGGCGGGCAAGCTGCCGGAAGCGAGATGCCCGCCCCTTCGCAGTGTGCTTTGCCCGAGGGCTGGTCTCAGGTGGCCGGGCGGGGATCGCGTTATGTCGTCTTCGGGGAACTTCACGGGACACATGAGAGCCCCGCCTTCGTCGGCGATCTTGCTTGCGCGCTGGCTTCGCGGGACCGGCGCGTGCTTGTTGCGGTGGAACTGGATTCGACTATCGACGGCGCACTGCAGGAAGCATGGAAACAACCCGTATCCCGCTTCAAGCAAGCGCTCGGCGCCGCGGGATGGCAGGGCCGAAAGGACGGAGTCGGCAGCGAAGCCATGTTTGCGATGCTGGTCCGCCTGCACGCGCTCAAGGAGGCAGGCTTGCCCATCGGTGTGGCGGCCTTCAATGGCACGCGCGACGAAGCCCAGCAGAAGCGCTTCTCCGATCTTGCGGGACAAGGCCCGCACGAAGCCGCACAGGCGGAAAATATCAAAGAGGCCGCAGCCCTTGCCCGCTACGATCAGGTGCTAGTCCTGGCCGGTTCGTTTCATGCGGAGAGGGCGCGCTACGGTGAAGGCGCGAATAGCTTCGACCCGATGGCCGTTCGCCTCGCTTCCTTCGGCACCGTCACCAGCCTGAAAATGCGCTATGCGGCTGGTACCAGTTGGGACTGCAATCCGAAACCGGGGATGCGTTTCGAACCCGGACAGACCATTCCCGAAGATGCGATCGAATGCGGCAATCATCGCGCAAAGGGTGATGTCGACCTGTTCAGAGCGCCCTTCATGCAGCTCGGCGCCTTCCCGGGCGAAGATCGGGATGCCCGCTTCGACGGCTTCTTCTGGCTTGGGCCAATCAGCGGATCCCCGCCTCAAGTGCCGGAGTAGCTAATTCGCGCACTAAGGGCTTGCCGTGCGGCGCCGGGGAAGGCACCGGGCGCTGATGACCGTGTCCACCGACCGTACCGCCGTTCTTGCAGGCCTTTCCATCGTCGTGGCGCAGGCCTCGATCAACCTTGGCGCCGTTTTCGCCAAGAGCCTGTTTCCGCTCATCGGGCCGGAAGGGGTGGCGGCGCTGCGAACCGGCATTTCCGCGTTGATCCTCTTGGCCATCGCGCGTCCATGGCGCAGCCGGATCAGCGGGCGGCAATGGCGCTGGCTGCTGGTCTACGGCCTGGTTTTGGGCGGCATGAACCTGATGATCTACTGGGCCTTCCGCCGCATTCCCATCGGCATCGGCGTCGCCATCGAGATCTGCGGCCCGCTCGGCGTGGTCCTCGTCACATCGCGCTCGCTGCGCGATTTTCTCTGGCTTGCCCTCGCCCTTGGCGGGCTGGCGCTGCTGATTCCCTGGCCGGGCCGTGCCCAGCCACTGGACCTGGCCGGGATCGGCTTCGCGCTGGGCGCCGCCCTGTGCTGGGCGCTCTATATCCTCTGCGGCAAGCGCGCCGGCGAAGTGGGCAGCACCACGGCCGTCTCCATTGGCATGACCGTGGCCTGCCTCGTCACCGCGCCGTTCGGCGTGGCTTCGGCACCGGCACAGATATCGCTCCACGCGCTGGGCCTGGGCCTTGTCGTCGCGGTGCTGTCGAGCGCGCTGCCCTATATGCTGGAGATGCGAGCGATGGGGCAGCTTTCCAGCCGTATCGTCGGCCTGCTCAGTTCCATGGCCCCGGCGCTCGGCGCGATCGTGGGCTTTCTGGTGCTGGGCGAAAGACTGACGGGGCTGCAATGGCTCGCCGTGGCCATGATGATCGCCGCGAGCGCGGGTTGCTCGCTGGCCGCGAGGGCGCCGGTGGCCAAGGCCCGAGACGACGTAATGGCCTGAGGAGTCGTTTGAAAATTCGCTGAAGGCGAATTTTGCGGCACCAGCCCACGCCCCCACCCGACCTCCCACGAGTGTATCCTGATGGGAGGTCGGGTGGGGGCGTGGGCCGGTGCCGTTCAAAAATGCCCATCCGGGCATTTTCAAAAAAGACTCTGGAATTCTCAGCCCTCGATATCGAGCTGCCGCAGGACTTCCGCAATCACCCGCGGATCGCTGGCGAAGCCCAGATGCGAGCAGCGGATCGGCACGGCCCGGTCGCGTTCGTGCGGCCAGCCGCAGGCAGAGCGGGGGTGGATGACCCCATCGCGCGGGCTCCAGAGCGCGATCGTCGGCACCGGCGGTTTCTCGGAAAAGTCGCAGTCGATCGGCGGTGCGTCTACCGAGTGGCCGGTCACCACCTGATAGGCCCGCCAGGCATTGTTGGCGCGCGGATCGCCGGAAAAAGGCGTGCCCATCGTCACCACTTTGCCGACACTGCCGGGCTGCCGCCGGGCGATCTCGCGCGCGAAGAGGCCGCCGAGGCTCCAGCCGACCAGCGTGACCGGCGCCCGGTGCCGACGCGCTAGCGAACCCACGCGCCGCATCAGGAACTCGAAATTGTGCGGATTCGGGCCGAAGTTGAACCCCAGCCCCCATTCATGGACTTCATGCCCGGCCTGCGCCAGCGCCTCCGCCATAGGCCGCATCCGGTTGGGGTGAGCGCCGAAGCCCGGGAGGAGCATGACCGGCTGGGGATGAAGCGCCGTCTCGATCCCCAGCAGCTTCTTCCCACCGCGCCGCAGCGACGCCAGTTCGGCAAAGAACAACCGCAGCGACGGCTTGCGCACGCCCTCTGGATGCGGCTCGCGCGCCAGTACCGCGCGGCGCACGATGGCGCTGCGCATCATGTCCAGCTGGCGTGGAGCCTGACCGTTCACTTTACCTCTTCAACTCCTGTACTGTCAGGCCAAACAGGCCTTAAAATCCTTTGAAAATTCGCGGAAGAGCGAATTTTGCGGCACCGGCCCCGTTTGGATTCAGGCGCCCCCACCCTGGCACCCAACGGTAGTATCCTGCGGGTGGCAGGGTGGGGGCGCCGGAGTCCAATTGGGGCCGGTGCCGCATCGAAAATGCCTTTCAGGCATTTTCCAAAAAGGCCCCTTACCCCTGACAATCCCCGATGCGCTTCGTGTTCACGTGCACCGTCATCTTCATCTGGCCGCCGACTTGCGCGTCGCCGGTCATGTCCATCTTCACGGTAATGTCCGAATTGTCCTCGGCCACCGTCCCGCCTAGCGTCAGGACGGCCTTGCCGCCTTCCTTCGACGTACATTCCATCTGGGCATCGAGCTTTCCGCCATCAACGTCGAAGCGCGAATAAGTACATTCGCGATTCTGCCCCACGTCGTGGAACATGTCGCGGTAGCCTTTTTCGGCTTCGGCGGAAGTCAGGCAGAATTCGTTGACCTGCGACTTCTGAAGCGTCGACTTCATCTGGTCCGCCATCTGGCTGGGCAGCCCCGGAACGTCGATCTGCTTCACTTCGCTGACCTGCCTGTACTTGCCGGGTCGGGGCTTGTCGAGCTTGGCGGCTTCCTGTCGTATTTCTTCCTGGGACCTGGCGGCAGAGCCTGCCGCGGTGCCGGCATCCTTCGACTTGTCGTCCTTCGCGCCGCAGCCCGCGGCCAGTACGGCCAGGGCGATCGCGGCAATGGTCGCATATCGCTTCATGAAGCTTCGTCCTTCATCGACCCCAGAGACCAGCCGCGTACCACCGCCGCGCGCTGCCTGCCAACGAGTCATTGCGGGGCCATGCCATATACCCCATATGTTCTCCCATGGCAGAGCTGATCATCCGCCGGGGCCTTGAGGAACCGGACACTTCGGGCACTTTTGTCCCCCACAAGCCGGCACGTCCCGACAAGTCGATGCCGGGCAGGCCCTTCAAGGTCGTCTCCGAGTACGAGCCGAACGGCGACCAGCCGACCGCCATCGCCGACCTCGTCTCCACGGCGGGCGAAGGCGAAAAGACGCAAGTGCTGCTGGGCGTCACCGGATCGGGCAAGACCTTCACCATGGCCAAGGTGATCGAGGAACTGCAACGCCCCGCCCTGATCCTGGCGCCGAACAAGATCCTCGCCGCGCAGCTCTATGCCGAAATGAAGGACTTCTTCCCCGAGAACGCGGTCGAATACTTCGTTTCCTACTACGACTATTACCAGCCCGAGGCCTATGTCGCCCGGTCGGACACCTACATCGAGAAGGAAAGCTCGGTGAACGAGGCGATCGACCGCATGCGCCACTCGGCCACGCGGGCGCTGCTGGAGCGGGACGACGTGATCATCGTCGCCTCGGTCTCGTGCCTCTACGGCATCGGCTCGGTCGAGACGTACTCGGCGATGATCTTCGACCTGAAGACCGGGGACACCCAGGATCAGCGCGAGATCATCCGCAAGCTGGTCGCCCTCCAGTACAAGCGCAACGATGCCGCCTTCACGCGCGGCACCTTTCGCGTGCGCGGGGACAATCTGGAACTCTTCCCCAGCCATCTTGAAGACACGGCCTGGCGCATCTCGTTCTTCGGGGACGAGATCGAGGAGATTGCCGAGTTCGATCCGCTCACCGGCAAGAAGGGCTCCGCGCTCGAAAAGGTGCGGGTCTATGCGAACTCGCACTATGTCACGCCCGGCCCGACGATGAAGCAGGCGAGCGAGGCGATCCGCTTCGAACTGACTGAGCGACTGAAGGAACTGGAAGCCGAAGGCCGCCTGCTCGAAGCCCAGCGCCTGGAACAGCGCACCAATTTCGACCTGGAGATGATCGCCGCCACCGGAAGCTGCGCGGGGATCGAGAACTATTCGCGCTTCCTCACCGGCCGCCTGCCGGGCGAGCCGCCGCCGACCCTGTTCGAATACCTGCCGGACAATGCCCTGCTGTTCGTGGACGAAAGCCACCAGACGGTACCGCAGATCGGCGCGATGTCGAAAGGCGACCACCGCCGCAAGATCACCCTGGCCGAATACGGCTTCCGCCTGCCGAGCTGCATCGACAATCGCCCGCTGCGCTTCAATGAGTGGGACGCGATGCGCCCGCAGACCATTGCCGTCTCCGCCACGCCCGGCCACTGGGAGATGGACGAATCGGGCGGCGTCTTTGCCGAACAGGTGATCCGCCCCACCGGACTGATCGATCCGCCGGTGGAAATCCGCCCGGTCGACGATCAGGTGCAGGACTGCATCATGGAGTGCAAGGCGGTGGCCGAAAAGGGCTATCGCACGCTCGTCACCACCCTCACCAAGCGCATGGCCGAGGACCTCACCGAGTTCATGCACGAAGCCGGCGTGCGCGTGCGCTACATGCACAGCGACGTCGAGACGCTGGAGCGCATCGAACTGATCCGCGATCTTCGCATGGGCGTTTACGACGTGCTGGTGGGCATCAACCTGCTGCGCGAGGGGCTCGACATTCCCGAATGCGGGCTCGTCTGCATCCTCGATGCCGACAAGGAAGGCTTCCTGCGCAGCGAAACCTCGCTGATCCAGACCATCGGCCGCGCCGCGCGCAACGTGGACGGCCGCGTGATCCTCTACGCCGACCGCATGACCGGCAGCATGGAACGCGCCATCGCCGAAACCGACCGGCGCCGGGCCAAGCAGGAAGAATACAACGCCGAACACGGCATCACCCCGCAGACGATCAAGCGCCGCATTGCCGACATCGTCGCCGACACCGCCAGCCGCGACGGCGTGCTGGTGGACATCGATGCCGAGGGCCAGAACAACCTCGTCGGCCACAACTTGCGCGCCTATATCGAGGAACTCGAACAGAAGATGCGCAATGCCGCCGCCGACCTCGAATTCGAGGAAGCCGGCCGCCTGCGCGACGAGATCCGGCGCCTGGAAGCCAGCGAACTCGGCATTCCCGACGATCACAAGAAAGCCCCGATCGTCGGCCGCAGCAACGAGGGTAAGCCCGGCACGCGCAAGACGCGCTATGGGAAGATGCAGCGAAAATGGGGCAAATAGCCCACGTTTCTCGTTACCTATTTTCAATCATATCCAAATAGCTCAACATTGATTGAATGTATGGACGACATCGGCATTCTGATTGTTAAGACGCTTGAAACCGCTCGAGGCGTCGATGATCAAACCTGCCAAGCTCCATTTGCAACTTCTGGAAGCACGAAGTCGTACGATCCCGTTTCGTGATTTCGAGAGGTTACTAAAGGCATTTGGATTTACGCATGTTCGAACCAAGGGAAGCCATCAAATCTGGACTCACCCCGCTCTTGACCGCCCCTTCCCGGTTCAACCGAATGCGAAAGACGCCAAGCCTATCAGGTTCGCGAGTTCCTTGAACTCGTCGAGCAGCACGCGCTATATGTGATCGAGTGATGGAACCACATTACCACATCAACCTGTTCTGGTCCGATGAGGATGCTTGCTGGATCGCGGACGTCCCCGATCTCAAGCCCTGCTCCGCGCATGGCAGCAGCCGAGCCGAAGCGCTGGCCAATGTCAACGACGCCATCGAGGGCTGGTTGGAAGTTGCAGCGGAGAAGGACCTGCCCATTCCCGCACCCCGATATCGTCCCGCTATTTACGCGACGACCTGAACACCGGGTCCTTTTGCGATCAGCCAAAAGAAAAAAGCCCGAGACCTGCCGGAACAGGCCTCGGGCAAGTGTCAGGATGGCTAGTCGCCGATCCCTCGGGTCGCGCCTTGGTTGTGCCTCCGTTTCGGATCGAGAACATACCACGTTCATGGTAATAATTCGTAAGTCCCGTTCGATAACAGTACTTGTTAAGCCCGCCCCGGGGCTGCATGAATGCTGGCGTGGGCAGGGACGGATACGAAGCGCGCGCGGGCGATTTGGCGGAGCTGTTCGCACGCGCGCCGTTCGAGGAAGGCGGGTGGGAGCGTGCGCTGAAAACCCTCGCCAGCCGGACAGGCTCTTCCCGCGCCCAGCTTCTGGCCCTTGGCGATCGCCATGCCGCGTTCAACTGGGTCACCGATGCCGACCCTTCGTTTCTGACCGAATTCGACAAGATCGGCGGATACCGTCCTGACGTAAACTATCGCGTAGCGTCCACGCGGGCGCCGCTCGAACTTTCGTGGGAAGCCCATTATGCCGAGGCGCGGGCCGTTTCGACCAACGAGGCCTATCTCGATTACGTGCGCCGGCACGATGCCGAATTCGGCGTGCAGATGGTTCTCAGCCAGCGCGTGGGCGTGCTCTTCGGGCTGGCCGCGCTGCACGGGTCGAAAGACGGCGTGACCACCGAGGCACAGCGCGACGTGTTCCGGCAGGTCGGCCCTGCCGTGCTCGATGCCATCCGCCTCCAGGACGCGATCGAGCATCAGGGCGCCGACCTGCTGAAAGGTTCGCTCGAATCGATGCGTAATGCCGCGATCCTGCTCGATGCGGTTGGCAAGGTCTGCGGCATGACCTCGGCGGCGCAGGCCCTGCTTGGACCGAGGACGCTGCAAGTGCGGGGCGGCGGCCTCTTCGCCGCGCGCCCTGATCTCGACCAGATCCTGCAGAAACGCATCGCCGCCGCTCTCGCCGGAACCGCCGACGGCCCCGCCGACCTCTGGCTGCGCGGCGACAACGAACTGCTGCTGATCGACGCGCGCACGCTGCCCCGGCAGGACTGGACATTCGGCTTCGCCCCCCGCGCGATCGTAACCCTGCGCGCCCCGCTCGCGCTAGACCAGCTTCCGGCGCGGCGGCTGGCCGAAGCGCTCGGGCTGACGCTGGCCGAAGCGGAAGTCGTCACCCTTCTCGCCCAGGGCCACTCCCGCCAGGCGACCGCGCAGCTGCGCGGCGTCAGCGTGCAGACGGTCGTCGCCCAGCTCCGCACGATCTTCCAGAAATGCGGCGTCAACCGCGAGGCCGAACTCGTCGCCATTGCAAGAACGATGATCGAAATGGCGTCGCGGTGATCCCCCATGCGTCCGCCGCAACCGTCCGGTTGGACTTTGCACTGGATTCGTCGCTCCCACAGGCCGACTGGCGCTGCAAAGGTCAGTCAGAAAGGAAGAGGTTGCCATGCGCATCGAGAATCATGAGCTTCGCTCAAAGGTCATGCCCGCCGAAGAGGCCGCGCGCCTGATCGAAAGCGGCACTGCCGTGGGCATGAGCGGGTTCACCGGTTCCGGTTATCCCAAGGCCGTCCCTCTCGCCCTCGCCGCCCGTATCGAAGCCGAACATGCCGCCGGACGCGCGTTCAAGGTGCGCATGTGGACCGGCGCCTCGACCGGCCCCGAACTCGACGGCGCGCTGGCCAAGGCCGACGGCATCGAGTTCCGCCTGCCCTATAATTCCGACCCCATCGCCCGCGAACGCATCAACAAGGGCGAGATGAACTATTTCGACATGCACCTCAGCCAGGTGGCGCCGATGGCATGGCAAGGCTTCCTCGGCCCGCTGGATACGGCGGTGATCGAGATCTCGGGCATCCGCGCCGACGGCAGCCTGATCCCCTCCTCCTCGGTGGGCAACAACAAGACCTGGCTCGACCGCGCCTCCAAGGTCATCCTCGAAGTGAACTCGTGGCAGAACGAGGCGCTGGAGGGCATGCACGACATCTACTACGGCACCGCCCTGCCGCCTTCGCGCGTGCCGATCCCGCTGGTGAAGCCCGATGACCGCATCGGCGAGCCTTACCTCAAGGTCGATCCCGCCAAGGTCGTCGCCGTGGTCGAGACCGACCGGCCGGACCGCAACGCCCCGTTCAGCCCGCCGGACGAAAAGGCCCGGGCGATCGCCGGCCACATCCTGGAATTCCTGAGCCACGAAGTGAAGCTGGGCCGCCTGCCTTCGGCGCTGCTGCCGATCCAGTCGGGCGTGGGCAATATCGCCAATGCCGTGCTGACCGGCCTGGTCGACGCGCCGTTCGACAGCCTGACGTCCTATACCGAAGTGATCCAGGACGGCATGCTCGACCTGCTCGACTCGGGCAAGCTGCGCATGGCCTCGGCCACCGCCTTCTCGCTCAGCCCCGAGGCCGCCGCGCGCGTCAATGCCGACATGCACCGCTACCGCGACAAGATGCTGCTGCGCCCGCAGGAAATCTCAAACCACCCCGAACTGATCCGCCGCCTGGGTTGCATCGCCATGAACGGCCTCATCGAAGCCGACATCTACGGCGCGGTGAACTCCACCCACGTCATGGGCTCGCGCATCCAGAACGGCATCGGCGGTTCGGGCGACTTCGCGCGCAATGCCTATATCTCGATCTTCATGACGCCTTCCACCGCCAAGGGCGGCAAGATCTCGGCCATCGTGCCGCAGGCGAGCCATGTCGACCACATCAACCAGGACGTACAGGTGATCGTTACCGAGCAGGGCCTGGCCGATCTTCGCGGCCTCAGCCCCAAGGAACGCGCCAGGGTGATCATCGCCAATTGCGCGCACCCGGACTATCGCCCGCTACTGGAAGACTACTACGCCCGCGCGCTCAAGGGCTCCTATGGCCTCCAGTCGCCCTCGCTGCCCGGCGAGGCGCTGTCGTGGCACCAGCGCTTCATCGAAACGGGTTCGATGCTGCCCTGATCTGAAAAGAATCCGCCCCCCGCGGATTTCGGACGGCACCCCCGCGCCGTTCGAAAGCCTGACCTGCCCTGCCTTCCGAATGGCTCAACCCATGGCCAATCCCCGGAAGGCAGGACGGGCCAGGCGCGTTTTTTCCCAAGTTTTTCGGTTTACCGCATTTTCCGAGTCATCAGGTGATTCCACCTGATTAGAAAATGCTTGGCACTCTTGTCGTATACTATCTTCGGGTTCTACCTATCGCCCCTGACGTCCGTTCGGACGCATCGACAAAAAGGGGTCGTTCCTTCCATGCGCAAAGTTTCGCTGGCCTGTCTGGCCATGGCGCTCGCCGCCGTCTCCGTTCCATCCCTCGCGGCTGAAAAGTCGGCTGGCAAGTCGGCAGACAGCGCCGAGGCGAAGCAGGACGAGAAGTCGGACGAAATCCCGCTGCTGCCCGCCCCCAAGTCGATCAAGCAGAGCGCGGTGATCGGCGGCAAGACGGTGAACTACGTCGCCACCGTCGGCGCGCTTCCGATCAAGGACGAAAAGGGCAAGACCATCGGCGAGGTGGTCTATACCGCCTATACCGTGCCCGGCGCCCCGACCGCGCGCCCGGTCACCTTCGCCTTCAACGGCGGCCCCGGCGCCGCATCGGTCTACCTGAACCTTGGCGCCATCGGGCCCAAGCGCGTCCAGTTTGGCGCACAGGGAGACGCCCCGTCCGACCCGGCCGTGCTGCGTGACAATCCGAACTCCTGGCTGGACTTCACCGACCTCGTCTTCATCGACCCGATCGGCACCGGCTTCTCGCGCAGCCGCGTCGATGCCGAGGAAACCAAGAAGGCGTTCTACACCTCCGAGAACGACATCAAGTACCTCAGCCGCGTGGTCTACGACTGGCTGAACCAGAACGGCCGCCTCACCAGCCGCAAGTACCTTTCGGGCGAAAGCTACGGCGGCTACCGCGTGCCGCGCCTGGCCTATTACCTCCAGACCCAGATGGGCGTGGGCATTTCGGGCATGACGCTCGTTTCCCCCTACCTCGACCCGCCCGCCATCGGTGAGGACGACGCGCTGTCGCCGCTGCCCTGGATGATCAACCTGCCCGCCATGGTCGCCGGCCACTTCGAGCGAAAGGGCAACCTCAGCGAAGCCTCGATGGCCCCGGTCGAACAGTATATTCGCACCGAATATGTGCAGGACTTCCTCGCCGGACCGCAGGACAAGGCCGCCACCGACCGTCTTTCCGCGAAAGTCGCCGAACTGACCGGCCTCGATCCCGCGCTGGTGCGCCGCATGGACGGCCGCGTCGACATCCCGACCTATCTGCGCGAAATCCACCGCGACCAAGGCCTCGTCGGATCGGTCTACGATTCCAACTACACTGCCTACGACCCCTTCCCGGCCAGCGCCCGCCCGCAATACAGCGATCCGCTGCTGACCACGCTGATCGCGCCGACCACCTCGGCCATGGTCGATTTCGTCACGCGCCAGGTCGGCTGGAAGGTCGATGCCCGCTACAATGCGCTGTCCTACGAGGTGAACGAGGCCTGGACCCGCGACAATAGCGACAATCCGGTTAAGGACTTGCGCCAGGCGATCTCTATCGATCCGAAGATGACAGTGGACATCGTCCACGGCTGGGACGACCTGTCCTGCCCCTACTTCGGCTCGCGCCTGATCATGGCGCAGATGCCGCAGTTCGGCCGCCCGGACCGCGTGCGGCTGCATATGTATGAGGGCGGCCACATGTTCTACTCGCGCCCCGACAGCGGCGCGGCGCTGCGCCGCGATATTCTGGAAAGCTACCGCGCGGCGAACTGATCGATCGTCGTCGTCCCGGGCTTGACCCGGGACCGCTGGCAGTGAACGGCCCACCTCGCGTCGGGGCGCTTTACTGCCAGCTATCGCCTAAAAATCTGCCAGCGGTCCCGGATCAAGTCCGGGACGACGGCCGCACTTCAGGCATCCACTTCGGCATAATGGCTGGGCGGCTGGATCACTTCCATGCGCTCGCTCAGCAGCGGCCGGAACGAGGGCCGCGACTTCATCACCAGATACCAGCCGCGCGCCTGCTCGTGGCTCGACCAGTCCAGCCCGCCGAGATAGTCCGCCACCGAGATCTGCGCCGCGGCGGCGAGGTCCGCCAAGGTCATCGTCGCGCCGGCCAGCCAGGGGCGGTTGTCGATCAGATAGTCGATGTAGTCGAGATAGTCGTGCGCCAGCTTCATCGATTCGCGCAGGATCTTGGCATCGGGCGACTGGCGCAGGACGAGGCGCTTCTTCATCCGCTCATGGAGCAGCGGACCGGAGACGTCGTGGAAGAAATTCTCGTCGAACATCGCGATCAGGCGGCGGATTTCGGCGCGCTGTACGGCGGTGCCGCTGATCTGCGGGTTGCGATCGACGGTTTCCTCGAAATATTCGCAGATCGCCCGGCTGTCGACGATCACCGTGCCGCGCTCGGTTTCCCGCACCACCGGCGTGCGTCCCGCCGGGTTCATCTCGAACAAGCGGTCCTCGCCCTCCCAGGGGCGCGCGGTCTGGAGTTCGTAGGCGATGCCCTTTTCGGCCATGAGCAGCCGGACCTTGCGGCTGAAGGGGCAGAGCGGAAACTGGAAGATGTGCCACATGGCGTTTTCGAATGCCAAACCTGTCCGCAAGCGTCCACCCGAAGCGGAAAGGGGCGTTTCGGAGCCGGGCCGAAACGCGTGGATAAGTCACGCCTCTACCGCATCCCCGGCATTCATCGTCGCGGCGCAGCCCCGGCGATTGACCCGCCCCCTGCACCGATCCACACCACGCCGTCCCTTGTTTTTGGAGAATACGAATGTTCAGCCACATCTGCGTCGGCAGCAACGACCTCGTCGCCGCCAAGACCTTCTACGATGCGGTCTTCGCGACGATGGGCGCCACCCCGCTGATGGCGGACCCGGCCGCCGGGCGCCTAGCCTATGGGCACAATGGCTCCAATTTCATGGTCGTCACCCCGGTCGACGGCAACGAGGCGACCTTCGCCAATGGCGGCACGGTCGGCTTCTCGATGGACAGCACCGAAGCGGTCGATGCCTGGCATGCTGCGGGCTGCGCCGCAGGCGGCCGCAGCTGCGAGGATGCGCCGGGCCTGCGCGAGTTCCCCTTCGGCAAGCTCTATCTCGCCTACCTGCGCGATCCCCAGAACAACAAGCTCTGCGCGATGCACCACGTTCAGGGATGAACTGACGGGCGGGGATTGGGCAAGTCCTGCCCATCCCCGTCCAGCACCCGGAGGAAGGAAGCACGATGATCCTGAAAAGCCTGCGCCTCGGCACCAACGATCTCGAAAAGGCCCGCGCCTTCTACGATGCGACTTTCGCCGCGCTCGGCGTCGCACCTTGTGCCGTCCCTGCCGAATATCCCATCGTCCTCTGGGACCTTGCCGGGTTCAAGTTCCTGCTCGGCCCCGCCCGCGACGGCGCGCCTGCCACCCATGCCAATGGCGGCACGATCATTTTCGAAGCGCCCAGCGAAGATGCCGTGCGCGCCTGGCATGCGGCCGGTCTCGCCCATGGCGGAACGTGCGAAGGCCAGCCGGAACCCAAACCGCAGGCGCGCGGCGCTTTCGGGGCCTATTTGCGCGATCCCGACGGCAACAAGCTGGGGATCTACTGCGGGCTCGCCATCGGATAGACCCTATTCGCGCGAGAGCAGGAACACCGCGTGCTCGGCGCGGAAGTTCGCGGCGGCAGCGCTGCATTGCCGGTCGCCGGACAGGAACCACGCGCCTTCCGCCCGGATCCCCCGGCTGCGCACCAGCTCGCGGAAATCGCCCACGGTCAGGTGGTGGATATTGGGCGTCTCGTACCAGGCCACCGGCAGCAGGCGCGTGACCGGCATCCGCCCGCGCCAGAGCAGCGAGAGCCGCACCCGCCAATGGGCGAAATTCGGGAAGCTCACGAAGGCGCGGCGGCCGATGCGCAGCAGTTCGTCGAGCACGAGGTCCGGCCGCATCGTCGTCTGCAAGGTCTGCGAGAGGATGGCATAGTCCACCGACTGGTCGGGATAGAAGGCCAGGTCGCTGTCGGCATCGCCCTGGATCACCGAGAGGCCCTTGCCCACGCAGATGCCGACGTTCTCCGCATCGATTTCCATGCCGCGCGTGTCGCAGCGCTTG
Source organism: Novosphingobium sp. TCA1 (assembly GCF_009811895.1). Lineage (NCBI taxonomy): Bacteria > Pseudomonadati > Pseudomonadota > Alphaproteobacteria > Sphingomonadales > Sphingomonadaceae > Novosphingobium > Novosphingobium sp. TCA1. Next base: position 321,180 of record NZ_BLJH01000002.1, on the reverse strand, counting down.
TCCCGCAGCGCCTGCATCAAGGTGCCGTCTCCGCAGCCGACATCCAGCACCCGCGATCCCGGCGCGACATGGGCGGCGATCACGGCAAGGTCGGGGCGCAGCATAATCAGGAATCCGTTTGCAGAACGGCGGCGAATGGGCCGGAAAGCCGCTCCATCAACCGGTCCGGCCGCATCAACGGATCGAAACCCAGCCTGGCATAGACGCCGTGGGCATCGCGCGTGGCCAGCATGAAGCGGCGAATGTCGCCGTAGTCCGGGTTGTCGAGGAACCAGCTGACCATGCGGCGGCCAAGGCCCTGTCCGCGCGCGGGCGCGTCCACCCAGACATCGGCCAGCCAGGCGAAGCTGGCCCGGTCCGAGATCACGCGGGCGAAGCCGACCTGGGTGCCATCCGGCAGATAGGCGCCCAGGCAGTGCGAACCGGCGATCTGGCGCTCCACTTGCGCGCGCGCGACACCGGGGGTCCAATAGCTCGACGCCAGCCAGCCGTGGATGCGCGCTAGGTCCAGCCGCGAGGGATCGTCGGAAAGTTCGATATCAGGCATGTCGATCTCAGGCATTCTGGCCGCTTTCTCCAAGGAAACCTTCCACCACGCGGTCCAGCGCGGGTACGTCCAGCAGGAAGGAATCGTGCCCGAACGGGGCGGACAGCTCGACGAAGCTCACCGGCAGCCCGGCAGCATTGAGCGCATGGACCACGTTCCGCGAATCCGCCGTGGGGTAGAGCCAGTCGGTATCGAAGCTGACCAGGCAGAAGCGCGCCTGCGATCCGGCGAAGGCATTGGCCAGCAGACCGCCATGCTCCTCGGCCAGATCGAAATAGTCCATGGCGCGGGTGATATAGAGGTACGAGTTCGCGTCGAAACGGTCGGTGAAGGCCAGCCCCTGATAGCGCAGGTAGGACTCGATCTGGAAATCGGCGTCGAAACCGAAAGTCTTCTCCTCGCGGTCCTGCAGGCGGCGGCCGAACTTCTCGGTCAGCCCCGCTTCCGACAGGTACGTGATATGCGCGGCCATGCGCGCCACCGAGAGGCCCTTTTCGGGGCCTTTGCCATGCGCATAGTAATCGCCATCGCGCCACTGCGGATCGGCCATGATCGCTTGGCGGCCCACTTCGTGGAAGGCGATGTTCTGCGCCGAATGGCGCGCGGTGGAGGCGATCACCAGTGCGGCGCGGGTGCGTTCGGCAAAATTGGCGGCAAGGCTCAGAGCCTGCATGCCGCCCATCGATCCGCCGACGACGGCATGGAGACTGTCGATCCCCAGCATATCGAGCAGGGCCACATGGCCGCGCACCATGTCGCGGATGGTGATCACCGGAAAGCGCATGCCCCAGGGCCTGCCGTCTGCCGCCGGGCTGGCCGGGCCGGTGGAGCCCATGCAGGACCCGATCACGTTCGCGCAGATCACGAAGAACCGGTCCGTGTCGATCGGCTTGCCGGAACCGACCATGCGCACCCACCAGCCGGGCTTGCCGGTCCTGGGATGGTTGGAGACGACATGGTGATCGCCGGTCAGCGCGTGGCAGATCAGGATCGCATTGTCCTTCGCCGCATTCAGCGTGCCGTGCGTCTCGTAGGCAATGCGCACATCGGCAAGGCTTTGCCCGCCGTCGAGCGGCAGCGGTTGGGCGAGGTGCAGGACCTGAGCGGCGTCGGTTATCGGCATGGTGGACATGATATGGAAATGGAGGTGGGGGAGCGGCGCAGACCTGTCAATCTTCCGCGCCATTCGCCCCTGTCCATCCCGGTCGCGCTGGGTTAAGGCGGCGCGTCATGACCGATAGCCAGACCCTCCGCCCGACCGCTGCCTCTCATGGCGGCCCGACGCCCAAGCCCTGGATCGAGGCGATCCATGCCTATGTGCCGGGGAAGTCGAAAGGCAAGGACGGCAAGCCGCTGATCAAGCTTTCGGCCAACGAGAACCCGCTGGGCACCAGCCGCGCCGCGCTCGATGCCCGCGCCCAGGCACCCGCGCTCTATCCCGATCCCGACAGCACCGCCCTGCGCGCGGCGATCGCGCAGAAGCACGGCCTCGACGCCGCGCGCGTGGTCATGGGCACCGGCTCGGACGAACTGCTCAACCTTGCCGCGCAGGGCTATGCGGGGCCGGGCGACGAAGTGATCTACGTGCGCTACGGCTTCTCGGTCTACGACATCGCCGCGCGCCGCTGCGGGGCAACCCCGGTGATTGCCCCCGATGCCGACTACGGCACCGATGTCGATGCGCTGCTGGCGCTGGTGACGGACAGGACCCGCGTGGTCTTCGTCGCCAATCCCAACAATCCCACCGGCTCCTACCTGCCTGGCGGCGAAATCGCGCGGCTCCACGCAGGCCTGCCGTCCGACGTGCTGCTGGTGCTCGACCAGGCCTACGGCGAATATGTCGCGCCCGAGGACGACGACGGCGCCATGGCACTTGCCCAGGCCCACGCCAACGTGCTGGTGACGCGCACGTTCTCGAAGATCTTCGGCCTTGCCGGGGAGCGCATCGGCTGGGCCACCGGCGCGCCGGGCATCGTCGCCACGCTCAACCGCATTCGCGGGCCCTTCAACGTCTCCGCCACCGGGCAGGCCATGGCGCTCGCCGCGCTGGGCGATGCCGATTTCGTGGAAGCGAGCCGCATCCACAACCGCGACGAGCGCGCCCGCTTCGTCAAGGCGCTGGAGGCGCTGGGCAACCACGGGCTGCGCCCGCTGCCGACCCAGGCGAACTTCGTGCTGGTGCTGTTCGAAGGCGCGCTCACCGCCGAGGCCGCCTTCGAAGGCCTGGCCGAGCGGGGCTACATCGTCCGCTGGCTGCCCGGCCAGGGCCTGCCGCAGGCGCTGCGCTTCACCATCGGCAAGCCCGAGGACATGGACGCGATCGCCGCCGCCCTTCGCGACATGGCGGAAGCCGCACAATGAGCATCGACAAGGTCGCGATCATCGGCCTCGGCCTGCAGGGCGGCTCCATCGGCCTTGCCGTGCGCGAATACCTGCCGCAGGTGGAAACCACCGGCTACGACCTCAGCCCCGCCCACCGCGCCCGCGCCGCCGAGCGTGGCCTGGTCGGCAAAGTCTGCGAAACCCCCGCAGAGGCGGTCGAACAGGCCGATCTCGTGATCTTCTGCGTGCCGCCGGGGGTGATGGGATTGGCTGCCGAGCAAGTGCGCGGCGCCCTGCCCGCCCATGCCCTGGTCAGCGACGTCGGCTCCAGCAAACAGGCGATCTCGAAGGCCCTGGGCGAGGCCCTGCCCGATCACATGGTGATCCCCGCCCACCCGGTGGCCGGCACCGAGAATTCCGGCCCCGACGCGGGCTTCGCGCACTTGTTCCGCAATCGCTGGTGCATCGTCACCCCGCCGGACCGCACCGATCTGGTCAGGCTCAGCGAACTGGTCGGCTTCTGGGAAGCGCTCGGCGCCAATGTCGAGATCATGACGCCCAAGCACCACGATCTCGTGCTCGCCGTCACCAGCCATGTCCCGCACCTCATCGCCTATACCATCGTCGGCACCGCCTCCGACCTGGAAGACGTGACCCAGAGCGAGGTGATCAAGTATTCGGCGGGCGGCTTCCGCGATTTCACCCGCATCGCCGCTTCCGACCCGACCATGTGGCGCGACGTTTTCCTGTCCAACAAGGAAGCCGTGCTCACCATGCTCCAGCGCTTCACCGAGGACCTTACCGCGCTCCAGCGCGCGATCCGGGTGGGCGACGGGGATGCGCTGTTCGAACAGTTCACGCGCACCCGCGCGATCCGCCGCTCGATCATCGAGGAAGGACAGGACGATTCCCGCCCCGACTTCGGCCGCGCGGATCACGAGAACGGAAACGCATAAAAGATATTCCTCGGGAGCCGCGCACGCGCCCGCGCTTTGAAGGCAGGAACCGTTTCAGGTTCGTGCCTCCAGGGAGCAGCCCGCTGCGATGAAGCTCGCGATCCGCACCGAACTCGAATATGCCCTCTCCGGGCCGACCGACATCCTCCTGCAACTGGAGGCGGCGATCCTTCCCGAGCAGGCGGTCCACAGCGCCCATATCGCGCTGCCCCCGGCCCGGCACTTCGCCCGCCTGCCCGGACACGACCAGATCGGCGACCGCATCTGGCTCCATCTCGAAGACCGGCTGACCGTTACTTACGAGGCGATCGTGGAGCCGGAAAGGCTGGTGACGCCGCTCGCGGGCCTGCCCGCCGTGCCGCCGCACCTGCTGCCGGGCGAGACCGTGGACTATCTCCTGCCCTCGCGGTTCTGCCCCTCCGACACCTTCCAGCAGTTCGTGCTCGACCAGTTCGGCGCATTGCAGGGCGGAGACCGGGTTTCCGCCATCCGCGACTGGGTGGGCGGCCACATGCGCTATGTACCAGGCGCCAGCGATGCCCAGACCACGGCGGCGGACAGCTTCCGCTCCGGCCAGGGCGTGTGCCGCGACTATGCCCACCTCGTCATCAGCCTGTGCCGCGCCAGCGCGATCCCTGCGCGCTTCGCCAGCGTCTACGGGCTGGGCGTGGAGCCGCAGGACTTTCACGCCGTGGCCGAAGTCTTCCTGGACGACACCTGGCATCTCGTCGACGCCACCGGCATGACCCGCCCGGAAGCCATGGCCAAGATCGGCGTCGGCCCGGATGCGGCCGGGGTCTCGTTCCTGACCAGCTACGGCCCGGTCACGCTGGAGCGCCAAAGCGTGGATGTGGTTTCTGTTTGAAAATCCGCCGCAGGCGGATTTTGAGCGGCACCGGCCCACGCCCCCACCCGACCTCCCACTAGTGTATCCTGATGGGAGGTCGGGTGGGGGCGTGGGCCGGTACCGCAAGCCTTCGACGGATGTCGAAGGCGCACCAAACAAAGACTCCCGGTGCCGCTTTGAAAATGCCCATACGGGCATTTTCAAGACAACCTCTCAGTCGTTCAGAACGTTGATCCGTTCCAGCACCAGCGCTTCCACTTCCGCGCGCGGCAGGCCCGGCTCGATTCGCTCGCCGACGCGCAGGGTGATCGTGCCCGACTTCTTCCAGAGCCGGTGATAGAGACGCCCGCTGTCCACCGCGACCGGCACCACCGGCAGGGCGAGCAGCTTGTAGAGCCCGGCAAATCCCGACTGAAGGGGCACCCGGCTGCCATGCGGCACGCGCGTGCCTTCGGGGAAGATCGCCAGCGGCCGCCCTTGCGCCGCGAAGCCGCGCGCCGATGCCACCATCGCGCGCAGGGCCTTGGCGCCCTCTTCCCGCTCCACCTTGACGACGCCGTAAGTGCGCGCCGCCCAGCCCCAGCCGGGCAGGTTGACGAGTTCCGCCTTGGGAAAGGGCGCGGGAAAGTCCATCTGCACCGGCAGGTCGATCGCCTCGAAGAAGCTCTCGTGCTTCATCGCCACCAGCACGCCGTCATTGGGCATCGTGCCCTCTATCTTCAGGCGGATGCCCAGTAGCCAGCGACAGCACCAGCGATGGAACCGGCCCCAGCCGCGCACGCTGCGCCGCATCGGCTCGCGCCCGAACAGCGAGGTCACGCCCACGGCCGCGATGAATACCAGCGTTCCGGGATAGAACGCCAGATAGAAGGCAAGACTGCGAACGACGTCGAGCGGGGTGGCGCGCATCAGTGCTTTTTCCAGGGAGGGCGGTTCCAGAAATCGAGCGCCATGCGCCCGAAGTACTTGTGATATTCGAGGAACAGCGTGCTGAGGCTGGGGCGCGAGGGCACTCCGTCCTCCAGAATGTCGATATGGTCCGGCAGTTCGCGCGCCAGTTCGTAGGCGGCGCGGCGCATGTGCCAGTCGGCCGTGACCAGCCGCACCGAGCGCGCCTTGCGCCGGGCCAGCCAGTTCGCCGCCTCTACCGCGTTGGAGCGGGTGTCGTAAGCCTCGTAGCCCAGGGTGATGCAGCACTTCATGAGGCGGCCGGGAATGCGGAACTCCGCCGCCAGTTCGCCGGGCTTGACCTCGCGGTCGACGCCGGAGATGAGCAGGCGCGGCGCCTTTCCGGCATCGAGCACCGCCAGCGCGCGCTCGATGCGGCCCTTGCTTCCGGTCAGCACGATGACGGCGTCGGTCCGCACCCCGTCGTCCAGCGGCCCCGGCAGCGTGACCGCGAACCAGAGGAACCCGAAAAGCCAGATCAGCAGGACAAAGGCGGCGGTGCGGCGAAACATGAGCGATCTATAGCGACTTGTGCGTACTATAGCATCTTGCGCAGCGCATGCAGCACCGTCAGGCGTGCCGTCAGCATGGCAAGCAGCGTCGAAAGCAGCGGCACCAGCGCCAGCAGGAACCAGTCGGTCCAGACCAGCGCGCCGCTGTCCACCAGCCCCGCGCCGAGATCCGCGAAGCGCCGCCCGAGCGAGAGGATCACCACCATCGCCAGTGCCAGCCCCACGGTTCCGCCGCCCGCGGCATCGTAGCCGATCGAACGCTGGAACACCTGCGCGACTTGCGTATCCGTGCCGCCGAGCAAGTGGACGATTTCGATAACGTCGCGATTGGCGCCCAGCGCCGAGCGCGCCGCCAGCAGCACCGCCGCCGCCAGCGCCGCCGCCAGCAGCACGACCAGCGAGATCGACAGCACCTGAAGCGAAACCATGGCATCGAACACCGGCCGCAGCCAAGTGGACTGGGCATCGACTTTGGCCGACGGCGCCGCTTTGGCGAGGGCCTTCTCGATCGCGACGAGCCGGGGCGCCGTGGCCGGGCCCTTCAGCCGGACGTCGATCAGCGAGGGGACCGGAATGACCGCGCCGCTTCCCGCCCCGTTTGCACCTGCATCGGAGATGCCGATACCGAGCCAGGGTTCGATCAGGGCGTCCAGTTCGGACTGCGGAACTTCGCGAAGGCCGGCAATATCCGGCAGGCGCTTGATCGCCTCCACGGCGGCCTTCGTCTCGCGGTTGCGCACGTCGTCGCGCGGCTCGATGACCTGCACGGTCACGCCGCCCTCGATCTCCGCCCGCGCCGAGGAAATGGCATTACCCAGCGCCAGACCGGCGGCAAGCGCGATTGCGGTCATCGCCACCATGATCGCGATTACCCAGGGCATCGGCCCGGACATGCGCGTCTGCGGAATCAGTTCGGCCCCGCGCACGCCGAGGCGCCTCCAGCCAAAACGGAGCCAGGAGAATCGAGGCCGCGCAGGCGCGGTGTCGTCTCGCTCGCTCATGCCGGCCTGCGCGGAGGATAGCGCAGCGCGCCGGTGGGATCGGCCAGCCGCCCCCGGTCTAGCCGCATGATCAGGCTGTCGGGCACCTTGCGCAGCAGGTCGAGATCGTGGGTGGCGACGACCACGGTGGTGCCCTGGCGATTGAGCATCTCGAACAGGCGCAGCAGCTTGAGCGCCATTTCGGCATCGACGTTGCCGGTCGGCTCGTCCGCCACCAGCATGGCCGGGCGCGCGATCACGGCGCGGGCGATGGCCACGCGCTGCTGCTCGCCGCCCGAAAGCGTCGCGGGGCGCGCGTCGATCTTGTCCGACAGGCCCACCCATTCGAGGATGTCACGCACCGGGCCGCCGATATCCCATTCCTGATGTCCCGCCACGCGCAGCGGCAGGGCCACGTTGTCGAAGGCGGAGAGGTGCGGGATCAGGCGGAAGTCCTGGAACACCACGCCGATCCGCCGCCGCAGGTTGGGCAGGCGGCCGCGCGGCAGGGTGATGGCATCGGTGCCGAACATGCGGATCGCCCCGCGCGAGGGGCGCTGCGCCAGATAGAGCAGCCGCAGCAGCGAGGTCTTGCCGGCGCCGCTGGCACCGGTGAGAAAGTAGAAGCGGCCCGCGAACAGCGAGAAGGTCAGATCGGACAGAACCTCGCGCTCGGTTCCGTAGCGCAGGCCCACATTGTCGAAATGGACGATTTCCCCGTCGGCGATCATGCTCGTATATCTGTGCTGCGTCTGGTCCGAACGGGCGACGTCAGCGGCTATAGCGAGCATTGAATGTGGAAAAAAGGGCGTTCCGGCCTGTGCCCACAGGTCCATGCCTTGTCGCGGCGGAGTCACTCGTGCTTTAGCTTGCGATCATGATCATCGCGTGCCCAGCTTGCTCTACACGATATGCCGTGCCGGACAGCGCCATCGGCATGGACGGTCGCACCGTTCGCTGCGCCAAGTGCCGCCACAGCTGGTTCCAGGAAGGCCCCGAAGCGGCGGTCCTGCCGGAAGATGCGGCGCCCGAGGCGCCTTTGGCAGAGGTTCCGGCTCCGGCCGCGCCTGTTCCGCCGCCCCCTGTCCCGGTTGAAGCACCTCCCGCCGAAGTCGCCGCCGAGCCCGAGCCGGAACCCGTCCGGCCCGCCGCGCCTGCTCCGCAGCCGGTGCGCGAGGCGATCCGCGTTCCCGGCAAGGCTCCGGCCGCAGCAACCACGGCACCGGAAGCCGCCACTCCCGGCGACACCGCGCCCATTGCACCGCCGCGTGGCAAGCCGGCCGCCGTCTATGACGACACCACGGCCGTACACTACGCGGACGAAAGCCATTCCAGCTTCGATTTCGCACCGCCGTTCCGCCCCCGCCGCAACTGGACGCGCATCGCCACTTTCGGCTCGGCGCTCTTTGCCGTGGTGACGCTGGGCCTTACCGGCGCCGTCGCCTGGGGCGGCCTGCCCGACTGGCTGCCGATCCCGCACCAGACGTTCTCCCAGGCCCAGCCGGACCTCCAGCTCGACTTCCCGCGCAAGCGGCAGGACCGCAAGCCCCTGCCGGACGGCACCGAGTTCTTCTCGGTCAGCGGCACGATCAGCAATATCGGCAGCGAGGCGCGCAAGGTGCCTTCGCTCCTGGTGGTGCTGCGCGACAAGCGGGACCGCATCGTCTACGAAAAGGAAGTGGTCCCTTCCAAGCGCAAGCTGGCCCCCGGCGAGGCGATTACCGTCAACGAAGCCCTGACGGACATCCCCAAGGCCGCCTCCGCCGCCGAAATCGGCTGGAAGCCCGAATAATTCGCCCCGGATTCGGCGGAAGCATCCGCCCCGACATGACGCGCCCGGCCCCTCGGCCTGGGCGCGTTTTTGTTGGCTTGGCGGCCGACCCACGCAATTCCGCCGAAAATTCAGCATCGAAGGAAAAAAATCGCGCTTTTCGAAAATAATTGAAGGAAGCCACTTGCCGGGTCGGAAACCCTTTGCTAGTGGCGCGCTCCTGCCACGGGGCGGCTTCGAAGCTCCCCGGTGATTTAGCGGTCATGGCGGAATTGGTAGACGCGCAACGTTGAGGTCGTTGTGGGCGAAAGCCCGTGGAAGTTCGAGTCTTCTTGACCGCACCATCACTCTTGAAATTCAAGACTGGACAATGCCTTCGGGCCCCCGAGAGGGGGCCCGAAAGTCGTTTGGGGTTTTGAAAAATGCCCGAGGGGCATTTTTACGCGGAGTCTTTTGCTGGGTGCGCCATTCGCATCCGCGAATGGCTTGCGGCACCAGCCCACGCCCCCACCCGACCTCCCATTCAGTGTATCCTAGATGGGAGGTCGGGTGGGGGCGTGGGCTGGTGCCGCCAAAATCCGCCTGCGGCGGATTTTCAAACAGAGTCTCTCACGCAACCGCGCGCGCTATACTCTTTCTGGTTTCATCCGGCGACATCGGCGAGACGTCTCCCAGCAGGTCGCGCACGATGGCATAAGTGCGGTCGTTGTCGACGTCGATCGCCTGGGTGCCGTCGGCCATGATCACCGCGCGCACGCGCAGGCCCATCCGGCGCGACGCGCGCACCACGGCGCCGGAGAGCGTTTCCAGCCCCAGCTTTATCTTCATCAGCCCGACAAGGCCCAGTGCGCGCAGGATCCGCGCGCTTTCCCGTCCGCCGATGCGGGCGCCCCGGAAGACCTCCACGGCATCGACGAACCGCGCGGAGGCCATGCCGTAGAGATCGCATGTGGCGAAGTCCCCGTCGCGCAGGCCTATATAACTGCGCAGCGCGCTCGGGTGCGCTGCCTCCACCGCATCGCGCCGCGCGAGAGCAAAAGTGACGTCGCAGGTCTCCAGCATCCGGGCCATAGCGTCGATCGATTCCGCACTGAGCAGCGCATGGTCCGCCGTGGTGACCAGCAGCGGCCCTTCCCAGTCTTCCGCCGCCTTGCGCACGCTGGCGGCAATGTCCTCCCGCGCTTCCACAAGCGCGATGGTGCCGCGCCCCGGCAGGCGGGTGAGCACGTCCCAGATCGGATCGAACGCCTCCCGCTCCACGCAGACCGCCAGGCTGGCGACACGCGGATGCTGCGCGGCGGTCTGCAGCACGTGGGCGATCAGCGGGCGCCCCGCCAGCGGAATGAGGCAGCGGTGCTTCTCTCCGAAGCGCTCGGCAAGCGGATCGACGCCTGCCGGTCCGAGCCCATGGCCCGCCAGCACGACCAGCCTCAGCGGCGGGTGCGCGGTGTCGTCGATATCGGGAGAAACCGGAAGAGTCATGATCCCCGACGCTATGCCGCCTGCTTGTGACAGCGCCGTGACTGGCGCGGAAATCCGCGATTCCCGGATGAGGATCGGCATCACGGCGATCCAAGTTATGGATAAAGCGGCATGCTCCGCTTGCCTCCGGCCGCCGCCTTGCCCAAGGCAGGGTCCGTGAGCGCCAATATCGTGATCGGCCAGACCCCGAAGGGCGAGGCGATCGAAATCGACATCAAGGAACTTCTCGCGACCCGCCTGCTGGTGCAGGGCAATTCCGGGTCCGGCAAGTCGCACCTGCTGCGCCGCCTGCTCGAAGAGAGCGCGCCGATCGTCCAGCAGGTGGTGATCGACCCCGAAGGCGACTTCGTCAGCCTGGCCGAGGAATTCGGCCACGTCGTCATCGACGGCGCCGCTTATGCCGAATCCGAGATCGTCCGCCTCGGCGCCCGCATCCGCCAGCACCGCGCCTCGGTGGTCCTGGCGCTGGACGAGCTGGAAATCGACCAGCAGATGAAGTGCGCCGCGCAGTTCCTCAACGCCATGTTCGATGCCCCGCGCGAACAGTGGTATCCCGCCCTGGTGGTGGTGGACGAGGCGCAGATGTTCGCGCCCGCCGCGGCGGGCGAAGTCTCGGAAGAGGCCCGCCGCGTCAGCCTGGCGGCGATGACCAACCTCATGTGCCGCGGGCGCAAGCGCGGCCTGGCGGGCGTGATCGCCACCCAGCGCCTGGCGAAGCTGGCCAAGAACGTGGCGGCGGAAGCCAGCAACTTCCTGATGGGCCGCACTTTCCTCGATATCGACATGGTGCGCGCCGCCGACCTGCTCGGCATGGAGCGGCGCCAGGCGGAATCGATCCGCGACCTGGCGCGCGGCCAGTTCCTCGGCCTCGGCCCGGCGATCAGCCGCCGCCCGGTAGCGGTCAACATCGGCAGCGTGCGCACCGGCGCCAAGTCGGTCACCCCCGGCCTGATGCCGCTGCCCACCGCCTCCACCGACGAGCTGCGCGAACTGCTGCACGACAATCTCCATGTCGAGCCGGAACGCCCCGAATTCCCGCGCCCGGCACCGCGCCCTGCCGTGGACGTGGAGGAACTGAGCGAATCGACCGCCCATGGCGCCTCATCCTCCGCCGCACCGCCGCCGCGCCCCGAACGGCCCGAGCCGGAGCCCGAGGAAAACCGCGCGGCCATGCTCGAAATCCTCAATGCCATGGCGCAGGACCCGGAATGCACTTTCCAGTCCGCGACCACGCTGTTCCAGGATTTCACGATCCGCTGCCGCATGAAGGGCATTTCCGTGCGCGGCGTAGACGCCACGATGTTCCGGCGCGGTTTCGCCGCCGCCATGGCCGGGATCGAGGATCCCGACGAGGAACGCTGGGTGGACCTGGTCAACCTTGCCAAGCACGTTCCCGACGACGCGCTGGCCCCCTTCTACCTGATCGCCCGCGCCGCCATGGACGGGCAGCCCTGCCCGGACGACATGGTGCTCGCCCGCATCTACGGCACCAGCAGCCCGCGCCGCGTGCAGCGCCTGCTGGACTATCTGGAGAAGGACGGGCTGATCGTGGTCCGCACGGACTTCTCGGGCAAGCGCTCGGTCGGCCTGCCGGACCTCGGGGTCACGACGGCGCCCGTCGAGGGGTGAGAGACGCGTTATCCTGATCCGTATCTCAGGATCTCATTTGTGCGTGAAATTCCACCGTCATCCTGAACTTGGTTCAGGATCCATTTCTGACCATCGACGGCAGCCTGTTCGGCAAGATGGATCCTGAACCAAGTTCAGGATGACGAGAAAAGACGCGCTCTCACGGCACCAGCACGGTGTCCTGCGGCTGCGCCTCTGTTGCAGGGTAGTCCAGCGTGAAGTGAAGCCCCCGGCTCTCGTGCCGGTGGAGCGCCGAGCGGACGATCAGTTCCGCCGTCTGAAGCAGGTTGCGCAGTTCGATCAGGTCGGTCGAGACGCGGAAATGGCGGTAGTATTCCTCGACTTCGCCGTTCAGCATCTGGATGCGGTGCATGGCGCGTTCCAGCCGCTTGGTGGTGCGCACGATGCCCACATAGTTCCACATGAACCGCCGGATCTCGGTCCAGTTCTGCTTGATCACCACTTCCTCGTCGGAATCGGTCACGCGGCTTTCGTCCCACGGGCGCACCGGGGGCGGTGCGTCGAAGGCGTCCCAGTGATCGAGGATATGGGCCGCGCAGGATTCGCCGAAGACGAAGCATTCCAGCAGCGAGTTCGAGGCCAGGCGATTGGCGCCGTGGAGGCCGCTCTCCGTGCATTCGCCGGCGGCATAGAGGCCGGGCAGATCGGTCTTGCCGTCAAGGTCGATGAGGATGCCGCCGCAGGTATAGTGCTGCGCGGGCACGACCGGGATCGGCTCCTTCGTCATGTCGATGCCGAGGCCCAGCAGCTTCTCGTGGATGTTCGGGAAATGCTCCCGCACGAAGGCTTCGGGCTGGTGGCTGATGTCGAGGTGGACGAAGTCCAGGCCGAAGCGCTTGATCTCGGAATCGATGGCGCGCGCCACGATATCGCGCGGGGCCAGTTCCAGCCGCTCGGGATCGTAGTATTCCATGAAGCGCTTGCCGGTGCGCGGATTGACCAGGCGCCCGCCCTCGCCCCGCACCGCCTCGGTGATCAGGAAGTTCTTCACCTCCAGGTTGTAGAGGCAGGTCGGGTGGAACTGCATCATCTCCATGTTGGAGACGCGCGCGCCCGCACGCCAGGCCATGGCGATGCCGTCGCCCGTGGCGCCGCGCGGCGCGGTGGAGAACTGGTAGACGCGCCCCGCCCCGCCGGTGGCGAGGATCGTGGCCCGGGCGGTATGGGCCGCCACCCGGCCGGTGTTCTCGTCAAGCGCATAGACGCCCCAGACCCGGCCCGAGCCGGAATAGCGCAGTTCGTGCCGCCCGGTGATGAGATCGATGCAGGACTGCCCCGGCAGCAGGGTGACGTTGGGATGTTCTTCCGCCGCCTTGAGCAGCGCGCTCTGCACCGCCCAGCCGGTGGCGTCCGCCACATGGACGATGCGGCGGTGCGAATGGCCGCCCTCGCGAGTGAGGTGCAGTTCGCTGCCCTCGGTGTTGAACGGAACGCCCAGTTCCACCAGCCGCTCGATCGCGTGCGGCGCGCGCTCGATCACGAACTCCACGGTGTCGCGCCGGTTGAGTCCGGCCCCGGCGACCATGGTATCCTCGATATGCTCCTCGAAAGTATCGCCCGCGTCGAGCACGGCCGCGATCCCGCCCTGCGCCCAGGCCGTGGAGCCGCCCGTCAGGGTGCCCTTGGCCAGCACCAGGACCTTCAGCTTTTCCGCCAGCGCCAGGGCAGCGGTGAGACCGGCCGCCCCGGAGCCGACGACGATGACGTCGTGCTCGGGAAGGTCGCACTCTGGAACGGCAGATGCGGAAACGGGATCGCGTGGGGTAGCCATGTGCGGCTCCATGCCGGGACTAAGCCGATGACGCAATAATTAGCTTTGCACCGGGACTTGCCCTGCAATCATGTTGCAGTGCAGCGTTACACTCGGTAAAGTTGCCGAGCATTCGCGGTCGCACGCAGGAAAGCAGAGCCAACTGTCTTCCGATTGAACTCTCAGGGGGAGCGTGCCGTGTTTTCCGCCTTTGCCAGACGGTCCCTGCAACCGCTGCACTGCTTGTTCGACCGGCACGATCCCGACCGGACCAGCCTGTACTGGGACGGCACCCACTACGCCGCCACGTGCCGCGCCTGCGGGCGGCCCATCCGCCGCCATGCGCACAAGGTGTGGAAAGACGCCTCGGACCAGATCGGACCTAGTGCCCCGTCGTCCCCGAAAACAGGTTCATCACCAGCACCCCCGCCATGATCAGCGCGATACCGGCAAGGGCGGGCAGGTCGAGCTTCTGTCCCTGGAACAGCCAGGCGATCGCGGCGATCAGGACGATCCCCACGCCTGACCAGATCGCATAGGCGACGCCCGTGGGAATGCCGCGCAGCGCCAGCGAGAGGCAGTAGAAGGCCACAATATAGCCAGTGGCCATGATCGCCGTCGGAACGGGCCGGGCAAATCCTTCCGACTGTTTCAGGAAGGACGTGGCGATGACCTCGGCAACGATGGCGACGGCGAGGTAGAGATAGTTCACGCCGCGACGGAACTCGTCAGGCTGACGAAGACATCCTCGAGGTCCGCCTCGCGCGTGGTCACGTCCACCACGGCAAAGCCCTGCGCCTGCACGGCCGAGAGGATCTCGCCCGCATTGCTGCGGTCCTTGTCGTAAGTGATCTGGAGCACGCGCTCGCCCGTCTTCTCGCACTTGAGGAAACCGGGGTGGCCGGGCAGCGCCGTCACGTCGCGGTCCAGCGTGAGGACGAGGATCTTCTCGCGCGCCATGCCGACCAGTTCGCGGGTGGGCTTGTTGGCGATCAGCTCGCCGTGGTTGATGATCGCGATGCGGTCGCAGAGTTCCTCGGCTTCCTCGAGGTAGTGCGTGGTCAGCACGATCGTCGCGCCTTCGCGGTTCAGCTCGGACACGAGTTCCCAGAGCTGGCGGCGCAGTTCCACGTCGACGCCCGCCGTCGGCTCGTCGAGCACCAGCACCGGCGGCTGGTGGACCAGCGCCTTGGCGATGAGCAGGCGGCGCTTCATGCCGCCCGACAGGGTGCGGGCATAGGCATCGCGCTTGTCTGAAAGATGGACCGCGCGCAGCAGGTCTTCGGAGCGGCGCAGGGCCTTGGCGATGCCGTAGAGCCCGGCCTGGTTCTCCAGCACCTCGAAGGGCGTGAAGAAGGGATCGAACACGATTTCCTGCGGGACGATGCCGATCGAGCGCTTGGCATTGCGCTGGTTGCGGTCGATATCGAAGCCCCAGATATCGATCGAGCCGGAGGTTTTGCGCACGAGCCCGGCCATGATGTTGATCAGGGTGGACTTGCCAGCGCCGTTCGGGCCGAGCAGGCCGAAGATACCGCCTTCGGGTACGTCAAAGGAAACGCCCTTGAGCGCCAGCTTGCCTTCGCCCTTCCCGGCCGGGGCATAGCGCTTGACGAGATCACGGATGGCGATTGCGGGCGTGGCGGTGGTCGTCGGGGTGCTCATGATGCGTGCATGTGGGCCATGAACGGCGCCGCGTAAAGACCGCAAGAACAGGGGTTCCGGGATTGCGCCCGGAACCCCTGGCCGGGAGAGCCCTATTGCACCACCACTTCCACGCGCCGGGCGGCGGAGTCTGTAGTGGTCGTGTCCGTCGAGTCCTGCGGCTTGGCGAGCACGATCTTTCCTTCTGGAATGCCCGAGGCCACCAGCGCCGCCTGCACCGCCTTGGCGCGGTTCTTGGCCAGTTCGGCATTGGCTGCGGCATTGCCGGTTTCGTCATTGAAGCCCGATACCGCCAGCGCCGCGTCGGGATGAGCGCCGAGGTAGGTCTTGAGCGCTGCCGCCGCCGCGCCGAAGGCCGGGGCCACTTCGGTCTTGGCGGTTTCGAAGTAGACTTTCACCACCGGCTTGCCGTCGCGGGTTTCCGTCAGCACGCCGGCGCCTTCGGGAATGGCCACGGTGCCTTCCGCGGGCGGCGTCGCCATCGATGCGGTCTCATCGGGCATGACCGTCTCGTCCTCGAAGGTCGGCACGGCTTCGGTCGTGACCATGCTGCCCGGGGTGACCGGCGTACCCACCGGCGTGCGCAGGAACAGCCACCAGATCAGCAGCAGCGCGAGAAGCCCCAGCAGGGCCCAAACCCACCAGGGAATACCGCCCCGTACCTCCTCGGGTTCGTGGCGACTGCCCAGATAGGCCGGCGCGGCGACGGGTTCGGCCGGCGCGGTCTCTGCAAACCCCGGCCTCGCAAACAAGTCCGTAAGGCCGAAATGCTCCAGCAGCAGGTAATAGGCCGTCACCCGGTTCCGGGAACCGCCCGCCCGCATCCGCTCGCCGACAGTGGCGATCGCGCCGTCCAGAACGTCATCCGACTGCGTGAGTCCCAGCTTCTTCCTGAGGAAGTTTTCGCGCACCCGGCCGGTCTCGGCCGGGTCGCTGAAGGAAACGAGTGAGGAATCCTGGTTCCTGAGCGCTATCCCGCAATAGGAAACGATCCCCGCAATGACACCCTCATCGGCGTTCGGCGCGAACTTCCTGACATCTGCTGCCCAATCTTCGGTCATCGCAATCTCCTGACTGTCGACACCGCTGAACCGGAGCCTGTCTGGAAAATGTCTCAGGCGAGCATTGCGTCGCGGCTCCCCAGCCCTATCGATTCCCCCGCCTTATCGACAAGGAACAGACAAGAGCCATCCCGCAAACCGTATATCCGCCTTTTTCGAATTCAAACGAACTCCCAGCGATGGAGCGCGTCTAACACGTTTTCATCGAAAACCGAAACAATATTCAAAAACAACGGACTTAGAGCGGGAGTCTTGACTGATAACATCTGCAATCAGGCGATGTATTTACTTCATCATGGCAGATAGAAATTTCGAGATAATACTCAATTTCCCTTGAAACCGAAAATCCCGCCCCGCCTCACTGCGGGTCATGCGCCCGGTCGAAGGCCTGGCGGCTCGTTTCTATCGCCGGGCGGGCCTCCGCGGCCCAGGCGCCCAGCGCCTGCACGGGGACGGCCAGCGACCGCCCGAGATCGCTGAGCGCATATTCCACGCGCACCGGCACGTCCGCATGGACCGTGCGCGTGAGCAGCCCGTCGCGCTCCAGCGCCCGCAAGTTGCGGGAAAGCATCTGCTGCGACACCCCCCGGATGGCGCGCTTCAGTTCGTTGAAGCGCAGCGGCGTTTCCAGCAGCGTCATGATGATCAGCATCGACCACTTGTCCCCCACCCGCGCCAGGATATCGCCGACAAGGCGGCAATCCTTGCCGTTCGGATCGTGGACAACCGGGGCCGGCAGGTCGGCTTCGTCGAAGGTGGTCAGCTTCATGGTACCTGGTCCTGAAAAAATGCGCTCTTGGCGTCTGTCGCGGCGCAACATAGTTAGGGGGCAGTCATTTTTCCATACCACCTTATCGAAGGCTCTCTCCCATGAAGCTTCTTCATCTCGATTCCAGCATTCTCGGCGAAAACTCGGTGAGCCGCGCCGTTTCGGCCGCCATCGTCGATACCCTGACCAAGGCCGATTCCTCGCTTGAGGTGAGCTACCACGACCTTGCCGCAGAGGCCCTGCCGCACCTCACGCTCGACGTGCTCGGCAATCCCGACGGCACGCCCGAACTGGCCGAATTCCTGGCGGCCGACGTCGTCGTGATCGGCGCGGGCATGTACAACTTCACCATTCCCAGCCAGCTCAAGGCCTGGTTCGACCGCGTTCTCGTGGCGGGCAAGACCTTCCGCTACACCGCCGAAGGTCCGCAGGGCCTGGCGGGCGGCAAGAAGGTCTACATCGCGCTCTCGCGCGGCGGCTACTACGGCGAAGGCCAGCCCGCCGCTGCCGTGGAACATGCGGAAAGCTACCTTCGCGCCGTGCTCGGCTTCGTGGGCATCACCGATCCGGTCTTCGTGCTGGCGGAAGGCATCGCCATTGGCCCCGAAGTCCGCGAAAAGGCCCTGGCCGAAGCGCTCGCCGCTGCAGGCAGCCTCGCCGTTCCGGCCTGAGGCAGAATAATCATGGTCCCGGCGCACTTACCTGCGGCCGGGACCATTTGTCCGCTGGAAATTCCGGCGAAGGCTTGGTAATCGGCCGATCCATGAGCACGCAGCCCGAAACCGTCTTCACCGATTCCCACCGCGTTTCCTGCGACGGGGCCACCGAAATCCGCTCCAACGGCACCTATCAGGCTGCCGCGCTCGGCCATCCGCGCGTCTGGCTGGAGATCGACGAGAAAGGCTACGTCGATTGCGGCTATTGCGACCGCCGCTTCGTCCTCAAGGGCGGCCCGGCCGACCAGCAGGCCGCCTGATCTCAAGTTTTTTGGTTTAGTGCGCCTTCGACATCCGTCGAAGGCTTGCGGCACCGGCCGAGTCTTTGTTGGTTGCGCTCGTCACGTCCGTGACGAGCTTGCGGCACCAGCCCACGCCCCCACCCGACCTCCCACAACAGTGTATCCTGGATGGGAGGTCGGGTGGGGGCGTGGGCTGGTGCCGCTAAAATCCGCCTTCAGCGGATTTTCAAACGGGCTCTAAGGCCCGGAAATCCCATGCTTGCACATTTGTCATAAATTGGGCAGCATCCCGTTCCGGGAAAAGCATGGAGAACGACCATGGACGACCTGAACCGCTCCCCGAACCGCCCCGAGCATGGCTCCAATGCGGGTTCCGGTGCGACTTCCGGCTTCGAGTTCAATCACCCGACGATCATCAGCCTGCTCTACCTGGCCTCCTACTTCACGGGGATCACCGCGATCGTCGGCGTCGTTCTCGCCTTCGTCTGGCGCGGCGAAGCCACCGAGGATTGGGAGCGATCCCATTACCAGTACCTGATCAACACGTTCTGGATCGGGCTTGTCGGTACCGTGGTCGGCGCGCTGCTGATCATCGTGGCGATCGGCTTTCTGGTGCTCGCGGCCGTGGCCGTGCTGGTGATCGTGCGCAGCGTGATGAGCCTCCTCAACGCGCAGAAACACGCGCCGATGCCCAACCCGGGCACCCTGATCGCCTGAAGGCCGACAGGATTCCCGGTAACCGGATGATAAGATCGGCTCTATAATATTGTTGCAAAGGGACGGACGCCGGGGGGCCTACTGCCTGTGAACATGCTGAGAATACGCGCACACCAACGCTATGCCGTTCGCCGGGAGGCCGTGATCCTACGCGGAACCTGCCGCGTCGGCACCGGCCTGCTGGTGGAGATCTCGCAGGAAGGCTGCCGGATCGGCTGCGTCATGCCCGCCGCCGCGATGCCGGACAGGATCGAGAACGGCGAAGTGCTAGTGATCTCGCCCGAAGGCGCCGAACCTTTCGAAGCGCGCGTACGCTGGAGCGGCAACGGCACGCTCGGCTTCCGGCTGGTCCAGGCCTTCCACCATCATGAACTCGACCGGCTGATTCGCACTTGCAGGGGAGAATTCGACGCGCCAGAGGCACGCGACTACGGAACCTGAGGACGCCGCTCCCCCAATGCCAAACTCCACCTCGCGGCGCGGAATTCCCGCGTCGATCTGGATCCTGCTGCCCCTCGTCCTGATTGCCGGGCTCTACTGGTGGCATGACCGGCGCGCGGCGCCCGGCCTGGATGGCACGGTCTTCCCCGCCGCACCGGATGTCGAGACTGCCCGCTTCGCCAAGTGCTCCGGCCCCGTCCGCAAGACCTGCGTCGTGGACGGCGACACCTTCTGGTATCAGGGCACCAAGATCCGCATCGCCGACATCAACACACCCGAAACCGGCCAGCCCGAATGCCGCGAGGAAGCGCGGCTCGGCGCGCGCGCCACCGACCGGCTGATCGCTCTCCTGAACGACGGCCCCTTCACGCTCCAGCCGGGCGGCGACGGCCGCGACCGGGACCGCTACGGCCGCGCCCTGCGCATCGTTACCCGCCAGGGCCACAGCCTGGGCGCCGCGCTGGTCGACGAAGGACTGGCGGAACAATGGCAGGGTCGCCGCGGAAGCTGGTGTTGATATGAAAAAGCCCCGGAAAAGCGCTGCTTTCCCGGGGCTTTTTCATGGTGATTTGAGAGCGTTTACTCAGCAGCCTCGGTCGCTCCGAACATGTCCGGCTCGCTGCCTTCGACCACGAGAACTTCGTCGTTGGCCTTGGCCTTGCGGCGCGAATCGAAGTTCGTCCACACGTCGTTCCAGTTGCCGCGCGTCGCGCCCTTCGAATATTCGGTGGCGCGGGTTTCGAAGAAGTTGGCGTGCTCCACGCCGTTGAGCAGCGGCTGGAGCCAGGGCAGCGGGTGATCCTCGATCAGGTAGATCGGGTTAAGGCCAAGCTGGCCCATGCGCCAGTCGGCGATGTAGCGGATGTACTTCTTGATGTCCTTGGCGGTCATGCCGGGGACGGGGCCCATCTCGAAGGCGAGATCGATGAAGGCGTCTTCCAGGCGCACCGTGGTCTGGCACTGATCGGCGATGTCGTCCTTCACCGCCTTGGTCAGGCAGCCGCGCTCCTGCACGAAAGCGTGGAACAGACGGGTGATGCCTTCGCAGTGCAGCGATTCGTCGCGCACCGACCACGAGACGATCTGGCCCATGCCCTTCATCTTGTTGAAGCGCGGGAAGTTCATCAGCATCGCGAAGCTGGCGAAAAGCTGCACGCCTTCGGTGAAGCCGCCGAACATGGCGAGCGTGCGGGCGATGTCCTCGTCGTTGTCGACGCCGAACTTCTGGAGATAGTCGTGCTTGGCCTTCAG
Organism: Novosphingobium sp. TCA1; assembly: GCF_009811895.1. Classification (NCBI taxonomy): domain Bacteria; kingdom Pseudomonadati; phylum Pseudomonadota; class Alphaproteobacteria; order Sphingomonadales; family Sphingomonadaceae; genus Novosphingobium; species Novosphingobium sp. TCA1. The sequence continues at coordinate 300,553 of NZ_BLJH01000002.1, read as the reverse complement.
TTCCTCGTATTCGAGGAACATGCCGTATTCGCTTTCGGGCATGCCGATGGTGTCGAGCAGGTGCGAATAGGCGGCGATATGCACCGTCTCCATGTTGGAGAAGGCCGTGAGCATCATCTTCACTTCGGTCGGCTTGAAGACGCGCGCGTACTTCTCGTGGTAGCAATCCTGCACTTCCACGTCGGCCTGGGTGAAGAAGCGGAAGATCTGGGTGAGCAGGTTGCGCTCATGCTCCGAGATGTTCTGCGCCCAGTCTCGGCAATCCTCGCCCAGCGGCACTTCCTCGGGCAGCCAGTGGATCTGCTGCTGCGTCTTCCAGAAGTCGTAGGCCCAGGGATATTCGAAGGGCTTGTAGGTCTTGCGGGCTTCGAGAAGGGACATGGGCGGACGACTCCGGGTGTTCGATTCGGGTGACAAGCCGGGCGATTCGAAAGGCGCAAAGCGCGGCCTTCCGCGCCATTCCCGGCGCATGATCTGTGAGGCGCCGGGAAACCCCGAGGCCGATGCCTGCCACGATACCCAAATTCGATCGCATTTGGAGCGGCTTGGGCAAACTTCCCACAGCTTAGACAGTATATATGGGGCTCCACCCAATATAGGGACGCTAGGGCTTGTGGGCCAGTCCGGCGGAGGGCGAGCGGATGGCGAATTGACGCGAATCGTGGAACCGGGCCGGTTTGCCGGGTATTCCTGTCCTTGTCTGTGGCGATTTTTGCCTTTCAGGAAGGAACCCGCGATGCCCCCTTCACCGTCTCCCTTCGATCCCGTCGAAACATCCTGGCCGACCGAATCGGGCGTGGTCAAAAAGGGCATGACCGTGATCGGGGCGGAAGGCGAAGTCCTGGGCACGGTCGATCATGTGGACGGGCAGGAAGTCGTGCTGGAAGGCGAGGGATCGCCTTTCGTCACCGTCTCCGAGATCGACGGCGTCGATGGCGACAGGGTGCTGCTCTCCCCGCGCGGCGATGCGACTTTCGGACTGGGCGCGGAGCCTTAAAGAGGTTTCAGAACCGGCTTCCATGAGCCGTTTCCGGGGTGAGACAAATGCCGGAACGAAGCGCGCGAGCGCACCGTTACATTGACATCCACTCCCATCCCCAAGGAGAAATTCTCATGTTCGAGAAGCTGCGCATTCGTGAGCACATGGAAGTCACCGACCATAACGGCCAGCATGTCGGCACGGTCGACGAGGTCAAGGACGACCAGATCAAGCTGACCCGTTCGGACAGCTCGGACGGCGCCCATCACTTCATCGCCTTCGACAATGTCGATCGCATCGAGGACAACCGCGTCTACCTCAAGCAAGGCACCCCGGTGCCGATGGGCGCAGGGGCCAACTGACTCCCGCCAACTGACTTCAACGTGCTACCGGACGGGCGCCAGTCGCAGCCCGTTCCACGGAACCCCGGCCTCCTGCCCCCGGCAGGCCGGGGTTCTTCGTTCGCTACGGCGATGCTATTCGGAGTTATGATACACACAGTCTAGTAAATCTTCCCAAGCCACCCTGCTGCTGATAGCCCGGATGCAAATAATCAGGGCTGGGGAGAGACACCGTGACCGCACGCCGAAGCAACGCTGCCTTGCGCCTGTTCATCGCGGTTCTGTTCCCGCTTGCCCTCACGGCCTGCGACAAGCCCGCACAGCCGATCGAACAGGCACTGGTGGTCGATGCCGATGAATGGCCCGGCTGGGGCAGGACCGGTAGCGAAGCCCATTATTCCCCTCTCGACGCGATCGATACGGGCAATGTCGGCAAGCTTGGCCTGGCGTGGCATTTCGATCTCGAACCCGGCTACAGCGCCAGCACGCCGCTGATGGCGGAAGGCAAAGTTTTCCTGACGACCGGCCATTCGCATATCCGCGCACTGGATGCGGTGACCGGCAAGCAGATCTGGGAATACGACGGCGGCACCCGGGAGCGCGCGACTTCGGCGCTGCAGATGTCCTGGGGCAACAAGGGCATCGCCTATGACGGCGGACGGGTCTTCCTTGTCACCACCGACGGTTACGTGATCTCGCTGGACGCGAAGACCGGCAGGGAAATCTGGAAGACTTACGACTACCCCGATGCTTCCCCGCGCAATTCCAACGGCGCCCCGCGCGTGTTCGGCGGCAAGGTGATCGTCGGCTTCGGCGGCGCGGACATCAGCCCGGCGCGCGGCTTCGTCTCCGCCTATGACGCCAGGACCGGCAAGCTCGCCTGGCGTTTCTACACGGCGCCCGGCGACCCGGTGACCCCCGGCAATGAACGGGCCGAAGCGGTCATGCGCAAGACCTGGCCAGGCGGCTGGACCAATCCCGACGGCACGCGGCGCGGCGGCGGCGGCACGGCCTGGAACGCCTTCAGCTACGATCCCGACCTGAAGCTCGTCTATATCGGCGTGGGCAACGGCTTTCCCTACAACCAGTCGAAGCGCAGCCCCGGCGGCGGAGACAATCTGTTCCTCGCCTCGATCGTCGCGGTCGACGTGAACACCGGCGCCTACAAATGGCACTATCAGGTCTGCCCCGGCGAGCAGTGGGACTGCACCGCGACCACCGACATGACCCTGGCCACGCTCAGGATCGACGGCCGCGACCGCAAGGTCCTGATGCAGGCGCCGAAGAACGGGTTCTTCTATGTGATAGACAGGGCGACCGGCGCCTTCATCTCCGCCGAGAAGATCGCCAAGGTCACCTGGGCCGACCGTATCGACGGCAGGACCGGCCGCCCGGTGGAAAACCCCGGCATCCGCTATGCCGGAAAACCCGGCCTCTTCGAACTGTGGCCCGGCCCCACCGGCGCCCATTCATGGATGCCCCAGGCCTACAGCCCGCTGACCGGGCTCGTCTACCTGCCGGTCATCGAGCAGGGCGCACTCATCGGAGACGGCCAGAAAGGCGGGGGCGAAATCACCGCGGGCATGGGCGTAACCCTGATCCCCGAAGTGGAATTGCCCGGCAGCCACAAGAGCTTCCTGCGGGCCTGGAATCCGGTCACGCAGTCGCTTGCCTGGGAAGTCGAACTGCCCGGCAACTGGCCGGGGGGCGTCATGGCCAGCGCGGGCGGGCTGGTGTTCCAGGGCCAGATCGACGGCCGCTTCGTGGCGCGCGACGCCGGGACCGGCAAGCCGCTCTGGTCGTTCAAGACCGAAAGCCCGATCGTGGGCGCGCCGATCACCTACCGCGCGGGCGGGCGGCAATACGTTACCGTGATCACCGGCAGCGGCGGCAACGGCGCCGGGATCAACTCGCCGGGCAATGCGGCCTTTCGCACCGACTATCACCTGCCGCGCCGCGTGCTGACTTTCGCCCTGGACGGCAAGGACACGATCGCGCCCTTCGCCATGCCCGAACTCGCGCCGCCGCCCGACCCCGATTTCGCCCCGGACCTTGCCCGTGCCCAGGCCGGCGCCGTGCTTTTCGGCACCCGCGCCTGCCTGGTCTGCCACGGCTGGAACGCCGTGGGCGGCGGTGCGGCGCCGGACCTGCGCTATTCGCCCATGATCACCGACGCCGCGACGTTCCGGCAGGTGGTGAAGGAAGGCGCGCTCAAGATGAACGGCATGCCGCCGTTCCCTGCCTTCACGGACGCGGAACTGGAAACCATGCGCTTCTACTTGCGCGCCAGGGCCAAGGCCGCCCCCGCCGAACACAAGGCGTTGCTGGAAAAAGCCAGCGCAGATCGGGCCAGCAATGCCAAACCGCAGGACTTCGCGGGCAAATGGAACGTGGTGATCCAGACCCCGGTAGGGCCGCAAGAGGCAGTGATGGACCTCAAGGTCACAGGCAACGTTGTCACCGGCCGGGTCAGCGCGGATCAGGGTACGGTGGAGGTTGCCGGAGGCGTGAGAGACGGCCGCGCGAAGTTCGAAGGCAAGGCATCGATGCCGATGCCGATCACCGTCAAATACGACGTCACGGTACGAAACGGCAAGCTCAGCGGCGAAAATGCCAATGGCCCGTTCGGCAGCTTTCCGCTCACCGGCACCCGGCTGTAAGAGGCTGTTTGGAAATTCGCGAAAAGCGAATTTTGCGGCACCAGCCCCCCACGCCACCGAAGTGGTGCCGCGAATTTGCCCGCCGTTTACCTAGCGGACTGAACTAATTGCAATTATTGGTTCAAACCTGATTTATTTCTGATATGCTTGTGGTGCCTGCAATCCATTGAGGGTCCAGTCCTGATGGCAGCATCCAAGAAGATTTTCGTTCTCGGCGGCGACGGATTCTGCGGTTGGCCGACTTCGCTTCATCTTTCCAGTCTCGGCCACGAAGTCACCATTATCGACAATTTCTCCCGTCGGCGGATTGATGCCGAACTGGGCGTGCGCAGCCTTACGCCCATCGTATCGATGGAGCAGCGGATCGATGCCTGGCAGGACGTGAGCGGATCGGTTCTTAAATTCCACTACCTGGATGTCGCGGAAGACTATGCCCAGCTCGTCCATTTACTGGAAACGGAGCGGCCGGACACCATCGTCCACTTCGCCGAACAGCGCGCAGCCCCCTATTCCATGCGCGGCGCCGCCGAAAAGCGCTATACGGTCGGCAATAATGTCGGCGGGACGCACAATGTGCTCAACGCGCTGGTCGAAAGCGATCTGGACTGCCACCTCGTCCACCTCGGCACCATGGGGGTCTACGGCTATGGCGGCGCGGGTTTCGAGATCCCGGAAGGCTACCTCGAAGTCGATGTTACCGATCGGGAAGGCAAGCGCCACGAATGGGAGATCCTCTACCCCACGCGCCCCGGCAGCGTCTATCACATGACCAAGTCGATCGATCAGCTGATGTTCCAGTTCTACGCCCAGAACGATGCGCTGCGGATCACCGACCTGCACCAGGGCATCGTCTGGGGCACCCAGACCGCAGAAACCCGCCGCCATCCCGACCTCGTCAACCGTTTCGACTATGACGGCGAATACGGCACCGTGCTCAACCGTTTCCTGGTCCAGGCGGCGACGGGCCATCCGCTGACGGTCCACGGCACCGGCGGCCAGACCCGCGCCTTCATCAACATCCAGGACACCGTGCGCTGCATCGCGCTGGCCGTCGACCATCCGCCCCGGCGCGGAGAGCGGGTGAAGATCCTCAACCAGATCGCCGAAACCCTGCGCGTGCGCGATCTTGCCGCGCTGGTCTCGGAAGTCACCGGGGCCAGGGTCGAATACCGGCCCAATCCCCGCAAGGAAGCGGCGGAAAACGACCTGGAAGTGAGCAACGCCACGTTCCGCGCGCTCGGCCTCGATCCGATCACGCTGCACGAGGGATTGCTGCAGGAGACGCTGGAGATCTCCACCCGTTTCGCCGACCGCGTCGACCCGGATCACATTCCCGCGCGCACTGCCTGGTCCAGGGAAGAACGGGCCAGGCTGGACGAGCCTGACGGCAAGGTGGTGCCCTTCACCAGAGGGGCGCCGCGCACCGACGCGGCCTGAAAACGGAAATATCCAAGGAGGGGGTACGGGCGATGAGGCTCTGGGGTATCGGTTTGCTGGCGCTGGTTCTGGTCGGCCTGCTCATCGTCATAGGCCGCACCGGAATGTTCGACGGCCTGACCGATCGCAACCGGCTGGGCCCGCCATTCTTCGACGATTTCGAACGCGGATCCAGCGACTTCATCGATACGGGCGGGCGCTCGGTCTTCGTGGCGCAAGTCCATCCCGACGCCCCGCTGATCCTGTCCGGCCTGCCCTCCTATGCCGCCAAGACCTTTCGCATGCCGGTGGACAGCCGGCCGGTCAGCGGCACTTACGACGTGGCCTTCCGCGTCGATGCGGCGCGCGGCGCACAAGGCGCGCTGCGCATCACCATCAACGGCATCAAGCGCGCCGACGTGATCCTGGCGGAGGGCCGCAGCGAACAGAAGGCCCAGGTGGAACTGACACCCACCGAACTGGCGTCCCGCGAACTGGAAGTGAAGCTGGCGCTGGTCGGGCGCGGCCCCCTGCAGGAATGCACCCCGAACGAGGCGATGTCCGCAGTGGTCGCGATCGAGCCGCCCAGCGGCCTCCATATCCGGCTCGACAAGCCGCTCTCGACCGTGCGTGACAAGCTGGCCCTCTGGGGCAATCTGGTGCCGGTGAAATGGGACGGCGTGGACCAGCCCGCCGACCTGACCCGCCTGATGACCGCCGCCCGCCTGGCCGAAAAGGGCCATGCCGTCTACTTCGGCGACAAGGGCCTCTCCGGCCAGGAACTCGCGGACCTGCTCAAGCTGGCGCCCGACAACCGCACGCGCCCCGGCCTTTCGGCCTATCCCATTGCGCTGCTGTCCGACATCGCCAACGCCGGCGCGCGCCGGTTCGACCGCGAGACGACCTGGCGCTACAGCTATGCGGCGGCAGACCTCCCGGGCCGCGAATTGCCCAAGGCCTTGGACCTGCGCATGTTGCTCGGCCCGATCGAGGATACCCGCACCACGCTGGTGGTCACGCTGAACGGCCGCCTCCTCGCGACGCGGCACCTTGGCGAGGAGGACGATCGCCTCAACCAGTCGATTGCCCTGCCGCCAGAATTCCAGATGGCCCGCAACGATCTGGAAGTGACGCTGACCTCCTACGACCATGACGACATGCGCTGCGGCGCCATGCGCCTGATCGCTGCGGAAATGCTGCCATCGACCGTGCTCCAGGGCGGCGGCCCCCGACTGGACCTGCCGATCCTCCAGATTCGCGCGGCGCTCCAGGCCAATCCGCCCGTCGCGCTTTCCAGCACGCCGCTCACCGCGCCCGATGCGCAGGCCGCAGTGCGCATCCTCACCGAACTGACGCCGGGCCGCCTGCGCACCGGCGATGCAAACGCAAGATCGGCCATCCACGTGCTCTCCGGCGATATCGCCGCAGCGGCCGCCAAGCTGCGGCCGAAAGGGCGCGCGTGGATCCTGCACTACCCGCAGGACAGGCGGCAGGACCTTGTCGTGGAACCGCTCTCGCGGCAGGCGGCAGGCCTCGCCGCAAGGGTCGCGGTCGTGGTGGACCTGCCGGCCATCGCTGTCACCGCGCCTTCGCCCCAACCGAATCCGGCAGCGCCAAAGCCGATGGAACCAAAGCCGAAAAGCTGATGGACGCCGCCAAGGAACTCGCCCGGCGCAGCGCGAACTTCCGTTCGGTCGACAGTCGGCCGGGCGGGCTGGCGGTTCCGGTCTCGATCCTGCGCGCGCCGGCCCTGCTGCTGACTTTCACGATCATTTCGGTGGCCCAACTCGCCGTGTTCGAGCTTGGCTGGCTCGATGACTGGTTCCCGGCGCGGGACTATGTGTTCGGCCCTTATGACGGCGGGCACGCGATCTCGATCCGCACATTCATCCTCTCGTTTTACATCGCCTTCTCGGCCTTCGCGGCCGGCACGGTGCGCGCACGGGTGGAATTCGGGCTGGATCTGGTCCTGCGGTTCCTGGTGATCTGCGCCCTGCTCGACTTGTGCAGCACTGCCCTGTTCGGGCTGATCGGGGAGCCCTATCCACTGGGCGTCCTCCAGGTGATTGCCGGACTGCTGGGCTTCGGCATCTTCTCCTTCGTCATTCTCGAACGCGGGACGATGCCGGAATCGGTACCCGTCCGCATCGACCGGCAATTCGCCATGCGGTCGCTGATCAGGCTTGCCGTGACCGGGCTGGTCGCGGCGATCCTGTCGGTCTGGGCGGGCTTCCACGATCTGGAGGCGCTGGACAGCCTGCGCGAGGCCGCGCTGCTCGGCGGGATCGGGCCGGGCGTGGTGCTGTTCCTGTTCCTGCTGTTCGTGCAGCTCTACGTCATCGCCACGGTCGAGCGCCAGCTGCTGTCGCGGGAGGACTTCGCCGCGCCGTTGAGCGTGATCGTGCCCGCGCACAACGAAGCCTACGTGATCGAGGAGACGATCCTCCAGATCGAGCGCGCCGCCCGGCAATATGCCGCGCCGGTCGAACTGATCGTGCTCGACAATGCCTCCACCGACGACACTGCGGAGATCGCCCGCAAGGCCCTGGCCGAATGCGAGACCGTGCAGGGGCGGGTGGTCCACGTCGCCAGGCCCGGAAAGGCCCATGCGCTGAACACCGGGGTCGCCGCGGCCCGCCACGACTATATCGTGCGGATCGATGCCGATACCCAGATCGGCCCGGAATCCTTCCGCCTTACGATGCAGAACTTCGCCCATGCCAATACCGGTGCCGTCGGCGGCGTACCGATCCCGCCGGGGGGCGCCCAGTTCGACGGCGGCAGGCTGGTGGAAGTGCTGCTGAAGCACAGCTACTACTCGCCGGGGCTGACCGCGATCACCGGGCTCGTCGGCATTCCCGGCATGTTCGTGATCTACCGCGCCGAGGCGCTGCGCCGCGCCGGGGCTTTCGCGGCGGGCATGAACGGCGAGGATACCGACATTTCCCTGCGCATCGCCGAACTGGGGTTCCGCACCCTGGTGGACGAACGCGTGCGCTACGTCTCGGAAGTGCCGACCAGCTTCGCGCACTTGCGCGAACAGCGCCTGCGCTGGTTCCGTTCCATCTACCACGTCAGTTCGCGGGCGCGCACGCTGATCCTCTCGCCGCGCGTCACCATTCGCGGCAAGCTTATCCTGCCCTACATGCTGATGAACAATGCCCGGCGCGCCATGACCGTGCCGATCCTGATCTTCGGCCTGTTCGAACTGCTGCTGACCCGCGCCACCAATACCCAGCTTTCCTGGCAAGCGGTGGCGGCGGTGGTGTTCGGATCGCCGATGCTGGTGGCGGTGATCGCCATTGCCCTCGCCCGCGAGCCCCGCGCCTTGCTCTCGCTGCCCTCCTACGCCTTCTTCCGGGGCCTGCGCGCCTGGTACACGCTGGAATCGGCACTGACGATCCCGATTAACACCCGCCCGCACACGATCCGCCTGCCGGAAACGGCCATTCCTCCCAGTTCCGACATTCCCCCCCTTTCCGAGCATCAGGAGACTTCATGAGCGCGACACGCCCCGCCCTTGGCCGTGCCCCCAAGTGCGCCCTGAGCCGCCTGAGCAGGACCGCGGCCATCGCCGCCTGCCTGCTTCCCGCGCCGGTCGTCGCCAAGGCGGGAGATGCGTGGATCGCCGGAGAAACCTGGGTCGGGCGCGATGTCGTGCCGCCGGACGTCATCGATTCCACGGTCAACCAGGACCGCATCTTCACCGACCTCGGCACCCAGGCCAGCATCAATTACGATACCGGCCCGGTCATCCTGCGCGGCCTCGGCGGGGTTCAGGTGTTTCCCGCCGAATCGGACTACAACCGCTATCGCCTGGGCGCCGAGGCACAAGTCGACATTCCCCTCGCGGCGAAAGGGCGCACGCGGCTGCGCCTGATCCCCGGCTTCGACTATGTCTTCGCCAACGACGGCCGGGTGTTCGACCGGGTGCGGCTGGACGGCCAGCTGATCCACCGGCACAATCCCGAGCACGTCTCCACGCTGCGCCTGCGCTACGGCTACCGCAACCAGACCGAGCGGCGCTTCACCGGCTACGACCAGTCGGAATGGATGGGCGAGCTGCGCCATGTCTGGCGCCCGGGCAATGCCCGCACCCGCATCCAGGCCTCGCTGCTGGGGCTGCACAACAATGCCGAGGACGACCGTTTCACGTATGACGGCTACGGCACCCAGATCATTGCCCGCACGCCGCTGGCGCAGCGACTGACCGGCTACGGCCGCCTCTACCTCGTCCACCGCGACTATAAGGACGATTTCTCGCGCGTGTTCCCCTACCCCCGGAAGGACACCCAGTTCCGGCTGACCGGCGGGCTGGAATACGCGCTCGACAAGCGCTTCTCGCTTTACGGAGAGGCAGGCTATACCAGCAACGATTCCAACGTGCCGACCCGCGACTACAAGGGCTTCGTCGGCCGCATGGGCATTCGCTGGAACATCGGCCTGACCGACTGATTCATCACGGCAGACGCCGAAGCACCGGGAGTTTGGCATGAAAAAGTGTACCGCATTTTCCGCCGCCGCGCTGACCGCAGCCTTCCTCGCACTGGCAGGCTGCACCGGCGACACCGCCACCCGCCCCCCCGCCGAAGTGCCGCCGCCCGCGGCTTCCGGGCTTTCCGGCACCTCCTGGAAGCTCGTGAACTTCCAGTCCTCGGACGATGCGCAAGGCACGGCCACCCCCGGCGAAGGCCGCAGCTACACCCTGGAGTTCGGCGCCGACGGCGCCCTGGCGATGCAGCTGGACTGCAATCGCGGCCGCGCGACTTACGCGGCCGGTGCAAGTAATGCGCTGACGATCGGCCCGGTCGCCTCTACCCGCGCGCTCTGCCCGCAGCCGGACATCGGCCAGACGCTGGCCGCCCGCCTGCCCGATGTCGCCAGCTATACCCTGCGCGATGGGCACCTGTTCCTAGCCCTGAAGATGGACGGCGGCATATTCGAATTCGCACCGCTCTGATCGACCGGCCATGACTTCGGGCGGCAGATACAGCCTCGGCGCGGCAGGAATGCGCGCATGGGCATGGCTCGTCGCCCTGGCGGCGGCGCTCTGCCTTTTGACGCCTGCCGGGGCGCAGGCCCCCACCGTGCCCGAAGCGATCGCGTCCGCCGTGCCGGGCGTCAGGCCTGCCCCGGCCTCAAGCCCGCAGGCCGCAAACCCCGCCGCGCAGTTCGAAAAGGACGCCGCCGAAGCCGCAAGCGTGCTGCGCAAGGCGCCCAGCCGCTTCGACTACAACGAAGTCCAGGAACTCAACCGCCTGCGCGACCGCCTGGCCGCCGACCGCGATCTTTCGCGCGAGAAGGCGGATCGCAGCAACCTCGAAGCGCGCATCATCCAGGCGCAGATCAATGCGCTGGGCCCGCTGCCCGAAACCGGCAAGACCGAGGCTTCGGCCATTACCGAACAGCGCAAGGCGCTCGACGCGAAACTCTCCCTGGCGCTCGCCCCCGTCCTGCGCGCGCGCGAGGCACAGGCCCGCGCGGCGACGCTGGTGACCGATCTCGACGCCCGGATCTCGGCCATCGATCGGCTGCGCAAGGGGGAGCGGGCGCGATCCGTCCTCGATCCCCGCCTCTGGATAGACTTCGCCGCCGATGCCGCGAAAGGCATGGCCACGGTGGCCCACAGCGTTTCCGCCGCTTATGCGAAGGAAGGGTTCGGCGGCCTGATCGGCCGCCTTCTGGGCGCCGCCGCGCTGGTCCTGCTCGGCCCGATCGCCTGCACCTGGGCCCTGCGCGCCGCCAGCCGCAAGATCGAACAGCGCATTCCCGCCACCCGGCCGCTCTCCAGCCGCCTTTCCATCGCCATTCTGGAAGACGTGACCGGCGCGATCGTGCTGTTCTTCGGCATCGGCTGCACCATCGGCGCCTTCCTGCTGGTGATGAAGCCGTTCCTCGCTCTCAATGCGCTGATAACGCTCAGCGTATTGCTGGTCTTCTCCGCCCTCAGCGTCGCCATTGCGCATTGGCTGGGCCGGAGCACGCTGCGCTCGCCCTTCCCCGAACTGAGGCTGGTGGAACTGCGGCCCGAGCTGGTGGACAAGGGCGTATCGACGGTGCGCTGGATCGGCATCGTCATGGCGCTGGAGGCCGTGGTCGAGGGGCTGGAACAGGGCGGCTTCGCTTCGGCCACGGTGATCGACCTGACATCGGCGCTGCTGCTGATCTGGGGCGGCTGGCTGATTTGGACGCTGGCCAATCTCCTCCAGCGCGGCCGTGTAAAGGAAGAGGAGGAGCACGAACGGCATCGCCACGAAAGGCTGGATTTCGCCGCGCCTTTCAGCCGCATCCTGAAGCTGCTGGTGATCGGCAGCGTCTGCGCCGCGATCGTCGGCTATATCGTGCTGGCGCGGGAAATCTTCTCGGACGTGGTCGCCACGATCGCGATCATCGCCATCGCCATCTTCCTGCACCGCCTGATCGCGACCATCCTGGACCTGCTCGCGCAGAACCGGTTCAGGCGATACCGCCGCGTCCTGCATATCGTGCCGATGGTCACCGGGCTGCTGCTGACGCTCGGCACCCTGCCGCTGCTGGCGATCACCTGGGGCTACAACAGCCGCGAGATCGGCGATGCCCTGGTCGCCCTGCGCAGCGGCGTCACCATCGGCCGCGTGAACCTCTCGGCGGGCGACGTGCTGACGTTCGGCCTCGTGTTCCTGGGCGGCTATGCGATCACCCGCTGGCTCAAGCGCATCCTCACCATCACCGTCCTGCCGCAGTTCGGGCTGGACAAGGGGTCGCAGGCCTCGATCGTGACGATGATCGGCTATCTCGGCATCGTGCTGGCCGCCGTCCTCGCCATCGCCAGCACCGGGCTGGACCTGTCCAGCCTGACGTTCGTGGCGGGCGCGCTCTCCGTCGGGCTCGGCTTCGGCCTGCAGTCCACCGTGGAGAACTTCACCAGCGGCGTCATCCTGCTGGTCGAACGGCCGATCCGCGAAGGGGACTGGATCGAGGTGGGCGAATTCTCGGGGATCGTGCGCAAGGTCTCGGTGCGCTCGACCCATCTCGAAAGCTTCGACCGGCACCAGATCATCATTCCCAATTCGCAGCTCATCACCGGCAGCGTGAAGAACCTCAGCCTCGGCGCGGCCCTTGCGCGCGTGGTGGTGCCGGTGGGCGTGGCCTATGGCTCCGATCTGGAGAACGTGCGCAAGGTCCTGCTGGAGATCGCGGGCGCCCATGCCGGAGTCCTGCCCTCGCCCGCCCCGGCGGTGACGCTGGACACCTTTGCCGACAGCACCATCAACTTGCGCCTGCTGCTGTTCGTGCCCGATGCCACGGACGGGGCGACGATAGCCTCGCAGATCCGCTTCACCATCGCCGCGCGCTTTGCCGAGGAAGACATCCAGATGCCCTTCCCTCAGCGCGAGATCCGTATTCTGAAGGATTGAGGGCGCTGTTTGAAAATCCGCTGAAGGCGGATTTTAGCGGCACCAGCCCACGCCCCCACCCGACCTCCCACGAGTGTATCCTGATGGGAGGTCGGGTGGGGGCGTGGGCTGGTGCCGCAAGCCTTCGACGGATGTCGAAGGCGCACTCAACAAAGACTCGGGCCGGTGCCGCCAAAATCCGCCTATGGCGGATTTTCAATCCCCCGCGACAGTCATCCCGTCCACGCGCAAGGTCGGCACGTTGATCGCCCGGTGCCATTCGAGGTCGTTGGCGGCGGAGAGGTTCGCGAACATCGACAGGAGGTTTCCGGCCACCGTGAACTCCGCGACCGGCCCGGCAATCTCGCCATTCACGATGCGGAAGCCCGAAGCGCCGCGGCTGTAGTCGCCGGTGACGCCGTTGACGCCGTGGCCGATCAGTTCGGTGATATAGACGCCGTCACGGATGTCCGCGATCAGTTCGGCCGGGCTCGCCGTGCCGGGCTGGAGATGCAGGTTGCCCACCGAGACCCCCGGCGCGCCGCCGCCACCGCGCGCGGCATGGCCGGTCGGCGCCAGGCCGAGCTGGCGGGCCGAAGCGCTGTCCATCAGCCATCCGGTAAGGCGGCCGTCCTCGACCAGATTGCGCGGCAGCGTCGGTAGGCCCTCGCCGTCGAACGGGCGGGAGCGCAGGCCGCGCGGCGTGTGCGGATCCTCGACCAGCACGATTCCCGGCGCGAAGACCTGGTCCTCCAGCTTGTCGAGCAGGAAGCTGGAGCGTCGGGCGATGGCGCTGCCGGAAATGGCGCCGGTGAAATGGCCGATCAGCGAGCCGCCCACGCGCGGATCGAACACCACCGGCATCGGCCCGCTCGCCATGCGGCCCGGTTCAAGCCGGGCCACGGCGCGGCGCGCCGCCAGCGCGCCGATCTCGGCAGGGGGCGGCAGGTCGGCGCGGTGATGGGCCGAGCGCCAGGCATAGTCGCGCTGCTTGGCCGCGCCTTCGCCGGCGACGATCGAGACGCTCAGCGAATGGCTGGTCGATCCATAGCCCCCGGCAAAGCCGTGGCTGGTCACCAGCGCGAAGACGCCGGTTCCGGCACTGGCCGTGGCGCCGTCGGAATTGCTGACCCGGGCCTCGGCGCGGGCGGCGTCCTCCGCCTCCAGCGCGGCGGCGCGCAGATCCTGCGGGCTCGGCTCGGCGGGATCGAGCATGTCGAGATCGGGCCAGGGGCCGCGCGTCAGCAGTTCCTCCGGGGCCAGACCGGCGAAGGCGTCCTCCGGCGCCGCACCTGCCATGGAGAGGGCGCGGGCCGCCAGTTCGTCCAGCGCCTGCGGGGAAAGGTCGGAGGAACCGATGCTGGCCGAACGCTTGCCCAGGAAGACCCGCAAAGAGATATGCTCGCTTTCGGAACGCTCCACGTCTTCCAGCTTGCCCAGCCGCACCTGGATCCCCTCGGAAGAACTGGCGCCGAACACCGCGTCTGCGGCGTCCGCACCGGCCTTGCGGGCACGATCGACGAGGTCCTGGGCGCGGTCGAGCGCTTCCTGGGGGCTGAGCATCTTCGGGTCTCCACTCTTCCCCGCCATCGCGGCACGGGGAGCGCAGCCCTAAACTTCGCGGCGCCAGAGCGCAAATCTGGCGTGCGCAAATCTGGCGTGCGCAAATCTCGCGTGGGACGGCCCGGGAAAATGCACGCTGCGAAAGGCGCTCTATCCAGCCAGCAGCGAAAGCCCCTTGAACAGGCCGGTAATGGCAAAAGGCAATCCGATCGCCAGCAGCCACAGCAGCAGCCGGTCGCGCCGGTAAGGTGCCGCCAGCGCGGGATCGTGGGCCTGGCGGTCGTCCAGCCGGTTCCAGCGCGCCTCGAAGCGGCGGCAGGCGGGGATGATCGCAACCACCAGGATGATCAGCGCCAGATAGGGAAGCAGCGATTCGCCATGATTCTTGAGCGCGCCCACCGTCACGAAGATCTGCAGGGCGGTATAGACCAGCAGGGCATAGGCGATGTTGTCGCTCATCTTGCGGCGCCAGTCGGCCTTGATCCAGTCCTTCATCGGCCCGCCCCCAGGGGCCACGGGCCTGTCAGGTGCTGGCCTGTCGGGGAGGCCCCGGTAGTCTGGCATCACGTCATGCTTGCCGAACCTGTCCATCGTTGTTTCCCGTCTTTGCTGCGACTCTAATTGTGCTTCGGGTTTTCTCGCATTTGCGGGGCGTCTCGTTTCGGCGCCCTTTCTGGAATCCACTAGATCACTTGAACCGTCAAATTTCAAGTTCACCCCATCAACCCGCAAGAATATTGCCCGGTTCCAAATGCCAGTTCCAAGGGAGCTCCAAAAGCGCCCGCAGCGCTCGATCTTGCGACAGACCATGCACGAAACCTGCCAATCGCCTCGATATCGGTCGAATTGCCGACTTGCCGAGAAACCGGCACCTGCGTAAACCGCTCTGAAGATGACCGGAACTACCGAACTTCCCCCGCAGCCGGCCCCGATGGAACCGGCCCATCACGTACCGACCGTGGCCGAAGCCGGCGGGCTGGAGGTGATCTCGATCGCCAAGAGCTACGACAAGCGCGCGGTGCTGACCGATATCTCGCTGTCGGTCGCCAAGGGCGAAGTGCTCGGCCTGCTCGGCCCCAACGGCGCGGGCAAGACCACCTGCTTCTATTCGATCATGGGCCTCGTCCGCCCGGATTCCGGCCGCATCCTGATGGACGGCGTCGATGTGACGCGCCTGCCGATGTACCGCCGCGCAATCCTCGGCCTCGGCTATCTGCCGCAGGAAACCTCGATCTTCCGCGGCCTCACGGTGGAACAGAACATCAGCACCGTGCTCGAACTCAACGAGCCGGACAAGCATGTGCGCGCCAGCGAACTGGAACGCCTGCTCGACGAATTCGGCCTCACCCGCCTGCGCTCCAGCCCGGCCATGGCCCTGTCCGGCGGTGAACGCCGCCGCTGCGAGATCGCCCGCGCGCTGGCCGCCAAGCCCTCGATCATGCTGCTGGACGAACCTTTCGCCGGCATCGATCCGCTCTCGATCTCCGACATCCGCGATCTGGTGAAGGACCTCAAGACGCGCGGCATCGGCGTGCTCATCACCGACCACAACGTGCGCGAAACGCTCGACATCGTCGACCGCGCCTGCATCATCTACGGCGGCCAGGTGCTCTTCGCGGGCAGCCCGGAAGCGCTCGTCGCCGATGAGAACGTGCGCAGGCTCTACCTCGGCGAAGGCTTCACGCTGTGACGCTGGCGGCAGGCTCATGCCTGTCGAAAGGCCCTTTCCCGCAGGTCCGCTAGGACATGTCGCTGGGCCCTCGCCTGGATCTCAGGCACAGGCAGACTCTGGGCCAGTCACTGGTCATGACGCCGCAGCTCCAGCAGGCGATCAAGCTGCTGGCGCTGTCCAATCTCGAGATCGAAACCTTCATCGGCGAATCGCTGGAAGCCAATCCCCTGCTCGACCTGGGCGGAGAGCCGCCTTCCCCTGCTTCGGACACGGTGGAGACACCGCCGGACACGCGGCAGACCACGCTCGAAACTTCGGCGGTGGACCGGCTCATCGGCGAAGGCCGGGGCAATGACGACCGCCCGCTCGATATCGATGCATCCGCGCTCGACCGGGACCGCGACACCGGCGAATGGTCTGCGGACTTGCGCCTCGCGCCCGGCGAGGACCTGCCCGGTTTCGAGGAGCGCGGCAGCGCCGAGACCACCCTGGCCCAGCACCTGGAGGCGCAAGTGGGCGCCGCCACCGCCGACCCCCTGATCGCCGGAATCGCGCGCTACCTGATCGGCCAACTCGACGAGGCGGGCTACCTCCCCGCCATGCTCGTCGAGATCGCCGAAGACCTCGGCGTCGAAACCGCCGAGGCCGAAGCGGCGCTGGCCGTGGTGCAGTCGCTCGACCCGACCGGCGTGGGCGCGCGCAGCCTGTCCGAATGCATCGCCCTCCAGGCGCGGGAGGCAGACCGCCTCGATCCCTGCATGGCGCGGCTGATCGAAAACCTCGACCTGCTGGCGCGCGGCGACATCGCGCGGCTGAAACGGATCTGCGGCGTGGACGACGAGGATTTCGCCGACATGCTCTCCGAACTGCGCGGCTACGATCCCAAGCCGGGCCTGCGCTTCGGCGGCGAACCGAGCGCAGCGGTGACGCCGGACATTCTCGTCTCGCCGATCGATGCGGGCTGGAGCGTGGCGATCAACCAGGCCAGCCTGCCGCGCCTGATCGTCAACCGCAGCTACTATGTCGAGATGAAGAGCAACTGCGCCGACAAGGGTTCGCGCGCATGGCTTTCCGAAAAGCTCGCGGACGCCAACTGGCTGATCAAGGCGCTGGACCAACGGCAGAAGACCATCCTCAAGGTCGCCGGCGAACTGGTGAAGCAGCAGGACGCGTTCTTCCGGCACGGCGTCTCGCAGCTTCGCCCGCTGACCCTGCGCGCGGTGGCCGAGGCGATCGGCATGCACGAATCCACCGTCAGCCGCGTCACCTCGAACAAGTACCTGAGCTGTCCGCGCGGCACTTACGAGCTGAAGTTCTTCTTCACTTCGGGCGTTGCCGCCACCAGCGGTGAAGGCGCCTCTGCCGAAGCGGTGAAGGCAGCGATCCGCCAGCTCATCGATGCCGAGGATCCCAAGGCGATCCTCTCCGACGATACCCTGGTGGACCTGCTGAAGCAGAAAGGCTTCGAACTGGCCCGGCGCACCGTGGCCAAGTACCGGGAAGCGATCGGCCTCGGCAGTTCGGTCCAGCGCCGCCGCCAGAAGGCCATTGCTGCGATGCAATAAGAACTAAGCATGGTGATATTGAGTATCGGCCGTTAAATACTTGTCGCCGCAAGCAGAATTATATTTGAATCGGCAGGATTCGTGTTAGCCTCCAGACCATGAAGTGCCCCGGACTTGCGACCAATCGCAAGCTTGATGACGTCGCAAGAACGTGCGGGGTACCCATGGAAAGGATTGCCGATGTCCTACGTCGATCGGAATTCCAACGGTAATCAGAAAGCCCTGACCGGCGGCATCGTCGCCCTGATCCAGGGCGGGCTCGTCATCGCCCTCGTCAACGGTTTCGCCGTCACCCTATTCAGAAGCGAACCGCCCCGGAACCCGGAGGCAACCCAGATCCGGCTCGACCCGATCCCGGTGCCATCGCCCGAACCCAAGGTTCAGCCAGAGCACCAGACCGAGCAGCCCCTGATCACGGCTCCGGCACCGCGCATTCCGATCCCCTCCGTCGACCCCATTCCCACCACCACCACGATACCCACCGCCAGCCCGACATCCTACGAGGTGGGCGAGAAAGTGGCGGTCGCGCTGCCGACGCCCACCGAAACCCCAGCCCGGTTCCAGCCGCGCGGCGCCCTGCCCCGCAACGCGGCCTCCGGCTGGGTGACGACGCAGGACTATCCCACGGCGGACTTGCGCGCGGAACACCAGGGCAGCGTGCGTTTCCGGCTCGACATCGATGCGCGCGGGCGCGTCAGCCAGTGCTCCATCGCCATGTCGAGCGGCTATACCGGTCTCGACGAGGCCACCTGCAAATACGTCAGCAGGCGCGCCCGGTTCGAACCGGCCACCGATGCCGACGGCCAGGCGGTCGCCGGCAGCTACCTGGGGACGATCCGCTGGATCATCCCGCGGGACTGACCTCGATAACCCCCAGAGGTCGCCCGCCCGGAGCGGCACTGCTTCCGCACATTGCGTGCCGCTCCGGCTGATGAATTTCACGGCTCCCCGAACCGGAGGAGCCGGTGGGAGATGGGCCTGCTCCGCACCCCTCGTGAGCAGGCCCATTTCGGCTATTTGACGGGGTTGGGTAGATTGCGGATTGACGTCCCACTGGGCCTCAAACCAAATCCCGCTCAGGCTGAGCGGTTGGAGAGGTCAGCTTTGAGGTGGCTAGCGGACCCGCCCGATAGGCTTCGTCATACTGCCCAAACCGGACCACCACCGGCCCCCAATCACGCCGCTAAAGGTCCATCACGCTCGGTTTGCTGGAGCGTTCGATCATGCCGGTCGTGCGCTGGCCGTCCCAGGTGTAGAAGGCGTGGCTCTGCTGCACGAGCGGGAAGTCCTCCGGCCAGTCCACCGGCTTGGCGAAGCCGCCGCGCGAGCGGACATTGACGAAAGTGGTGCCGGCTATCGCCACGCGGCGGCCGTCGATCGTTTCCAGTACCAGCGAAACGTCCTCTTCGCCGGTGACGAAACGCCGCAGCCACGGCACCTGGACCGGACGCGCGGGCACCCGCGGGCCGTCGCGGTCGATGATCCAGCCCTCGGCATAGTTCGGCCCGCCATCCTCGCGCGGGGGATAGATGTTCAGGCCGAAGGCGCGGCCGTCCGGGAAGACCGCCGATTGCCAGCAATGCCCCCAGAACCCGGCGAAAGCGCGGAAGCCCGTGCGGCGGATGCGCAACCCGTTGGCCTTGAAGGCTCTCGTCTCGCCATCGACGCGCAGGGTTCCGCTGCACCGGAACAACTGTTCGTAGCGCGGGCTCATGAAACTGCCCTGCTCACCGCCCAGGGCCTCGGCCGCTTCGGGCAGGAGCGAACCAGGCACCCAAGGCGGTGCCGCCATGTCCATCTCGACCGCGATGTCCAGATCGGTCCAGCGCGTCTCCGCAAATTCGGGATCCTCGATCAGCTGCTGCGCAGACGTCTCGGCCGCCTGCCCCTTGTAGCTGACGAGCCAGCGGCGGAATGGCTCGACGCATTCGAAGCGCACGGGCCCGGTGCCCCGCACCGTTGCCCGTCCATCCTCGCCATAAGGCGAATGCGTCTCGCCATCGCCGCGCTTCGAAAGTACGCGGCCGTCTGCGAAAGCCACGTCGAGCCAGAACTCGTGCCGGTCCCAGGCATTGCCGACCGCCTCGACGCCGATCCGCATGGCGAAGAGGCCGTTCTCCTCCTCTATCCAGACATTCACGGCATCGCGCAGCCCGTCGTCGGGTTTCTCCGCCACGACGAATTCGCGCGCCTTCGGAACGCCGCCGGTCAGGTCGAATGCTGCGGTCGCCATGGCTCTCCCTCTCGCCTTTGTGGGCAGGAGGCTGTCATGGTGTGGGTGTCAGGTCACGACCCGGACGTGCGCCGGGGCGATGATTTGCGGGAGGGGATTGGACTCGAGGAATCGATCCCGTCGTCCCGGATCAAGTCCGGGACGACGAGAAATCAGGCGTAAGGCGGCTTGTGCAGGCCCTTGAGGCTGGTCGTGAAGATCTCGCAGCCGGTCTCGGTGATGCCGATCGAGTGTTCGAACTGCGCCGAGAGCGACTTGTCGCGCGTCACTGCCGTCCAACCGTCCGCCAGCAGCTTCACCGGGGGCTTGCCGAGATTGATCATCGGTTCGATGGTCATGAACATGCCGGGCTTGAGCAGCGGACCGGTGCCGGGGCGACCGGCATGGACCACTTCGGGCGCGTCATGGAACAGGCGGCCGAGGCCATGGCCGCAGAACTCGCGGACCACGCCGTAGCGGAACGATTCGGCATAGGCCTGGATGGCCGCGCCGATGTCGCCCACGCGGTTACCGGGCTTTGCCTGCTCGATGCCGATCATCAGGCATTCGTACGTCACGTCCACCAGGCGGCGCGCCTTCAGCGAGACGTCTCCGGCCAGGTACATGCGGCTGGTGTCACCGTGCCAGCCGTCCAGCAGCGGGGTGACGTCGATATTGACGATATCGCCGTCCTTGATCGTCTTTTCCGACGGGATGCCATGGCAGACGACATGGTTGATCGAGATGCAGCAGGAATGCGCATAGCCCCGGTAGCCGAGCGTCGCAGGCACGGCGCCGCCGTCCAGCGTCAGTTCGCGCACCTTGTCGTCGATGGCGGCAGTGGTGACGCCGGGCTGCACCATCGGCGCGATCTCGTCGAGGATCATGGCGGCAAGGCGTCCGGCCTTGCGCATGCCCTCAAACCCTTCCGGGCCGTGCAGCTTGATGGTGCCGTCACGCAGGACGGTTTCGCTTCCGGGTTCGACGATCTGGTATTCGGTCATGGGGCCTACATAACGATTGCGCGCACAAAATGCGAGGTCGCGCGTGACTGGAGATTTTTTGAAAATCCGCCGCAGGCGGATTTTGGCGGCACCGGCCCACGCCCCCACCCTACCACCCAAGGTATTATCCTAGCGGGTGGTAGGGTGGGGGCGTGGGCCGGTGCCGCTCAAAAATGCCCCTCGGGCATTTTTCAAAAGATCTCTTACTTCCCCACCGAGAAACTCGACCGGTACTGCGGCTTGAGCGCCGCCATGACCGCGCCCGTCACCGGCACCGTCACTTCGTAGCTGCCCTCGGCATAAGGCCCGGCATTGTAGGGCGGAACCAGCAGGCCGATGCGGTCGAAGGTCTGCTTGTTGGTCGATCCCAGGATCACCACCTGCTCGACCGGATCGATGCATTCCGAGAACATCTCGTCACTCCTGTCGATCGGGCCGCCGCGCTTCCTGACCCGCGCCTTGTCGAGCGCGGCGCAGAAGGAGGTGCGGATCGCTTTCGACAGCGCTTCCTTGCTGGTGAAGAGATCGATGGGTTTGCGCGCCGCTTCGGCATGGCGGTCCCACAGCAGGGCGTCGAACGTGGTCATGCCGTGCGCGCCGCCCGAGTAGGTGTAGATTTCCGAGGAGAGCGAAAGCCAGCCGGGCAGATCGGTGACGACCTTCCATTCCTCGCCGTAGCTGTAGGCGTGATAGGGAAAGTCGTTCTGCTTCGCTTCGGACTGGCCTTCCTTCGCGCTGCTGACGAGGTCCGCGCGCGATGCGTCGAACTGCTTGTCGAGATTCGCCTTCAGGCCCGGAATCGCGCCTGCCGCATCGGGATAGGAATAGCTGAACTCGTAAAGATCGTTCTCGGTCTTTTCCGCGCGTCCGCCCCCTACTGGAACCTCGCTCGCCTCGGCGGCAGGCTCCGTGGCGGCTTCGCTGGGCGCCTCCACTTCGGCGGAGGCGGTTTCCGACGGTGCGGGCGCGGGCTTTTCGCTCTTGCAGCCGCTCACCAGCAGTGCCGCCGCGGTCAGCGTCGTTGCAATGGAGGCAAGATACCAGGCACCAGATCGCATCATTTTCCCTCTCGGCTCATGCTCGCGGCAAGGCTAGAGAATGGAACCATGACCGACAAGAACGCATTGATTCAGCCCGATCGCGGCCAGAAGGCCGTCGCCATCCACCTCGTCACGAAAGATGGGACCGGGGACGGGCTGGAACAGTTCATCAAGGGCCTGTCGGTCCCCCAGCGTGCCGCGCTCGAAGCCCAGAAGTTCACCGGCAGCGCGGGCAGTCACGCGATCCTGCCCGACGGCGATGGCTGGTTCGTCGTCGCGGGCGTGGCCGATCCCGCCGCGCTTTCCACCTGGTGCCTCGCGAAGCTGGCCGACGTGCTCCCCGCCGGAACCTATCGCCGTGCCTCGGGTGAACCCGGCAAGGCGGCGCTGGGCTGGATCGCCGGACAGTACCGCTTCGACCGTTACCTTTCCGAACCCTCAGAGGAAGGCCCGCGCATTCTCCTGACCGGCGAAGTCAAGGCGATCGATACCGCGATCGCCGAGGCCGAGGCGATCGAACTGGTGCGCGATCTCGTCAACACCCCGGCCGAGGACATGGGTCCGGGCCAGCTCGAAAGCGAGGCGGAAGCTTTGGCCAAGGCGTTCCGCGCGGACGTGAAGATCACGCGCGGCGAGATGCTCGAGCGCGAATATCCGATGGTCCATGCCGTCGGCCGCGCGGCGGGCCGCGCCCATGCGCCGCGCCTGATCGAGCTGGAATGGGGCGACCCCAAGCATCCGAAGATCGCCGTCGTCGGCAAGGGCGTCTGCTTCGATTCGGGCGGGCTGGACATCAAGCCGGGCGCGGGCATGCTGCTGATGAAGAAGGACATGGGCGGCGCCGCCCATGCGCTGGCCCTCGCCCGCCTGATCATGGGCGCGAAGCTGCCGGTGCGCCTCCATCTCGTGATCCCGGCGGTGGAGAATGCGATCTCCGGCAATGCCTTCCGCCCCGGAGACGTGCTGCGCAGCCGCGCGGGCATCACCGTGGAGATCGGCAATACCGATGCCGAAGGCCGCCTGATCCTGGGCGACGCGCTCACCCGCGCGGGCGAGAAGGAGCCCGAGCTGCTGATCGACTTCGCCACACTCACCGGCGCGGCGCGCGTCGCGGTCGGCCCGGACCTGCCCGCCCTTTTCACCCGTGAGGACAAGACTGCGCAGGACATCCTGGAGGCGGGCCTCGCGGTGGACGATCCCTGCTGGCGCCTGCCGCTCTACGACGGCTACCGCGAATACCTGAAGTCGGACATTGCCGACATCAACAATGCCGGGTCCAGCGGCTTTGCAGGCGCGAGCACGGCGGCGCTGTTCATGGACCGCTTCGTGCCCAAGGGACTCGACTGGGCACACTTCGATACTTTCGCCTGGCGCCCCGCCGCCAAGCCCGGCAGGCCCAAGGGCGGCGACGCTCTGGGCCTGCGCGCGGCCTGGCACATGTTGCAGCGGCGCTACACCCGCAGCGATGCCTGAACTTGCGTCTTGGCCATGCCCCCGCTAAGCGCGCGCATCTTTGCATTTGGAGTAGCACCCGCGTTGGCCACTGAGGATTCCTATACCCGCCCTCCCCGGATCGATGGACTGCTTGCCATGACCGGGCCGAGCGTGACCGCGGATCCCGGATGCCTTCCCGTGCGCGGCGACCTGGCGCACATCAAGCTGGCCGGTCTCTACTTCGTGCCGCACTATGCCGTGCCGATGCCGCGCCGGATCGCGCCGGGCGCCGTACTGCGGGTGATGAGCCGGGCCGATGCCGACCCGATTCGCGAACTTCCCGCCGGCGAGATCTTCAACGTGCTGGATATCGCGGGCAACTGGGCCTGGGGCCAGCTGGGCGAAGACGGCCATGTCGGCTATGTCGCGCTGGACGCTCTGGAGGCACAGGACTGATGACGAAGACGGTCTTCATCGACGGCGCCGCCGGCACCACCGGCCTGGAAATCGCCGAACGGCTTGCCGGACGCGCCGAATTCGAGCTGATCGTCCTCGACGATGCCCGCCGCAAGGACGACAGCGCCCGCGCCGAAGCCCTGAACGCGGCCGATTTCGTGATCCTCTGCCTGCCGGACGACGCCGCGAAGGCCGCCGTGGGCATGATCCGCAACGATACCACCCGCGTGATCGATGCCTCCTCCGCGCACCGCGTGGCGCCGGAATGGGCCTACGGCTTCCCCGAAGTGGTGGGCCGCGAGACAATCGCCGCCGCGCGCTTCGTCAGTAATCCCGGCTGCTATCCCACCGGTTTCATCGCCCTTGTCGCGCCGCTGGTCAGGGCAGGCCTGCTGCCTGCCGACTGGCCCTACGTCTGCCACGCCGTTTCCGGCTATTCGGGCGGCGGCAAGGCGCTGATCGGCCGCTTCGAGGAAGACCGGGACATCGCCTTCCGCGCCTATGGCCTGGCGCTCGGCCACAAGCATGTGCCGGAAATGACCGCGCATGTCGGCCTTGCCCATGCACCGATCTTCGCCCCGGCCGTGGTGCCTGCCCATCGCGGCATGCTGGTGGAAGTGCCGCTGCACCTTTCGATGATGCCGAAAGCGGGCGACCCGGCTGCGCTGCGCGCCGCGCTGGCCGCATTCTACGCGGGCAGCGAGATCGTCACGGTCGTGGATGACCGGCCCGACGAACTGCTGCTGCGTGCGTCGATGGACCCGGTCGACACGCTCACCTTGCGCGTGCTTGGCGCCGAAGACGGTTCGCAGGCCCGCCTTGTCGCCATGCTCGACAACCTGGGCAAGGGCGCCAGCGGCGCTGCGGTGCAGAACCTCAATCTCATGGCCGGTCTTCCCGAGACTGCCGGCCTGAGACTGTAAAGCTGAGACTGTAACCGCACCCACATTTCGCCAATGCAAGCAGGCGCCGGAGACCAAGCGGTTTCCGGCGCCTTCTTGCATTGGCTTATGGCATTTCCAAACTCGCCCCTCCTTCGTCAGGTGGTCGGTTCTCCAAGACCTCCGACACCCCCATGCACAATTTTAAGGCAGGGTGTGCTCGAATCTTGAACACATAATGTCGCCAACCGGGGCATCACCTGCATGACTCAGTGCATTCGGGGTGTCGAAAGCTAAGAATACGGTCTTTTCGCGGCTGCACACTTGGCCTACGAGAGGGCCATCCGCATTGGCACGATTCTTGATGGGAGTCGCGCGCGAGGCATCTGGTTCCCGGACCGGAACTGTCTTCGGAAAAAGATCCGGGACCATGCAGGGGTCAACACAGGCGTGAAAAAGATCGAAGCTATCATCAAGCCGTTCAAGCTCGACGAAGTGAAGGAAGCACTGCACGAAGTTGGCGTCTCGGGCATCACCGTGACCGAGGCCAAGGGTTTCGGGCGCCAGAAGGGCCATACCGAGCTCTATCGCGGCGCCGAATACGTCGTGGATTTCCTGCCCAAGGTGAAGCTGGAAGTCGTCGTTCCCGACGCCCTGGCCGAACGCGTGGTGGAAGCCATCGCCGACGCCGCCCAGACCGGACGCATCGGTGACGGCAAGATCTTCGTGGTTCCCGTGGAAACCGCCGTGCGCATCCGCACCGGCGAGCGGGACGACGACGCCCTGTAATATCGAAGCGGTAATATCCCTGGGGGTAGGGCAACGGGGGTTACCATCCCCCGAAAAGCCGGAGCGGGAAGGACCGGCGGGGGGCCGGATTTCCCGAACAAAGAAACATCAAAGCCTCTTTCGGGATCGGAAGAGCATCACTGGAGACTACTCTAATGGCGAGTGCAAAGGACGTCCTCAAGCGCATCAAGGACGAAGAGATCGAGTGGGTTGACCTGCGTTTCACCGACCCGAAGGGCAAGTGGCAGCACCTCACCATGGTCGCTTCGATCCTCGGCGAGGACGAGCTGGAAGACGGCCTGATGTTCGACGGTTCGTCGATCGAAGGCTGGAAGGCCATCAACGAGTCGGACATGATCCTGAAGCCGGATCTCGACGCGGTCTACGTCGATCCGTTCTCGGCCACTCCGATGCTCATCCTGTTCTGCGACATCGTGGAACCCTCGACCGGCGACCTCTACGCCCGCGACCCGCGCTCGACCGCGAAGCGCGCCGAGGCCTTCGTCAAGTCGGCCGGTTTCGGCGACACCGTCTACGTCGGCCCCGAAGCCGAATTCTTCATGTTCGACGACGTGAAGTTCTACGACGGCTATGAAGGCAACGGCTTCAAGATCGACGACATCGAGCTGCCCGGCAACTCGAACCGCGAATACGACACCGGCAACCTTGCCCACCGTCCCCGCGCCAAGGGCGGCTACTTCCCGGTCGCTCCGGTCGACTCGGCCGTGGACATCCGCGGCGAGATGGTCACCACCATGCTCGAAATGGGCCTGCCCTGCGACAAGCACCACCACGAAGTGGCCGCTGCCCAGCACGAACTCGGCCTGACCTTCGGCACGCTGGTCACCACCGCCGACCGCATGCAGATCTACAAGTACGTCGTCCACATGGTCGCACAGGCTTACGGCAAGACCGCCACGTTCATGCCGAAGCCGATCATGAAGGACAACGGCTCGGGCATGCACACGCACATCTCGATCTGGGAAGCGGGCAAGCCCCTCTTCGCCGGTAACGGATATGCCGGCCTGTCGGACACCTGCCTCTACTTCATCGGCGGCGTCATCAAGCATGCCAAGGCCCTGAACGCCTTCACCAACCCGACCACCAACAGCTACAAGCGCCTGGTGCCGGGCTACGAAGCCCCGGTCCTGCTGGCCTACTCGGCCCGCAACCGCTCGGCCTCGTGCCGCATCCCCTACGGTGCGGGCGACAAGGCGAAGCGCGTGGAATTCCGCTTCCCCGACGCGATGGCCAACCCCTACCTCTGCTACGCCGCGCTGCTCATGGCCGGCCTCGATGGCATCAAGAACAAGATCCATCCGGGCGAAGCCATGGACAAGAACCTCTACGATCTGCCCCCGGCCGAACTCGCCGAAGTGCCGACCGTCTGCGGTTCGCTGCGTGAAGCGCTCGATTCGCTCCAGGCCGACCATGCCTTCCTTCTCGAAGGCGGCGTGTTCACCGAAGACCAGATCGAAGCCTATCTCGAACTGAAGTGGCCCGAAGTGCTGCGCTGGGAAACCACGCCGTCGGCCGTCGAGTTCGACATGTACTACAGCGCCTGATCCGCGCTTCCTTCCCCCTTCCTTCGGGAATGGCGCGGAAGGAGCATCAGTTCGCCGAGTGGGGCGCCCGGAGCGATCCGGGCGCCCTTTTCGTTGCCGCCCCGTTTTCGTGGCACGTTTCAGCCGGTTCGCTCCGGGACCGCGACCATCCGCCGCGACCATTGGCGACAATCCCCTGCGGAACAGCTATCATCCCGCCGCGTTGCGCCCCCAAAAGGAGAAGCAGCGATGCCGAGCGACCGCACCATTCCAGCCCTGCCTTTCGGCCAGCCCTGCCTTTTCGGCCAGCGCTGCCTCTTCGGGAGTCGGTCCTTGCTGACGGGCGCCGCTCTGGCCATGCTCGCTTCGCTCCACGCCCTCCCGCTCGCCGCCGCGCCTCCCGAGCAGGGGCCACCCAGAGACCATCCCGAAGCGCGAACGTCACCGCCTTCCGCCGAGCGCCAGCATGCCGAACAGGCGCGGCGCGAAGGGCCTTCCCCGTCCGGTGCCGAACGAGAGCGAGACGCCGTCACGCCCCACCCCGAGGCCCAGAACCCCGTGACCGCGCAGCGCGAGCAGAACCAGCAGGACGCCGCGCGCCGGACACGGGATGAGGGGCGCAAGTCTCCCGAAGGCGAACGCGAAGGTGATCGGCCCCGCCCGTCCCCCGAAGCACAGCGCAACCGGCCCCTACCCGCGCCCAAGCCCGCCGAAGGCCCCCGTGAGAGCGAATACAGGGACTCGCGCGGCAAGGATTTCCGCGTCCCCACCAGCGATCGCGTGCGCGTGATCACCCAGGCCCATGCGCCTGCCGCGCGCACCCCCTCGCTTACCGGCGCCGCACTCACCGGCTGCCCGGCAGGAATCGCGGACAAGTACCAGGGCTGCACGATCCCGGCCCGCACGCATCCGCCCGAGAAGGCCTGGCACGATCCGGGCTGGTTCGCCCGCGATTTCGCCGACGATACCCGCTACCGCTACGCCGACGGCTACCTGCTGCGCCTCGGCGCCGAAAGCCACGCTGATGGCGGCGGAGATGTCGGCAACGGCGTCGTCGGCTATATTCCCCTGCTCGGCGGCGCGCTCTCCGTCGGCCGGGCCTGGCCGGGGACTTACCGGCCGGTCGCCCTGCCCGGTTACTACACGGGCTACTACGGCCTCGGCGGGGACGGCGCCTATCGCTTCTACGACAATGCGATCTACCGCGTGAATGCCGCCGACGCGGCGATCACCGGCATCGCCGCGCTGCTGCTGGGCAACGACATAGCGATCGGCCGGACCATGCCCGCGGGCTACGACGTCTACAACCTGCCGACCGCCTACCGCGACGAGTACCGGGACGGGCCGGACGCGCTCTACCGCTACAGCGACGGCTATATCTACCAGCTCGATCCCGCCACCCGCCTCGTTCGGGCGGCGATCGAACTGCTCGCCTGAACGGCGCCGAAGGAGGGAATTGATGCGCAAGGAACGTCTCGTCATCGGCCTGCTGGCCTGCTGTCTGGCCGCCTGCTCGGCGCAGGACAGCACTCCTGACGGCAGCGATAAGGGCACGACGACAACCGCCGCCACCACGATCGAGACCCTGCCCCAGGCGCTGGACAATACCGCCGGCCTCCAGACCGTGGCCGAAGCGCTCAAGGAAACCGGGATCGAGGGGGTCTTTCGCGAGAAGGCCGCCTATACCCTGATCGCCCCCGAAGACGATGCCTTCGCCAGGCTAGGCGATCCCGCCAAGGCGCTCACCGAGGCCGACGATCACGCCGCGCTGGCCGCGCTGATCAAGGACCACATGCTGACCGGCTACATGACACCGCAAGACATCGCCGCCGCCATCAAGGCGAGTAAGGACGGCAAAGTCGAAATCCCCACGCTCGGCGGCGGCACCCTGACCTTCACGGCCGCAGGCGGGACCGTGAGCGTCGCAGCCGAGGACGGCACCCAGGCCAGCTTCGACGGCAATCCCGTGACTGGCGGATCGAGCATCGCCATTCCCGTGACAGGCGTGCTCAAGAAGCTTTGAGCGAATGTCTGGAAAATGCCTGAAGGCATTTTCGAGGCGGCACCGGCCCACGCCCCCACCCGACCTCCCACTTAAGTATACTGCCGATGGGAGGTCGGGTGGGGGAGAGGGCCGGTGCCGCCGAAATCCGCCTGCGGCGGATTTCCAAACAAGGCTATAACCTCATGCTTGCGCGGCGCCTTGGGCGTGACCATAACCCGCGCCCATGCGTATACTCCTTGCCGCCGCGCTGCTTGCCGGTACCGCCGCCCCCGCACTTGCCCAGACCGGCACCGGAACCGCTACCGGAACGCCCGCGCCGATCCTGACCACGCCCGATGCGCGGGACGTCTGGACCCATGCCCAGCCGCAAGTGGCCCGCGTCACCCATGTCGCCCTCGATCTCGACGTCGATTTCGCGGCGAAGACGCTGGGCGGCAGTGCCGTGCTCGACATCCTTGCGGCACCGGGCGCGAAGGAAGTCGTGCTCGACGTCAACGACATGGACGTCTCCGCCGTCACCGACGCCTCGGGCAAGCCGCTGAAGTGGTCGATCGGCCCGAAGGATACCGCCAACGCCGATATCGGCTCGGCCCTCACCGTCGAGTTGGCCGGAGCGGCGAAGATCAGGATCGCCTACCGTGCCCGGCCCGGCGCCACCGCGCTGCAATGGCTGCCGCCGGAAATGACCTTCGGCAAGAAGAAGCCCTTCCTGTTCAGCCAGGGCCAGGCGATCCTCAACCGTTCCTGGGTCCCCACGCAGGACAGCCCCGGCATTCGCCAGACCTGGGAAGCCACCCTGCGCGTGCCGGGCGACATGGTTGCCGTGATGAGCGCCGAAAAGCTCTCCGGCAACAAGGGCGAGGCCCTGCCCGACGGCCGCCGCCAGTTCCGCTTCCGCATGGACAAGCCGGTGCCGCCCTACCTGATCGCCTTTGCGGTGGGCGACCTGAAGTTCAAGTCGCTCGGCCCTCGCTCGGGCGTCTGGACCGAGGCACCGATGCTGGACAAGGCGGCGAAGGAATTCGTCGATGTCGAAAAGATGATCGACGCCGCCAGCAAGCTCTACGGCCCCTATCGCTGGGGCCGCTACGACATGCTCGTGCTGCCACCCGCCTTCCCGTACGGCGGCATGGAAAACCCGATGCTGACCTTCCTGACGCCGACCATCGTCACCGGCGATCGTTCGAACACCGATGTCGTCGCGCATGAACTGGCGCATTCCTGGTCGGGCAACCTCGTCACCAATGCCACCTGGTCGGACACCTGGCTGAACGAGGGCTTCACCACTTACTTCGAGAACCGCATCATGGAGTCGCTCTACGGCAAGGAGCAGGCCGCGACTTATGCCGATCTCGACTGGGACGTGCTCCAGCGCGAGATCGCCGCGGGCGGCGGCCAGACCGGCGCCGCCACGCGCCTGAACGGCGAACCCGGCGCGGGCGAGGTGGACTATACCAAGGGCTCCAACTTCCTGCGCATGATCGAATATACCGTGGGCCGCTCGAAGTGGGACGCCTATCTCACCTCCTACTTCGATCGCCACGCCTTCCAGCCGCAGACCACCGCCGGTTTCCTTGCCGACTTGCGCGAACGCCTGCTGAAAGGTCAGCCGGACCTGGAACTCAAACTCCAGCTGGACCGCTGGTCCTACGGCGCGGGCCTGCCGGACAATGCCGTTCGCGTTCACAGCGCCACACTGGCGAAAGTCGACGCGAAGCTTTCCGCCTTCAACGCGGGCGGCCCGGCCGGCGCGGTGCAGCCGCAGGGCTGGACCACGCAGGAATGGCTGCGCTTCCTGAACGGCATCGACCGGCAGCAGACGCCCGCGCGCCTCAAGGAACTGGACACGGCGCTGGGCCTCTCGGCCTCGGGCAATGCCTATATCCAGTCCGCCTGGTTCGAACTCGCCATCGCCAACCGTTACGATCCGGCGGTGCCCTACTTGCGCGCCTATCTCTCGCGGATCGGGCGCGGGCTGCTGGTCTATCCGCTCTACAAGGGCCTGATGAAGCAGGGCGACTGGGGCTCCAGCAAGGCGCGAGACTTCTTCGCGGAGGCCAAGCCCACCTACCACCCCTCCACCGCCGCCGGGATCGCCCGCATCGTCGCCCCGGACGCACCCCAGGAGTAACCCCGATATGACCCGTTTCGGCAATGCCCCCGGCCCGGACGTGTTCGAGGCCCTCGCCCACGCTGCCTTCGTGCGCATTCCCGAACCTTTCGCGCAGCACCTCGTCGGCGTGACCGTCCACGTCGAGGAATTCGCCGACGCGGAAACCCTGCGCGCGGTCGGCCTGGAAGACGCCTGGGAACTGACCGGCCTCTACCACGGCCGCCCGCTCGACGAGGAATCGGTCTGGGTGGCAGGCGAGTTCCGGCCGCGCATCACCCTCTACCGCCAGCCCCTTCTCGCCGAGTGGTGCGAGACGGACGTGACGCTGGAAGACCTCGTCACCCACGTCGTGGTCCACGAGGTCGGCCACCACTTCGGCCTGTCGGACGACGACATGCATGCGCTGGAGGACGACGCGGATTGATGGGGGGCGGGGTGGTTCTCTATCCCCGCTTTTCGTGAGTTTGCCGAAGGATACCGGGCCTTGCGCTGGGTCTCGGGGGGCTTCGACAGGCTCAGCCTGAGCGGGTGGTGAGGTCAGCTTCCAGCGAGCGGCCTTACGGTTCAAATTGCGGGTGAGCGGACGTTACGGTTTTACGCGAAACGGGTACTCCCGATTTCGTCGAATAAAATCCGCCACTTCTCTTAGGCGCTCGGGATATGGTTCCAAATCCCTCCACCGTTCATGACTAGGAAACCGAAAACCAGCATTCCAGAGAGCGCCGACTTTAGCCCACTGCTCTGCATCCGCCTTCTTCGGCACTTTAAAAGCGCGCCCCATCCAGTGAAGTTCACCAGAACATTCAGGACATTTCCCTCCTGTTTCGGCAGAACGCTTCCACGATTTGCGGCAAATGAAACAGGCGTAGGGCCATAGGCATTTCGCGACATGGACAATGGCTTGCTTCGCGGGAGTAGGCCCATCCTTCGTCGCGTCACGGAGTGCTTTACGCTGGGATTTTGACAAGGAAGCCATCATTCAACTTTACATAGCGAGGGGAAGGAACGGCGCAATGTCGGCTATGTTGGCCTGCTTGGTGTGTTAGGCTTCTAGCCTTTACGTTTGGACATCGCCTCGCGGTACTTCCTCAGAGCAAGCTGTTTGGCGACCTCACGCTGCCCGAAGACGTGATTGTCTGGCCCAACCTGGCGCTCGACACAGGGAACTTGCTGAACGACCTTCGCTTTCCGCTTAGCGTTACTCGTTCGAGATCGACTGGCTGAAACGACGCTGGACATTGTGCTAGACTATCTCACCTAACCTCGGGTTGGAAGGTCAGCCATACTGGCGACAGCTGTCGGTCCGCTTGTGGATTAACTGCTAGCAGATCCATGCATTCCCCAGCGGCTCGAATTGCGTAAGCGCGGAACCGCCCCCTCACCGGGCCAGCCCACCCTTGCCGGGTTTTAACCCCACCCCGCTCAGGCTGAGCTTGTCGAAGCCCGCCCGCAACGCCAGACCAATAGCCCGATGGCGTTCCACACTTACATTCTGCGCTGCCGGGACGGCACCTACTACGTCGGCCATACCGATGACCTCGAACGCCGCATTGCCGAGCACGGGAGCGGCATGATCCAGGGTTACACGTCCCGGCGCCTGCCGGTCACTTTCCTGTGGGCACAAGACTTCCAGACCCGCGATGATGCCTTCGCGGCGGAGCGCAAGCTAAAGGGGTGGAGCCGTGCCAAGAAGGAAGCGATGATGGCTGGAGATTGGGCATTGGTCAGCCAGCTGGCTTGTGGCGCCACGCCGCGAGGGGCTTCGACAGGCTCAGCCTGAGCGGGTGGAGGTGTTGGCTGAGACTCGAGTACGATCTCGTTGCGCCTTTGCGCGAAACATTCTCGATGACGGCCGGGAAAGTCCGCTTTCCTACAAGCACTGCCGCGCGATATCCTCTTCCCCATGCCCCGCGCCAGCCACGCCCTCACCCGCCCGAAGCATGATGCACCCGCCACAAGGCGACAGCTTTTTTATCCCCTGGACCGTGTCAACCGTGTCAAGCAAAGTGTCACCTTACGCCTCCCAACCCGCGAAAAATCGTTGCCGCACCGCGCAATGATCCGATAGGACGCGGGCCATGACTCTCCCTCTCCATCGCGGTCTGCCGCTGCTTTCCACCTCGCTTCTGGCTGCCCTCCTCGCGGGCTGCGCGACGACGCCGATCTCCCAGCAGGCAAGCGCGCCCATCGAAGTCGGCGTAATCGCGATCAACGACTTCCACGGCGCGCTCGAACCGCCCAGCCAGTCGGTGGAGACGCCGGACGGGCACGGCGGCGAAGTCGCGGTTCCGGCGGGCGGCGGGGCCTGGCTGGCTTCGGCGGTGGACTCGCTGAAGGCGCGGCATGCCAACAATGTCGTGGTGGCGGCGGGCGACCTGACGAGCGCCTCGCAGCTTGCCTCCTCGCTCTATCTCGACGAACCGGCGGTGGGCGTGATGAACCGCGTCGGCGTGGAGTTCAACGCGGTAGGCAACCACGAGTTCGACCGGGGCTGGCAGGAACTGCGCCGTCTCCAGAACGGCGGCTGCGAGAAGAACACGCGCGGTCAGCCCTGCCAGCTCGAAGCGTTCAAGGGCGCCCGCTACAAATATCTCGCCGCCAGCACCACGCTGGCCGACGGTACGCCGCTGTTCCCCGGCACCGGGCTCAAGACCTTCGGCACCGGCAAGGACCGGATCACGATCGGCTTCGTCGGCCTCTCGCTGAGCAGCGTGCCCACCCTCGTGGCGCCGGACCGGGTTGCGGGCCTGAAGTTCGCGGACGAGGCGGAGACGATCAACCGCGCCGTGCCGCAGTTGAAAGCCGCGGGCGCCGATGCCGTGGTCGTGCTGATCCATCAGGGTCTGCGCACCAACGGTGCCGCCGATCCCAACGGCTGCGACCAGGCGGTGGGCGACATCCAGCCGATCCTCGCCCGCCTGAACCCCGGCGTCGACGTGGTGGTCTCGGGCCACACCCACTGGGCCTACGTCTGCAACTATACCGAAAATCCGCAGGCAGGCCCGATCCTGCTGACCAGTGCCGGCGTCTATGGCAAGCTCGTCACCGACATCACGCTCAGGTTTGATCCGGCGACGCACAGGCTGCTGGGCAAGCAGGCCAGCAACCTGATCGTCCAGTCGCCCGCCTACAGGTCGGCCAAGGGCGAAGTGCCGAACCAGCCCGCCTTCCCGCAGTTCCAGCCGCGCGCGGACGTGGCCGCCTATGTCCAGCGCTACAAGGACGCCTCGCTGCATCTCGTCGCGCGGCCGGTGGGCAAGCTCTCCGGCCCGGCGGGCAAAGTGGAGGAAAAGGGCGTCGGCAAGGGCGGCGAACTGGGCAACCTGATCGCGGATTCGCAGCTTGCCGCCAGCCGCAAGGCAGGGGCAGAGATCGCCTTCCTCAATCCCTACGGCATCCGCACCTCGCTGATACCGGCAGCGGACGGCACCGTGACGTTCGGGCAGATCTACGCGGTCGAGCCGTTCAACAACGAGATCGTCACGATGTCGCTGACCGGCGCGCAGATCCGCACCACCCTGGAGCAGGGGCTGGACGACAGCGGCGACAAGCAGATGCTGGCGCCGAGCGAGGGCATGCGCGTGGCTTTCGACATGCGCCGCCCCTCGGGCGCACGGATCACCGCGATTACGCTGGGCGGAAAGCCACTCGACCCGGCCAGGACCTACCGCGTCAGCGTGGTGAACTTCCTGGCCGAAGGCGGCGACGGCTTCAGCGGTTTCATCCAGGGAACCGACCGCGTCCACGGCGCCATCGACCTCGACGCGATGGAAGACTGGCTCGGCGCCGTGCCGGTACGCCAGGTGCCGCAGGAAGACCGAACGCCCGAAACGCGCTGATCAGCCGAACAGCCAGTGCCCGAGCAGGCGGTTGAACGGGAACGTGAAGAAACCGGCGATCAGCAGCGCGCCGATGATGAGCCCCCGCACGGTGCGGCGGTGCCGGGCGGCATTGTGCCGCCGCGCCGCCAGCACCAGCACCGGCACCATGACCAGCGTGAACAGCGAGAGGACATGGATCAGGCTGAAGCGTCCCGGCCCGCCCATGTGGACGAAGAGACTGTCCAGCGCGGTCAGCATCATCGCCGCGCTCCAGGCATAGCCATAGACCCGGTGGCGCCTGTCGCCGCGTCGGCGCCAGAGCAGCACCGGCGTCAGCACCAGCGCCACGAGAATGGTGGCAAGGTGGATCCAGACGACCCGCGGCACGCGCGCCCATTCGTCCATGCCCCGCACCAGGGCCACAAGGATGAAACCGAGCATGACCAGCGCCAGCAGCCCGAGCGCGCGCTCCAGCCGGTCCGGCCCGCGAAGGTCCTGCGCCGTCAAACCTCTCGTCGCCCCGCCCCCCGGCGGCGCTACCGCTGCTTCGCTCATTCTACCCCCTGTTAATCCCTCAGAACCCAGCGCCTTGCGGCCAGTCCGGCCCGGTCACGCCCATGACCTTGAACAGGGTTCCCATCTGATCGTCGTTGATAAGCCGATCCTTTGCCCGCCAGATAGTATCGGCATGATGCGGCGCCGCTTCGGCCAGTCTGGCCGCGCGCATGTCTATGCCCAGCGCCCGCAGGAAATCGCCCTGCGTCACCGTGCCCTGCCATTTCGCGCCTTCGCTCGCGGCGATCTCGGCCAGGATCGCGAAGTCGACGAGGCAGGTGAGGTCCGCCTCGCCCGGCATGGCGAAAGGATCGACCTTGGTATGCGCCCGCAGCGCCTGCAGGGTGGAGCCGGTCTGCGGCGCGGCATAGCCATAGTCGATCAGCAGCGCCGCGCCGCCCTGCGCCGCCAGCCTTGCGGCAAGCTCGTGCATGACCGCCGCCGCGCCGGGGCAGGTTTCCAGCAGGGTGCCTTCCTCGGCCTGCTTCAGCGCATCCGGCACCGCCGCATCCATCGGCTTGTCCCCGGCCACGGGGCGAAAACGGTCTTCCGCCCAGTCCACCATGCGTTCGCGCCAGCCGCCCGGGGTCTTCACCAGCTGCCGCACCGGCAGCGCATCGAGGAACTCGTTGCCCACCACCAGCAGCGGCGCATCGGTGGGAACGCTGCCGAGATCGTGATGCCACTGCGCCTGCGGCACGGCCTGGGCCTGGAGCGCCCTGAGCGCCTGCGAGCCCTCGACGAAATGAACGTGCGGATCGAGCCCGACCCGCTTCATCGTGCGCAAGGCGTCGCGGGCCAGCGTGCCGCGCCCCGGCCCCATCTCGACATAGTGGACAGGCGCCGGACTGCCCGCCCGCATCCAGATGTCGGCCAGCCAGAGCCCCAGCAGTTCGCCGAAGATCTGGCTGATTTCCGGCGCCGTGATGAAATCGCCCGCCGATCCCAGCGGGTCCTTGTCCGCATAGTAGCGGGCGTTCGATTCCCCCATGTAGTGCAGCAGCGAAATCGGGCCGTAATTGGCGATCAACCGCTGGAACACGGCCGAGAGCGGCTCGGCATCGGACATCGTCTCAGGCCGTGATCGGACGCACGGTGGCGAGCGCGGGCTTGGTCAATGCGCGGGCAACCAGCAGCAGGCCGAGCATGATCAGCGGGATCGTCAGCCACTGCCCCATCGACAGGCCGGTGCGCGCGGCGAAGTCCTGAAGCTGGGCGTCGGGCTCGCGGAAGAACTCCACGGTAAAGCGCGCGCAGGCGATGCCGGCGGTGAAGACGCCGACCAGCAGGCCCGGACGGAAGCGCGCCCGGGTCTTCCAGAACAGCGTGAGCATCACCACGATCATCAGCAGGCCTTCCAGACCCGCTTCGTAAAGCTGGCTGGGATGGCGCGGCAAGGGCCCGGCATCGGGGAAGACCATGGCCCAGGGCAGGTTCGGGTTGGTGACCACCCGGCCCCAGAGCTCGCCGTTCACGAAGTTGGCAAGGCGGCCGAACAGCATGCCGAAGGGAACGCAGACCGAAATGTAGTCGGCCACGCGCAGGAAATCGAGATTGCCGCGCCAGGAAACCCAGGCCATCGCCAGCAGCACACCGATCAGCCCGCCGTGGAAGCTCATGCCGCCGTGCCAGAGCGAAAGCAGCGCGGCCGGATCGGTCCAGAGGCTGGGAATGCCGGTATCGCCGCCCGTATAGAAGGTCGCATAGCCAAGGCGGCCGCCCAGGATGATGCCGATCGTGCAGTAGAAGAACAGGTCGTCGGCATGACGCTGCGCGAGCGGCGCGCCGGGCGCCTTGATCATGCGCGTCAGATGCCAGTAGCCGAGCATGATGCCCGCCAGATAGGCCAGCGAATACCAGCGCAGCTCGAAGCTGCCGATGCGGAACAGGTAGTTCTTGAGGCCGAGGTCGACCCAATAGATCGGCTGATGCGCCTCGGCGGCGGCTGCGGCAAGTGCTGTCAGGGACAAGTGCTCGACCTCGTAAATCTCGTAAGGTCGCCGGGCCGGACGGCGCGACGAATGCTTTTCAGCGGTGGTTTGCGGCCTTCTGGCATAGCCTGCAGGGCGATGGTAGGCCGGATTTTCCGGCAGGTCGGCAAAATCGCGCGCGCCGCGCTCGGTTGCTGTTTCCCTCAAGCCGTTGAATGTCTAGATATCGGCGGACATGAGCGTGATCCGCATCCCTTCGCCCCGTTCCGTGATCGACCGCCGCGCGCTGGTCGAGGCCATCGAAGCCGTCGTTGCCGAAACCGGCCATGCCAAGGGCCGCAAGCAGGTGGTCGAACGCCTGCGCGAGGCGCTGGAACAGGGCCGGGCCGAAATCGCCCGCCGCCTCGTGGAAAAGCCTTCCGCCGGGCACGAAGTGGCCGAGGCGCAGGCCTATCTGGTGGACCAGTTGCTGCGCGTGATCCACGATCACGTCTCCACCCACGTCTATCCGGCGATGAACCGTTCGAAGGGCGAACGCCTCTCGATCATCGCCGTGGGCGGCTACGGCCGGGGCGAGATGGCGCCTCATTCGGACGTCGATCTCGCCTTCCTCACCCCGATCAAGCAGACCGCCTGGTGCGAGCAGGTGATCGAGGCGATGCTCTATTTCCTCTGGGACCTGGGTCTCAAGATCGGCCATTCCAGCCGCTCGGTGGATGACATGGTGCGCATGAGCCGATCGGACCTGACGATCCGCACCGCCATGCTGGAAGGCCGCTATGTCTGGGGCGACCAGGATCTCTACGAGGAAGTGCGCGCCCGCTTCTGGAAGGACGTGGTCGCCGGAACCGAGCGCCAGTTCGTGGTCGAGAAGCTGGCCGAGCGCGAGGAACGCCACAAGCGCATGGGCGACAGCCGCTATGTGGTCGAACCCAATGTGAAGGAAGGCAAGGGCGGCCTGCGCGACCTCCACACGCTCTACTGGATCGGCAAATATATCCACAAGGTGCGCGATCCCAGCGAACTGGTGGACGTGGGCCTGCTCACCCACAAGGAATACCGTGCCTTCCGCCGGGCCGAGAACTTCTTCTGGGCGGTGCGCTGCCACCTCCACACCATCACCCGCCGCGCCGAGGACCGCCTGACTTTCGACCTCCAGCGCGAAGTGGCGGCGCGGATGAACTATTCCGACCGCCCCGGAAAGAGCGCGGTCGAGCGGTTCATGCAGATGTTCTTCCTCCAGGCGAAGATGGTCGGCACCCTCACCGGCGTATTCCTCGCCCAGCTCGACGACCAGTTCGCCAAGCGCCAGCCGCGCGGGCTGCTGGCGGGCTTCCGTGCCCGGCCGCGCTCGGTCCGGGGCTACAAGGTCTTCGGCGGCCGCATCATGGCCCCCGGCGAGACCTGGTTCGAGGCCGATCCGGTGCGCCTGATCGAGATCTTCGTCATCGCCGACCGCGAGGGGCTGGAAATCCACCCCGAGACCATGCGCCTGGTCTCGCGCGATGCCGCGCTGATCCGCGAGGAGGTGCGCCGCGATCCGCGCGCCAACGAGCTGTTCATGGAACTGCTCACCAGCCGCAACAATCCCGAAGTGGCGCTGCGTTCGTTCAACGAGGCGGGCGTGTTCGGCCGTTTCGTCACCGAATTCGGCCGCGTCAACGCGCAGATGCAGTTCGACATGTACCACCACTACACGGTGGACGAACACACCATCCGCGCCATCGGCCTGCTCTCCCGGATCGAAAAGGGCGAGCTGAAGCAGGACCATCCGCTCAGCCACGAGATCATCCACAAGGTCCGCTCGCGCCGCGCGCTCTATGCGGCCGTCCTGCTCCACGACATCGCCAAGGGCCGCGGCGGCGACCATTCCGAGATCGGCGCCGAGATCGCCCTCAAGCTCTGCCCGCGTTTCGGCCTGGACGAGGAGGAGACCGAGCTGGTCTCCTGGCTGGTGCTGCACCACCTCGTGCTCTCGGCCACCGCCTTCAAGCGCGACTTGTCCGATGCCAAGACGATCACCGATTTCGTCGAACTCGTGCAATCGGTGGACCGTCTGCGCCAGCTGACCCTGCTCACCATCGTCGATATCCGCGCGGTCGGCCCCGGCACCTGGAATTCGTGGAAGCGCCAGCTTATCGGCGAACTCTACGGCGCTACCGAAGAGCGCCTGCGTCTGGGCCACGTCGAATTCGGCCGCGAGAAGCGCGTCGCCGCGAAGAAGGCCCGGGTCGAGGCCGACGCCCCCGAGAACGCCGAACTGGTGGAAGCCATCGGCGGCCAGTTCGCCGACGCCTACTGGATCGCCGAACCGGAAGACGTGATCGCCAAGAACCTCGCGCAGTTCCGCGGCTCCGAGAACGATCCGCTGTCGATCGCGACCGAATACTACCCGGCGCGCGGGGCCACGCTGGTCACCGTCATCGCCTCGGACCATCCCGGCCTGTTCTACCGCATCGCGGGCGGCATCCATCTGGCGGGCGGCAACATCATCGACGCGCGCATCCACACTACCCGCACCGGGCGCGCAGTGGACAATTTCCTGGTGCAGGACCCGCTCGGGCGCCCCTTCATGGAGGAAACCCAGCTCGCGCGCCTGCGCTCCTCGATCGAGAACGCGCTGGCCAACCGCATCAAGATACTGCCGCAGCTCGTCGCCCGCCCGGACGCCCGGCCCCGCGCAGACGCCTTCGACGTGCGCCCGCGCGTGCTCGTGGACAACAAGGCCTCGAACCGCCTCACCGTGGTCGAAGTCAATGCCCGCGACCGTCCGGCCCTGCTCAACAGGCTGGCCCATGCCCTGTTCGAATCGAAGCTCATGGTCCACTCCGCCCATATCGCCACTTACGGCGAGCGCGCGGCCGACACTTTCTACGTCACCGACCTTCTGGGCGAAAAGCTGACGTCCGCCAGCCGCATCAAGGCGCTGGAACGCCGCCTGCTGGAAGCGGCCAGCGAGGGAAGCCTGACCGAAGTGGCGGCGTGACAGGGATTGGCGGCCAGACCCTCCACGCAAACCTCGCAAGCTCCCACCCCGTCATCCTGAACTTGTTTAGCTTCGCTGGCCTTCGGCTCAGGATCCATCTTGCCGAACAGGCCGCCGTCGATGGTCAGAAATGGATCCTGAACCAAGTTCAGGATGACGCCGGGAGAGAGCACAAGGGCAGCCTCGGCAAAATCTTGCCCGACAAGGTGTTGAAAGCGCGCGCCAAGAGGCCCACTTGTTGCATCGCAACATCCCCATGCGCAGGACTCTGCCCATGAATGACAGCAAGACCGCCGCTTCTCTCGATGTTTCTTCCGACCAGTTGACCAACCAACTGGGCTGTCACCAGTCGGTGCTGGTGCTGCAGGGTGGCGGCGCGCTAGGCGCCTATCAGGCCGGCGTCTACGAAGCCCTGAGCGAGGCGGGCCATGTGCCGGACTGGGTGGCGGGCATCTCGATCGGAGCCATCAATGCCGCGATCATCGCCGGAAATGCGCCGGGCGAGCGGGTGAAGCACCTTCGCAAGTTCTGGGACGGCGTGAGCCAGGAACTGCTCTATCGCCTCGACGTCGGCAACGGCTTCGCTCGCCGCGCCTTCAACGAGACGTCCGCCGCATGGGCCGCCACTTTCGGCATTCCCGGCTTCTTCACCCCGCGCCTGCCGACGCCGCTGCCCGAATGGCCGAGCGAGATCGAGCGCCTGAGCTTCTACGACACCACGCCGCTGCGGCAGACGCTGCTCGATCTCATCGATTTCGACCGGATCAACCACGGCGAAACCCGCTTCTCGGTCGGCGCGGTCAACATGATGACCGGCAACTTCGCCTACTTCGACAACAGGAGCGAGCGCAGGATCGGCCCCGAGCATGTCATGGCCAGCGGCGCCCTGCCCCCCGGCTTCCCGCCGGTGGCGATCGACGGCGAGTGGTACTGGGACGGCGGCCTCGTTTCCAACACGCCGCTGCAATATGTGCTCGACAACCGGTCCCCCTGCGAGATGACCGTGTTCCAGGTGGACCTGTTCCCCTCTCGCGGCGCCGTTCCCCGCACCATGGCCGATATCGCCCAGCGCGAGAAGGACATCCGCTTCTCCAGCCGCACGCGCATGAACACCGACCTTTCGAAGCAGCTCCAGAAGATGCGCGCCGCCGCCCAGCGGCTTGCCCACAAGCTGCCGCCGGAACTCCGGGACGATCCCGACCTGCACCATCTGCTGGGCTGCCGCCCGGCCGGCGCGGTCGCGGTGATGCACCTCATCAACCGCCCGCGCGGCTATGAAACCATGTCGAAAGACTACGAATTCTCGCGGATGACGGTGACCGAGCACTGGGCGGCGGGCAAGGCCGATGCCTGCTGGTCGCTGGAAAAGCCGGACTGGGCCGGCCGCAGCCTGCAACCCGACGAGATCATGACGTTCGACCTTTCGGCCGACCGCCCCCGCAACGGACACTGAAGAGAATTTCCGAGGAGAGACGATCCATGAAGCTCAAGGACAAGTCCTGCATCGTCACCGGCGCTGCCAGCGGTATCGGCAATGCCATCGCTCACAAATACGCATCGGCAGGCGGCAAGGTGGCGATTGCCGACCTCAACCTCGAAGCCGCGCAGAAGGCCGCCGACGATATCAAGTCCAAGTACGGCACCGAAGCCCTGGCCGTGGCCATGGACGTAACCAGCGAGGATCAGGTGAACGCGGGCGTCGCGGCCGTGGTCGAGGCCTGGGGCACCGTGGACGTGCTCGTCTCCAACGCCGGTATCCAGATCGTCAACCCGGTCGAGAATTTCGCCTATTCCGACTGGAAGAAGATGCTCGCCATCCACCTCGACGGCGCTTTCCTCACCTCCAAGGCGGTGCTGCCGCACATGTATGCGCAGAAGTCCGGCTCGATCATCTTCATGGGCTCTGTCCATTCGAAGGAGGCCAGCCCGCTCAAGTCGGCCTATGTCACCGCCAAGCACGGCCTGCTCGGCCTCAGCCGCGTGATCGCCAAGGAAGGCGGCAAGAAGGGCGTGCGCAGCAACGTCATCTGCCCCGGCTTCGTGCGCACCCCGCTGGTGGACAAGCAGATCCCCGAACAGGCCAAGGAACTGGGCATTTCCGAGGATGAAGTGGTGAGCCGGGTGATGCTGGGCCAGACCGTGGACGGCGAATTCACCACCGTCGACGACATCGCAGAAGTGGCGCTGTTCTTCGCCGGCTTCGAGACCAATGCGCTGACCGGACAGTCGCTTATCGCGAGCCACGGGTGGTTCATGGAGT
This sequence comes from Novosphingobium sp. TCA1, assembly GCF_009811895.1. Lineage (NCBI taxonomy): Bacteria > Pseudomonadati > Pseudomonadota > Alphaproteobacteria > Sphingomonadales > Sphingomonadaceae > Novosphingobium > Novosphingobium sp. TCA1. Next base: position 257,950 of record NZ_BLJH01000002.1, on the reverse strand, counting down.
AACCCGCCACCAGGCAATCCAGAGCGGATTACGGCGCTCTGGATTGCTTCGCTACGCGCGCAATGACGAAATCAGGGTGCGTTGGTGGCCTGCGCCAGACTGGCGCAGGCCACCAACCTCAAACCGCCGAACGTAGCCGCGCCAGAGCCTCATCCCGCCCAATCAGCGGCAGCAGAGCGCCCATGTCCGGCCCGTGCTCCATTCCCGTCAGCGCCAGACGCAGCGGCAGGAACAGGGCCTTGCCCTTGCGGCCGGTCGCTTCCTTGAGCGCGCCGGTCAGCGCCTTCCACACGTCCGGGTTCCATGCGAGCGCGGCGAGAACTTCAGCCGCCTGCGCCAGATAGGCCCTGTCTTCGTCGGCCTGAGCCGGTGCCTCGATCGGACCGATGACCACGCGCCACCAGTCGTGCGCTTCGTGGACGTGCGAAAGGTTTGGGCGGATCGTCTCCCAGGCACCCGCGTCCATTTCATCGGGCAGGCGGCCGGAGACCGCCTCGAACGGCAGGGCGTGGACCACGGCGGCATTGACGCGTTCCAGTTCCGCCTCGTCGAAGCGGGCGGGCGCGCGGCCGAAGCGGGAGAGATCGAAGGCCGCCGCCAGCGCTTCGGCATCGAGCGCGGGATCGACCGGATCGCTGGTGCCGAGACGCCCAAGCAGCGCGACCACGGCCTGCGGCTCTATGCCGATCTCGCGAAAATGCGCGACGCCCAGCGAGCCGAGACGCTTGGAAAGCTTGCCCTCGGTGCCGACCAGCAGCGCCTCGTGCGCGAAAGCAGGCACCCGCGCGCCGAGCGCGGTGAACATCTGCACCTGGGCGGCGGTGTTGGAAACGTGGTCTTCTCCGCGCAGGATCTGCGTGACGCCCATGTCCACGTCGTCGATGGCCGAGGGCAGCATGTAGAGCCACGAGCCGTCGGCACGGCGAATCACCGGGTCGCTGATCTGGGCCGGGTCGAACTTCTGGGGACCGCGAATGCCATCTTCCCAGGTGATCGGCTCGTCATGATCGAGCAGGAAGCGCCAGTGCGGCAGGTCTCCGGCGGCGATCTTCGCGGCCTTTTCCGCTTCGGTCAGCTTCAGCGCGCCGCGATCGTAAATTGGCGGCAGCCCGCGCCCGAGCAGGACCTTGCGCTTGAGTTCCAGTTCCTGCGGCGTTTCCCAGCAGGGATAGACGCGGCCCGCCGCTTTCAGGCGCTCGAATTCGCGTTCGTAGAGCGCGAAACGGGCGGACTGCCGCTCCTCCCCGCTCCATGCGATGCCGAGCCAGGCGAGGTCGGCATGGATGCCCTCGACATATTCCTCCTTGGAGCGCGCCGCGTCGGTATCGTCAATACGCAGCAGGAACGTGCCGCCCGCCTTTTTGGCCAGCAGCCAGTTGTGCAGCGCCGTGCGGATATTGCCGACGTGGAGATGCCCGGTGGGCGAAGGAGCGAAGCGCGTTACGGTCATGCCCCGCGCGTTACGGCGGGGCGAGCGGGAGGTCAATTTCGCCGCGCGAAAACCGCCTTGGCCGCCAGGGCGGCAAAGCCCGCCACCAGCCCCCAGAACGCCGAACCGATACCCAGCAGCGAGACCCCGGAGGCTGTGGCCGCAAAAGTCAGGATCGCGGCGTCGCGCTCGGTCTTTTCCGCAAGCATGCTTTCCACCGCGCCGGAAAGCGGGGCGATCAGGGCGATTCCCGTGAAGGCCGCGATCGAGGCCTTGGGCATCGTCAGGAAGAACTGCACGAGCGGCGCGGAAAACAGCGCCAGCGCAAGGTAGAAGGCGGCATAGATCAGCCCGACCATCCAGCGGCGGCCCTGATCGGGATGCGCGTCGCTGCTGGTGCAGATCGCCGCGGTGATTGCCGCAAGGTTGACCCCGTGCGCACCGAATGGCGCGAGCACCATCGTCGCCAGGCCGGTGCCCAGCAGCAGCGGCTGCGGCCTCGGCTCGTAACCGGCGCTGCGCAGCACGACGAGCCCCGGCAGGTTCTGCGAGACCAGGGTGACGAGAAACAGCGGCACGCCGATGCTGGCCATCGCCTTGAGATCGAAGAGCGGCGCGACAGGCTCCATCCTCCCGAGCAGGGAAGTCGGCGCGAATCCGGCCACGTCGCCGCGCAGGAGGACGACCGCCACGCCCGAAACGAGCACCAGCAGCAGCGCATAGAGCGGAAAACGCTGGCGGGCGATCACGAAGACCAGCAGCAGCACGACCACCAGCAGGGCATCGGTTTCCAGCGTGCGAAAGAGCTGGAGACAGAACGGCAGCAGCACGCCTGCCAGCATGGCCGAGGCGACAGACGCGGGAATCCGCGCCGCCAGCCTTCCCAGCGCAGGGACCAGCCCCAGCAGGCACATGAGGCCCGCCGCCGCGACGAAGGAACCAACGGCGATGGGCCATGCCACCGCGCCCGCACTCGCCGCCAGCAGTGCCGCGCCGGGGGTGGACCATGCCAGCACCACCGGCATGCGCATCCACAGCGAGAGAATCGCACCGGCCACGGCAATGCCAAGGCAGAGCGCGGTCACGGCGGAGCCGACTTGTCCGGTCCCGGCGCCGAGCGCCTGCATCGCCTGAACAACCAGCGCGACCGTCCCCCCGAATCCGATGAGGGCGGCGATGAGCGCGGAAGTCCAGGAGGCGAGCGGCGGAAGTCGGGAAAGCATCGCCGCGCTATGGGCAGGTTTTCCGGCGAAGGGAAGGCTTTGCGAAGACGGCGCACCGGCTTCGACGCAGTCGCTTCATGTGTCACAACTGTCTGGAAGAAGGGGGAAATGGTGGAGCCTAGCGGGATCGAACCGCTGACCTCCTGCATGCCATGCAGGCGCTCTCCCAGCTGAGCTAAGGCCCCGTCCATTTCAGCGGATCGCGCCTGGGCGGGCGATCCGGTCCACCACGCTGCGGCGGCGGAGGCAGCCCTCTAGATCGCCTTTTTCGATCTGACAAGAGAAACCTTCACAAGATTGAAAAGTTACTCAGGATAGCGTCCGAGAAAAGCAGGGCGAGGGTGCGAATGGGAGAGCGATCATGATTCGAAATCTGCTGACCGTCGCCGCCCTGACTGTCGCCGCCCTACCCGGAATGCTGGCCGCCACGCCGTCCATGGCCGCCAATTCGTGCCGGGATGCCAAGGGCAAGTTCGTGCCCTGCCAGACCGTGACCACGAAAAAGACCACCACCAGGGTCACGACCACCATGGCGAAAGGAAAGGACGGAAAGTGCCGCTTCACCTCAGGCCCCAGGAAGGGCCAGTTTACCCAATGCCCCGGATAATATGACGATTTCGGGGGTTCGGCGCGCCGGGCTCCCGAATCGCGCGAAGCCGGGGGCGCCAAAAGACGCGTCATAAAGAGTCCGGGCAATAAAAAACCCTCCCGGAGGGGAGGGCTTTTTCCGTCTCGGACGGACTTTCCGTGTTTCCCCCGAAGGGGCGGAAAGCATCTGGGGGCCGGCAAACCGAACGGATCGGTGCGCAGCCCCCGAACCGATTACTCGGCAGCCGCGGTGGCTTCTTCGGTAGCCGCTTCGGTGGTAGCAGCCAGAGTTTCCTCGGGCAGGGTCTCAACCGACTCGGTAGCAGCTTCGGTGGGCTTTTCGCCACCGCAAGCAGCGAGCGACAGAGCGGCAGCCGACGCGAACGCGGCAAAAGCAATCTTCTTCATGCGAATCCCCTTGCATTGTTTGGCGCATAGGCCAACGCTTGCAGGCAAGCCTGCGGTGCCATTCTTTAGACGAGACAATGGTGCAACGCAAATGGGAAGTAAGGGGGCGGAAATCCGCAGAAATCCTAGGGCTTGCACACATATAAAGATATCTTTATATGCCATCGCATGAAAATCGACCCCCTCTTGAGGGCCCTTTCGGAGCCGACGCGACTGCGCATCATGCGTCTGCTCGCGCATATGGAACTGGCCGTAGGAGAGCTTGCCCAGGTCCTCGGGCAGAGCCAGCCGCGAGTCTCGCGCCATGTGAAGATTCTCTGCGACGCAGGCCTGGCGCAGCGCCGCAAGGAAGGTAGCTGGGTTTTCCTGCGCACGGCCGTGAAGGAAAAGAGTGAGCCGCCGATGGGCGCCGCCGCCGCGCAGCTGCTGACCATTGCCGAGCGCGACGATCCGGCCTTTTCCGCGCGCTGCGCCGAAGATCGCCGCCAGCTTGCGGCGATTCGCGAGGCACGCGAATCCAGCGCCCAGGCCTATTTCGCCCTCCACGCGGAGGAATGGGACACCCTGCGCCAGCTTCACGGCGCCGACGGCCCGGTGGAAACCGCCCTGCTGGCCGCGTTCGGTCGCCAGAAGCTGGGCGCGCTGCTCGATGTCGGCACCGGCACGGGACGCATGGCGGAACTGCTTTCAGGCCGGGCCGGGCATGTCACCGCGCTCGACAAGAGCCCGGACATGTTGCGAATTGCCCGCGCCCGGTTGCAGTCTTTGCCGCCGGACAAGCTCTCGCTGGTCCAGGGCGACTTCACTGCCCTGCCCTTCGCCGCCGCTACATTCGATACCGTGCTGTTCCACCAGGTACTGCACTATGCGCAGGATCCCGGCGTGGTCCTGGCCGAAGCCGCGCGCGTCACCGTGGAGGGCGGCCGCGTGGCCGTGGTCGATCTTGCCGCGCATGACCGCGAGGAACTGCGCGAGCGCCATGCCCACGCCCGCCTCGGCTTTTCCGACGAACAGATGGAAGCCCTGCTGGCGGAAGCCGGATTCGCGCCCGAACTGCCGACGATCCTGCCCGGCGATCCGCTTACCGTGAAGATCTGGACGGCGCGCCGCCTGCCGCACGCCGCCCCCGACACCATTTCCGAGATTCAAGACAGAAAGACCGAACTGCCATGACTTCTGCCGAACGACCGGTCTCCGCACCGCTTTTCGAGGACCTGCCGGGCGACATTTCCGTTTCTTTCGAATTCTTCCCGCCCAAGACGGAGAAGATGGAGGAACAGCTCTGGGATGCGATCACCCAGCTTGCTCCGCTAGCGCCCAGCTTCGTTTCGGTGACTTACGGCGCCGGTGGCTCCACCCGTGAGCGCACCCATTCCACCGTCTCGCGCCTCGTGCGCGAAACCGATCTGGTGCCCGCCGCCCATCTCACTTGCGTGGGCGCGAGCAAGGACGAGATCGCCGAGATCGCCGACCAGTACTGGGAAGCCGGCGTGCGCCATATCGTCGCCCTGCGCGGCGATCCGCCGCCGGCGCACGGCGGCATCTTCACCCCGCACCCCGAAGGCTACACCGGCGCCGCCGATCTCGTTTCCGGCCTTAAGGCGCGGCACGATTTCGACATTTCGGTGGCGGCCTATCCCGAGATCCATCCCGAGGCCCTCAGCGCCGATGCCGACCTCGACAACCTGAAGCGCAAGCTAGACGCCGGCGCCAACCGCGCGATCACGCAGTTCTTCTTCTCGACGGACGCCTATTTCCGTTTCCTCGACAAGGCGCTGGCCGCGGGTATCACCGCGCCGATCCTGCCGGGCATCATGCCGGTGACCAGCTTCGCCGCAATCCGCCGCATGTCGGGCAATACCGAGATTCCGGGCTGGCTGGAGCGGATGTTCGAAGGGCTCGACGATCGCCCCGGCCCGCGCGCGCTGGTGGCCGCCGTTGCCGCGGCCGACTTGTGCCGCAGGCTCTACCAGGGCGGCGTGCGCGATTTCCACTTCTATACCCTCAACCGCGCCGAACAGGCCTATGCGATCTGCCAGCTTCTGGGCCTGCGCCCCAAAGCGGAAGCCTGAGCGGGCTTGCCGAAGGGCCGTTCGTGACGCAAGGCGCGCGCGAACGGTCCGCCAAAGATGACCTTTAGCCCCTTCCGGGCTGATCGGGGATTACGATAATGAGTGCCAGAGAACAGTTCCTCGCCGAAGCGGCCAAGCGCATCCTGATCACGGACGGCGCGTTCGGCACCGAAATCCAGCGCTGGAAGCTCAGCGAAGAGGACTATGCGGGCAACCTCGGCCTCTCCCACGACCAGAAGGGCAACAACGACATTCTCGCGCTGACCAAGCCCGAAGTGCCCGAATCGATCCACCGCGCCTATTTCGAGGCCGGAGCCGACATTGCCGAGACCAATACTTTCTCGGCCAACCGCATCAGCCAGGCCGACTACGGCGCCGAGCACCTCGTGCGCGAGATCAACGTCGAATCGGCAAAGCTGGCAAGGCGACTCGCCGACGAATACCAGGCCAAGGACGGGCGCCCGCGCTTCGTGGCGGGCGCGATCGGGCCGACCAACAAGACGCTCTCGCTCAGCCCGGACGTCAACGATCCCGGCTACCGCGAGATCGACTGGGACGAACTGGTCGACGTCTACAAGGAACAGGCCGCAGCCCTCGTCGAAGGCGGGGCCGATTTCATCCTGATCGAGACGGTGTTCGACACGCTCAACGCCAAGGCCGGGGTCATGGCGGTGCGCAAGCTCGAGGCCGAGCTGGGCCGCGAAGTGCCGATCATGATGTCGATGACGCTGACCGACCTTTCCGGCCGCAACCTTTCGGGCCACACCGTGGAAGCCTTCTGGCATGCCGTGCGCCACGCGAAGCCGGTGACGATCGGGCTAAACTGCTCGTTCGGCGCCACCCAGCTGCGCCCGCATGTGAAGACCCTGTCCGAACTCGCGGACACCCTGATCATGATCTATCCCAATGCCGGCCTGCCCAACGAACTGGGCCAGTACGACGAGATGCCCGAGACCACGGCGGGCTTCGTGGGCGAATGGGCAGTCGCGGGACAAGTCAACGTGCTGGGCGGCTGCTGCGGTTCGACCCCCGACCATATCGCCGCCATGGCGCGCAAGGTTGCAGGCCTCGCGCCGCGCCGCCTGCCCGAACTCGATCCGGTAACGCGCCTCGCCGGGCTCGAACCCTTCACCATGGCCGGGTGACGCCATGACCGATTTCCCGATCTGGCGCATCCGCCCCGCCACGGCCGACGATGCCGACGCGCTTTCCCTGGTAGCCAGCGCGACTTTCCTCGAAAACTTCGCGGGGCTGGTCGATGGCGGCGGTATCGTCGCCCACTGCCTGAAGCAGCACTCTGCGGAAAACTATCGCAAGTACCTCGGCAGGGGCGCGAAGGCATGGCTGGCGGAAGTCGAGCCGGGCCACGCGCCCGTCGGCTACGCCCTGATCTGCGATCCCGAACTGGAACTGGCGCGGGAAGGCGATCTCGAACTGAAGCGCATCTACCTGTTCTCGCGCTTCCAGGGTTCGATGATGGCGGGCACGATGATGCGCATCGTCCGCGATGCCGCCGTGGCCGCGGGCTGGCAGCGGCTGCTGCTGGGCGTGAAGAACGACAATCACCGCGCCCTCGCCTTCTATGCCAAGCACGGCTTCGCGCCGATCGGCACCCGGACTTTCGACGTCGGCGGCAAGACCTATGACGACTATGTGCTCGCCCTGGAGTTGGCGAACGCATCGCCTACGAACTGATTCAACGAGAACGACAGACCATGACCTCGATTCATTCCGGCGCCCGTTTCGTCAACATCGGCGAGCGCACCAACGTCACCGGCTCGGCCGCGTTCAAGAAGCTCATCATGGCGGGCGATTATGCCAAGGCCGTGGACGTCGCCCGCCAGCAGGTGGACAACGGCGCGCAAGTGATCGACGTCAACATGGACGAAGGCCTGCTCGACGCGGTCGAGGCCATGACCACCTTCCTCAAGCTGATCGCCGCCGAGCCGGACATCGCCCGCGTACCGGTGATGATCGACAGCTCCAAGTGGGACGTGATCGAGGCGGGCCTCAAGTGCGTATCGGGAAAGCCGATCGTCAATTCGATCTCGATGAAGGAAGGCGTTGAGCCGTTCCTGGCGCAGGCGCGCAAGTGCATGGACTACGGCGCCGCCGTGGTGGTCATGGCCTTCGACGAGACCGGCCAGGCCGACACGCGCGAGCGCAAGATCGAGATCTGCACCCGGGCCTACGCCCTGCTGACCGGGATCGGCTTCCCGCCCGAAGACATCATCTTCGATCCCAACGTCTTCGCGGTGGCCACCGGCATCGAGGAGCACGACCGCTACGGCCTGGACTTCATCGAGGCGGTGGTCGAAATCCGCAAGGCCTGCCCGCACGTCCACTTCTCGGGCGGCCTTTCCAACCTCTCGTTCAGCTTCCGCGGCAACGAGACCGTGCGCCGCGCGATGCACTCGGTATTCCTCTACCACGCGATCCCCGCCGGGCTCGACATGTCGATCGTCAACGCCGGCCAGCTCGACGTCTACGACCAGATCGACCCCGCCCTGCGCGAGGCCTGCGAAGACGTCATCATGATGCGCCGTCCGGGCGTGGGCGAGGACGGCAAGACCTCCACCGAACGCCTGATCGACCTTGCCGAAAGCTACAAGGGCAAGGACAAGGTTGCCGAAAAGGCCGCCGAGGAATGGCGCGGCTGGGACGTGGCCAAGCGCATCGAGCACGCTCTCGTGCGCGGCATCGACGCCTATGTGGTCGAGGATACCGAAGAAGCGCGCGCCGCCATCGCGGCTGCGGGCGGGCGTCCGATCGAAGTGATCGAAGGTCCGCTGATGGGCGGCATGAACGTGGTGGGCGACCTGTTCGGATCGGGCAAGATGTTCCTGCCGCAGGTCGTGAAGTCGGCCCGCGTGATGAAGAAGGCCGTGGCCCACCTCATCCCCTTCATCGAGGCGGAAAAGGACGCCAAGAGCAAGGCCAAGGGCCGCATCGTCATGGCCACCGTCAAGGGCGACGTCCATGACATCGGCAAGAACATCGTCGGCGTCGTGCTCCAGTGCAACGGCTACGAGGTGATCGACCTCGGCGTCATGGTGCCCTGGTCGAAGATCCTCGAATCCGCCAACGAGAACGAGGCCGACATCATCGGTCTCTCCGGCCTCATCACCCCCTCGCTCGACGAGATGGTGACCGTGGCCGAGGAAATGCAGCGCGCCGAGATGAACATCCCGCTGCTGATCGGCGGCGCGACGACGTCCAAGGTCCATACCGCGCTGCGCATCGACCCCGCCTACAAGGGCCCGGTGGTCCATGTGCTCGACGCCAGCCGCGCGGTCGGCGTCGCCTCGCAGCTTCTGTCCGACACGCAATCGGTGCCCTTCGTCGCCTCGGTGGCCGACGAATACGAAAAGGTCCGCGTGGCCCGCGAGGGCAAGGGACAGAGCGAGCTGCTCGGCATCGCCGATGCCCGCGCCAATGGCTTCGTGCCGGACTTCGCGCAGAAGCCCGGCGCACCGGTGCAGCCCGGCCTGCACGTCTTCGCGGACTGGGACCTTGAGGAACTGGTCGAGACTTTCGACTGGACGCCCTTCTTCCGCGCCTGGGAACTGGCCGGAACCTACCCCGCGATCCTCGATGACGCGGTAGTGGGCGAAAGCGCCCGCAACCTCTTTGCCGATGCCAAGGCGATGCTCGCCAGGATCGTCGAGGAGAAGTGGCTGACCGCCAAGGGCGTCTGCGCCTTCTGGCCCGCCGCCGCGCATGGCGACGACGTAATCCTGGGCACCGGCACGCTGGAGCCGCAAGTCGTCTACGATGCCGTCCAGCAGGGCGTCCACGAAGGCCCGGACTTCGTCCAGCTGCCGTTCCTGCGCCAGCAGTTCAAGAAGAGCCGTGGCCGTGCGAACTTCTGCCTTTCCGACTTCGTCGATCCGGCGGGCGACTGGCTGGGCGGTTTCGCAGTGGGCATCCACGGGATCGAGCCGCATCTCGAACGCTTCCAGGCCGCGCACGACGACTATTCGGACATCCTGCTGAAAGCCCTGGCCGACCGCTTCGCCGAAGCTTTCGCCGAGCGCCTGCACAGCCATGTCCGCACCACGCTCTGGGGCTATGCGCCGGACGAGCAGTTCACCAACGAAGCGCTGATCCGCGAGGAATATCGCGGCATCCGCCCGGCCCCCGGCTATCCGGCCTGCCCGGACCACTCGCTGAAGCCGATCCTGTTCGATCTCCTGAAAGCCCAGGACAATGCCGGGATCACCCTGACCGAAAGCCAGGCCATGCTGCCCACGGCCGCCGTCTCGGGGTTCTACTTCGGCCACCCGGAAAGCCAGTACTTCGGCGTCGCCCGCATCGGCCGCGACCAGCTGGAAGACTACGCCGAACGCCGCGACGTGGACCTTGCCGTGGCGGAGCGCTGGCTGCGGCCCAACCTCGACTGAGCTATTTCCCTGCCGTCGTCATTGCGCGCGTAGCAAAGCGATGACGACGGCAGGAGGCATTGCTTTCGATTACAATCTGGAAAACTTGCGCAAACCCCGAAAGGCCGGATTGCCCGTTTTCTTTCCCCGAGGCATTCCTGCGCCCCAACGATAACGAGTGGGGACGGGGCACCCGATGGGGACGACCGAAATTTACCTGATTGCGCTGACGATCATTCTCGCGGCGCCCTACCTGGTGTGGCGGCTGCTGCGCACCGAGCACTGGGCACCACTGGTGGTCGTGCAGATCATCGGCGGCATCCTGCTCGGCCCCGGCGTGCTGGGCCACCTGGCGCCCGATTTCCATGCCTTCGTCTTCAACCCGCAAGTCATGACCGCGCTGAACGGCGTGGCCTGGTGGGCGGTGATGATGTTCGTCTTCGTCGCGGGGGTCGAACTCGACCTTTCCGACGCCTGGAAGCACCGCGCCGAAACCACGCTGACCGCCGCCTGTGCCCTGCTGACACCGCTCGCTTTCGGCGCGATCGCCGCGGCCCTGCTGCTGCGGACGCCGGGATGGATCGGCCCGGAAGGCAGCTATCCGCAGGCCGTGCTCGGCGTGGGCATGGCCTGCGCGGTCACCGCCCTGCCGATCCTGGTCCTGCTGATGGAAAAGCTGGGCATCTTCCGCGAGCCGCTCGGCCAGCGGCTGCTGCGCTATGCCAGTCTTGACGATATCGCGATCTGGGGCGTGCTGGCGCTGATCCTGGTCGATTGGGAACGCGTCGGCCGCCAGGGCCTGTTCCTCGTCGCCTTCGCGGCGGCCTCTTTCGTGATTCGCGCCCTGTTCAAGCGGCTCGGCGAGCAGGACCGCTGGTACGTGGCCCTGATCTGGCTGGCACTCGTCGGCTTCGCGGCGGACTGGTCCGGCCTGCACTTCATGGTCGGCGCCTTCCTGGCCGGAGTGGTGCTCGACGCGCGCTGGTTCAGCCGCGAGAAGCTGGACCTGTTCCGCGAATTCCTGCTGCTCACCGTCATGCCGGTATTCTTCCTCAGCACCGGCCTGCGCACCAATTGGGGCGCCGATAGTTTAACGGGGGGCGGAGCCATGGTGATCGGCGCCGCATTCCTGTTCCTGATCGCCTCGGTGGCGGGCAAGCTGGCGGGCGTTCACCTTGCCGGAAAGCTGCTCGGCTGGAAAAAGGGCGATGCCACGGTAATCGGCTGGATGCTCCAGACCAAGGCGCTCATCATGATCATCTTCGTCAACGTCCTGCTCGACAAGAAGATCGTCACCGCCGAGACCTTCACCGCCCTGCTGCTGATGGCAGTGATGAGCACGATGCTGACCGTGCCCATCGTCAAGCCGCGTCTTCCCAGGCTGATCGACTAACTGCCCGCGCGTCCAACAAGCCTTTCCGCCGCCTGCCAGAACGCCTCCACGAAAGCCCCGTCCTCCACCACCGGATTGGGCTTCCGTGGTGCGCGTTCGAACCAATAGCCCCCGCTGGACCTGCCGGGCTCTTCCGCAGTCGCCAGCCAGATCACGGTGTCCGCTCCCTGCTGCGGAGAGAGTTTCGGCGCATCGCCATAGGCCGCCTGCACGCTATCGGGGGTATGCGAGAAGAAATTGCTACCGACCGTGCCGGGATGGACTGCGTGGGCGACGATCCCGTCCCCTGCCAGACGAGAAGCCAGCCCCCGTGCATGAAGCACATTGGCCAGCTTGGCGCTGCAATAGGCTGCACCTGGGCTCCAGTTGCCGAGATTCTGCAGATCGGCGAGATCGATTCCGGGTATCATCTCGCTGCCGTCCGAAGCCGTGTTGACGATCCTGACGCTGCCTTCGGGCGCATCGGCGGCTGCCTTGCGAAGCAGGGGAAGAAGCCGGGCCGTCAGCGCGAAAGGCCCCAGGAAATTGGCCGCGTAATTGGCCTCGAAGCCCTCCGCCGTCATCTCCCGTTCGCGCGCCATGCCGCCGGCATTATTGATGAGGACATCGATCCGGCCCACTTTGCCGGCGATCTCCTCCGCAAGCCGATCGACCTCTGAAAGCAGCGAAAGATCGGCGCGCAGCATCTCCACGCCGGCGGCAAGATCGGCCTCCGCCGCCGCGCAGCGCCCCGGATCGCGGCCCACGCCGATCACCCGGAAGCCCTGCGCCGCCAGAGCGCGCGCCGTTTCCAGCCCTATGCCCGAGCTTGCCCCGGTCACGATTGCCACGCGCTCCGATCCTGCCAACGATGCCATGTCTGCCGCTCCTCTCTCGTCCTTGGCGCCATTTCGACTACCCGCGCGGCCAAACCGCAAGCTATTGGCGCGGAAACGGAGGAAATCATCGGTTCAGCGGTTTTCAGACCTGTCCCCGTTCTGCCATAAGCGCGCTCGTGCTTTCCGCCGATCTCCTGCCTGATGCGCACGAAGCGCTCCACGCCACATTCGGGTTCAACGCCTTTCGCGGCGTGCAGGAGCAGGTCGTCATGCGGGCGCTCTCCGGCCGTTCGACGCTGGCCGTCATGCCCACCGGCGCCGGCAAGTCGCTGACCTATCAGCTTCCCGCCGTCATGCTGGAGGGGACTTGCGTCGTCGTTTCCCCGCTGATCGCGCTGATGCACGACCAATTGCGTTCGGCCACCGCCAACGGCATCCGCGCCGCCACACTGACCAGCGCCGATGCCGACCGCGGCCTGACCATGGACCGCTTCCGCGCGGGCGAGCTGGACTTGCTCTACATCGCCCCCGAACGCGCCAGCCAGCCCCATTTCCGCGAACTTCTGGAACAGTCCCGCGTCGCCCTCTTCGCCATCGACGAGGCGCACTGCGTTTCCGAATGGGGCCACGATTTCCGGCCCGACTACCGGCTGCTGAAGCCGCTGCTCGATGCCTTTCCCGAAGTGCCCCGCCTGGCGCTGACCGCCACGGCGGACCATCACACCCGCACGGATATCCTGGCCCAGCTCGGCATTGCCGAGGAAGGGCTGATCGTTGCCGGGTTCGACCGCCCGAACATCCGCTATGCCATCCGCCCACGCGACAATGCCATGCGGCAGTTGAAGGCGGTGATGGACGAGAATCCGGGCCCCGGCATCGTCTACGCCCCCACCCGCGCCCGCGTCGAGCAGCTGGCCGAAACGCTCGCCTCCGCCACCGGCCGCCGCGTATTGCCCTATCACGCCGGGCTCGATCCCGAAGTGCGCGCCCGCAACCAGGCCGCCTTCGTGGCCTCGGAAGACATGGTCATGGTGGCCACGGTCGCTTTCGGCATGGGGATCGACAAGCCGGACGTGCGCTTCGTCGCCCATGCCGGGATCCCCAAGTCGATCGAGGCCTATTACCAGGAAACCGGCCGCGCCGGGCGCGACGGCGACCCTTCGGTCGCGGTGATGTTCTGGGGCGCCGACGATTTCGCCCGCGCCCGCCAGCGCCTGTCCGAAATCGAACCGCACCGGCTGCAGAGCGAACGCCAGCGCCTCGATTCGCTGGCCGGTCTGGTCGAAACCGCCGAATGCCGCCGCGCCGTCCTGCTGCGCCACTTCGGCGAAACGCCCGCGCAGACTTGCGGCAATTGCGACAACTGCCTCGAACCGGCAGGGGTGATCGACGTCACCGAACTCGCCCGCAAGCTGCTCTCGGCAGTCTATCGCACCGGCCAGAGCTACGGCCTCGGCCATCTCGAAAAGGTCCTGACCGGCGCCAGCGACGATCGCGTGCTCCAGCGCGGGCATGACCAGCTTTCGGTCTTCGGCATTCTCACCGCGGACGAGCAGCCGCTGCTGAAACCGCTTGCCCGCGCCTTGCAGGCACGCGGCAGCCTGCTACCGACCGAACACGGCGGCCTGTCGCTGGGCGGAGACGCGCGCGAGATCCTCAAGGGCGAGGCTTCGGTCATGATCGTCGTGCCACCCAAGCGCGAAAAGAAGCGCCGGGGCGGAAAGGGCGCGGCGGACGGCGGCGCCAACCCGGTCGGCGATCCGCTGTTCGAGGCGCTGCGCGCGCTGCGCCGCGACCTGGCGCAAGAGGCGGGGGTCCCGCCTTATGTGGTGTTCCACGACGCCACCTTGCGCGAAATGGCCGCTGCCCGTCCCGCTTCGCTGGCGGAACTCGGCGAGATCGGCGGCGTCGGCACCCGCAAGCTGGAAGCCTATGGCGAGGCGTTTCTAGGCGTGCTGCGGCAATTTTGATATTCCGTCGTCCCGGACTTGATCCGGGACCGCTGGCCGAGCCTCGCCCAACTCGCGGCAGGGCAATCCGTTTGCCCAGAGGCGGCTCGTCGCAAGCCTGCGCCTAAAGATTTGGCAGCGGTCCCGGATCAAGTCCGGGACGACGATATTTTCAAGCCATCCTGCTGCGAAGGCGCTAAGAGGCCGCATGATCCGCATTCTGATCGATGCCGACGCCTGCCCGGTCAAGGACGAAACCTACAAGGTCGCCGCGCGCTACAAGGTGCCGGTGGTGGTCGTCAGCAACAGCCCGATCCGGGTGCCACAATCGCCGCTGATCGCGCGCAAGCTAGTGAGCGACGCCTTCGACGCCGCCGACGACTGGATCGCCGAGAATACCGCGCCCGGCACCGTGGTGATCACGGCCGACATCCTGCTGGCCGACCGCTGCCTCAAGCTCGGCGCCGAAGTCGTCGCGCCGAACGGCAAGCCCTTCACCGCGGCCTCGATCGGCGGCGCCATCGCCACGCGGGCGATCATGGCAGACCTCAGGGCCGGCGGCGATGTCATCGGCGGGCCGCCGCCGTTCAGCAAGACCGATCGCTCGCGCTTTCTCTCCAGCCTCGATGAAGTGCTGGTGCGATTGCGGCGCCGGTTCCAGACAGGTTCCTGACTTCATCGGAAACGCCGCGGCCGCCACTTCCCCTCATCCTGAGCTTGTCGAAGATAGGAGATCTGGCGCTAGTTCGCGGAGGGCTTCGACAAGCTCAGCCTGAGCGGGGATGGGATGCCGCGCCCTACCCCAAGCGATAGGGCGTGGGATCGCCGCGCTCGCGGATCAGCATCTGCCGTGCATCCCCGCGCAGGCGCAAGCAAACCGCCTCGCGCGTTTCCTCGCCCAGCATTTCGGGAAAGGCGGATAGCGCCGCCTCGAAACCGTGCTCCACCAGCGCGCCGAGCACACCGGCTTCATCGACCTCGAAAGCCTGCGCCATCAGTTTGAGGGTGCGGACGGTTTCGCGGAATTCGAAATCGGTGAGCCGCCCCGATTCGAACTCCTCCTTGCGCAGCAGCGCCCGTCGCAGATCCCAGACCATTCGATCGGCCTAGCCCTCGCCGCGCTCGAAGGAAACGGGAACGGCCAGTCGGAAAGGCAGATCAGGGGAAGCTATGCGCGATTCCGTGCCGTTGTCATGGATCAGGACGGCACGCCCGACGCCCGGCGTCGCCACGACGGCGACAACGCTTTCCACCCAGTCATGCAGCAGAGCCTTGGCGCGGGCCAGTTCGGCTTCGGCGCGCGTGGTGGTGCCGGAGGCTTCGAGTTCGGCTTCGAGTTCGACGATCCGCGCGGTCGCCGCGCCGACACGGTCGGTGTTCTCGCTCATGATCAGGTTTCCTCGATGGCCACAGCCCCTAGGTGGCCACCCCCGCTTCATGAGGCAAGGCCCCGGCAATCGCTCTCGCGTTAACCGGGGCCTTGGAAGTCGATCAGTCCTAGGGCGAGACCTAGAGCGGGTTATCCAGCTTGATGATCTCTTCCTCGCTGGCGCGCTGGGTGGTCTTGAGCTGGCGGGGTGCCGCGAAGCTGTCGAGCACCGGCTTGTCGCGTTCGTAGAGGTCGTTGAACGGCTTGAGCTGGCCGTCGATCGAGCGGGCATAAGTGAAATAGGTGAGGTAGACCGGGAAAGTCCGCGTCATCTCGACCTTGGTGTACTTGCCCGAGCGTGAGATGTCGGCGGCGTCGGTGGCCGTCTTCTGCGCGCCCAGGATCGCCATCGTCATGCCCAGTTCCACCGCGCGCTCGGTGCGGATGCAGCCGTGGCTGAAGGCGCGGACTTCGGAGTTGAAGTACTGCTTGGAGGGCGTGTCGTGCAGGTAGATCGCGTGCGGGTTGGGCATGTCGATCTTCATCAGGCCCAGCGAATTGTTCGCCCCCGGCTGCTGGACCACAGTGATCGAACCATCGCCGTTCTTGGTGGCCTTGTAGCCCGCCGAGCGTGCCCAGCCCGGATTGTTCAGGACCTTGGCACCAAGACCTTCGCCCTTCACGATCGACTGCGGCACAGTCCAGGTGGGATTGAACACGACCGCGCTGACCGTTTCGGCCAGTTGCGGCGTCGCCGTGCGGCCCGGCTTGCCGACCACGGTCTTGTAGCTGCGGATGATCTTGTTCCTGACCACCAGCCGGAGCTGGAATTCCGGGATATTGGTCATGAGGTAGACATCGCCCAGATCACGGGCCAGCCAGCGCCAGCGGTCCATATTGGCCTGGATCAGCGCGCGGCGCGCCTTGTTGGCCATCGGCGTGGCATTGAGATCGGCCTTGAGCGCGGCATAGTCCGGGTTGGTGGGGGCCAGCTTGGCGACCACGCCGCCCACGTCATGCTCCGACAGGGCCTGGGCCATGATCTGCGCGGTGGGCATCACGTCCTGGTCGGGATCGACCGCGAACCACTGCACGCGCGCCTTCATCGGGGTGCGGCCGTCGCGCAGATCCTCGATCAGCCAGCCGAACACGCGGCTGGCCAATGCGTCAAGCTCGTCGCCCTCGCCCTTGGCGATCGCCGTGCGCAGGGCCGCAGGCTGGTAGTCGCCCGGAACAAGGCCTTCCTTGCCGATATATTCGACGGCGGCGAGCAGCGCCTTGGCGTCCGCCAGCGACCACGCCATCACAGGTTCGGCCAGGATCGCGTCCTGCACCACGGGCTGCGAGACCATGGGAATGGCCGTCGGGACCGCGACCGGCGGGACTACAGGCTGCACGGCAGTCTTTGCGGCGGATTTCGTCGCAGGCTTGGTGGTGGGTTGGCCGGTCGGCTGAGCTGTCGGGACGGACTGGGTCGTCGGCAGGATCGAGGTCGGCGTCGATACGGCCTTTTTCTTGCCAGTCTCGGCCTTTTTCGCTTCCGCCTGCCCGGTCGTCTTCTGGGCAAGCGCCGGCTGCGCCGCGAGACCCGTCGCCGCAATGACGGCCACTACGCTGCAACCGAACTTCATGAAACTCGCCATTGTGACCTGAACCTGCCCTTTTGCTGCAAACGGGATGCAAGGAGAAACGCAGCCGATGAAAATCGGCTGCCGATGATGCCCCGCTTTGCCCCCATATGGCGCCTGTATCAAGGATTTCGCCTGACCCTGCGATGAATTGCATGCACGGGCACTTGCACCCGCTGGCGGCGGGAGCGAGAGGCATGCTCATGGACAGCGCCGCCGCCTCTCAAGATCATCACCGCAGTTCGGCCCACAATTCGGCCCACAATTCGGCTATGCCGGTGCTCGCCGTCGTTGCCGGTATCGCCACGTTCAGTGCCATGGATGCGACGATCAAGGGTGCCTCGCTGGTCGTCGGCGTCTATACCGCCCTGCTCCTGCGCAATCTCTTCGGCACGCTCCTGACCTTGCCGCTCTGGCTTTTTGCCGGTCGCCCCCGTCCGTCGCGTGCCGCGCTCAAGGTCCATGCCCTGCGTGCGGCGATCACTTCGGCCATGGCGGCACTGTTTTTCTATGGCCTGGTACGAATTCCTATGGCCGAGGGAATCGCGATTTCCTTCATTTCACCCATCATCGCGCTTTATTTCGCCGCCCTGCTGCTGGGTGAAACGATCCGCCGCCGGGCTGTCGTCGCCTCGCTCCTGGGTATCCTGGGGGTGCTGGTGATCGGCGCCGGACGCTTCGGATCGGGCAGCTATTCCGGGCAGGCGGCGGAAGGCACGGCGGCCATCCTGCTCTCCGCCGTGTTCTATGCGGCCAACCTTGTCCTGCAACGCAAGCAGGCGCTGCTGGCCCGGCCGGTCGAGATCGCCCAGTTCCAGAACTTGTTCCTGACGTTGATTTTCCTGGCATTTTCGCCGTGGCTGGCGGTCATGCCGGACCGGCACAGCCTGCTGCTGATCCTGGCCGGGGCGGCGCTGGCCACCAGCGCCCTGCTGTTTCTCTCCTGGGGCTATGCCCGCGCCGAGACCCAGGTGCTGCTGCCGATCGAATATACCGGCTTTCTCTGGGCGGCCTTGCTCGGCTGGCTGATGTTCGGAGAGCGCCTCGATATCCCGACTGTTGCCGGTACGATACTGATCGTTATCGGCTGCTGGACAGGTGCAAGAAACGCAAATGTCGAGTCCTAGTCACCACGCCGCGCCCCCTTGACCTTATGGCCGCGAGCGCGCATCGGCGGGGCCGAAGAATCCGCTTGTCGCGATGCAGCACGGCGATCATTTCCGTAACCTGGGCTAGTGGGTTTCGGGATAGCCGCGCTTCTTCCGTGGCACGCTCCATACAGAAGGGGATAATACCCAAATGACCCAGGTCGGACAGGATACGCTCGGCACCCGCAGCACCATGACAGTCGGCGGCAAGCAGATCGCCTACTACTCCCTCAAGAAGGCCGCCGAAAAGATCGGCGACGTTTCGCGCCTTCCCTTCTCGATGAAGGTCCTTCTCGAGAACCTGCTTCGCTTCGAGGACGGCGGCTTCACCGTCTCGACCAAGGACATCCAGGCGATCTCCGACTGGCAGAAGAACCCGACCACGGGTGAAGAGATCCAGTACCGCCCGGCCCGCGTCCTTCTCCAGGACTTCACCGGCGTTCCCTGCGTGGTCGACCTGGCCGCCATGCGCGACGCCATCGCCACCCTGGGCGGCGACACCAGCAAGATCAACCCGCTGGTCCCCGTGAACCTCGTCATCGACCACTCGGTCATGGTTGACGAGTTCGGCCACCCCAAGGCCTTCGAAGAGAACATGGAGATCGAGTACGAGCGCAACATGGAGCGCTACGACTTCCTCAAGTGGGGTTCCAAGTCGCTCGCGAACTTCTACGCCGTTCCCCCGGGCACCGGCATCTGCCACCAGGTCAATCTGGAAAACATCGCCAAGACCGTGTGGTCGAGCGAAGACCAGAACGGTGAACTGGTCGCCTATCCCGACACTTGCGTCGGCACCGACAGCCACACCACCATGGTCAACGGCCTGGGCGTGCTGGGCTGGGGCGTCGGCGGCATTGAAGCGGAAGCCGCGATGCTCGGCCAGCCGGTCTCGATGCTCATCCCCGAAGTCGTCGGCTTCAAGCTGACCGGCGAGCTTCAGGAAGGCGTCACCGCCACCGACCTCGTGCTCACCTGCACCGCGATGCTGCGCAAGCACGGCGTGGTCGGCCGCTTCGTCGAATACTTCGGCCCCGGCCTCGCCTCGCTGAGCCTTGCCGACCGCGCGACGCTGGCCAACATGGCCCCGGAATACGGCGCCACCTGCGGCTTCTTCGGTATCGACGACAAGACCCTCGACTACCTGCGCCTCACCGGCCGCGAGGAAGAGCAGATCGCCCTCGTCGAAGCCTATGCCAAGGAGCAGGGCTTCTGGATCGACCCGGCCGCCGCCGACCCGGTCTTCTCCTCGACCCTCGAACTCGACATGTCGACCGTCGTGCCCTCGCTGGCCGGCCCGAAGCGTCCGCAGGACTGGGTTTCGCTGCCCGACGTGGACGACGTGTTCAACAAGGACATGGCCGAAACCTACAAGAAGACCGCCGCCCGCGTTCCCGTGGAAGGCAAGGACTTCGACATCGGTGACGGCGACGTCATGATCGCCGCCATCACCAGCTGCACCAACACCTCGAACCCGGGCGTGCTGGTTGCCGCCGGTCTCGTCGCCAAGAAGGCCGACGAACTGGGCTTGAAGCCCAAGCCCTGGGTCAAGACCTCGCTGGCGCCGGGTTCGCAGGTCGTCACCGACTACCTCGAAAAGGCCGGTCTCCAGTCGCACCTCGACAACATCGGCTTCAACCTGGTCGGCTACGGCTGCACCACCTGCATCGGCAACTCGGGCCCGCTCGCGGAACCGATCTCGAAGGCGATCAACGAGAATGGCCTGGTCGCCAGCGCCGTGATCTCGGGCAACCGCAACTTCGAAGGCCGCGTCTCGCCCGACGTGCGCGCCAACTTCCTGGCCTCGCCGCCGCTGGTCGTCGCCTACGCTCTGAAGGGCACCGTGGTGGAAGACTTCACCACCACCCCGATCGGCGTGAGCAAGGACGGCAACGACGTGTTCCTCAAGGACATCTGGCCGACCAACCTCGAAGTCAGCTCGACCATGAACGCCTGCGTCGACCGCGGCATGTTCCAGGCCCGCTACGCAGACGTCTATAAGGGCGACAAGCACTGGCAGGCGATCAACGTCGTCGGTTCGGAAACCTACTCGTGGCGCGCCGGTTCGACTTACGTCGCCAACCCGCCGTACTTCGAGGGCATGGAAATGACCCCGGCGCCGGTGGGCGACATCATCGAGGCGAAGCCCCTGCTGATTCTCGGCGATTCGATCACCACCGACCACATCTCCCCGGCCGGCTCGATCAAGGCCGACAGCCCGGCGGGCAAGTGGCTGATGGAGCACCAGGTCGCCAAGGCGGACTTCAACTCCTACGGTTCGCGCCGTGGCCACCACGAAGTCATGATGCGCGGCACCTTCGCCAACATCCGCATCCGTAACGAGATGGTTGCCGGCATCGAAGGCGGCATGAGCCGCTTCGGCGAAGAGGTCCTCCCGGTTTACGACGTGGCCGAGAAGTACAAGGCACAGGGCACCCCGATGGTGGTCGTGGCCGGCAAGGAATACGGCACCGGCTCGTCGCGCGACTGGGCGGCCAAGGGCACCAACCTGCTCGGCGTCCGCGCCGTGATCGTCGAGAGCTTCGAGCGTATCCACCGCTCGAACCTCGTCGGCATGGGCGTGCTGCCGCTGCAGTTCAAGGATGGCGACACCCGCCAGACCCTGGGCCTGACCGGGGACGACGCCTTCACCATCAAGGGCGTCGCCGGCCTCAAGCCGCGCCAGGACGTGGAAGTGGAAGTGACCCGTCCCGACGGTTCGACCTTCACCTTCACCGCGCTGTGCCGCATCGATACCGCCAACGAAGTGGAATACTTCAACAACGGCGGCATCCTGCAGTACGTGCTGCGCAAGCTGGCCGCCTGAACAGCCGCCAGCCGCAAAGGCTAAAGAAAACCCCGTCCCGCGTTCGCGCGGGGCGGGGTTTTTCTTTGCGCGGTGGCTAGTGGACGAGAGGGAACCTGACGCCGCATCATGCTCCCCTCGTCATCCCAGGGCATGGACCGAACACGAAAAAGGGGTGAGCGCCCCCCGGTGCTCACCCCTTTCTCCAGCCCGGCCGCCATGCGCGGCCCTGGCCGGCTGCCCCCCTCAGGCGGACTTCTTGCGTGCCAGGCGCTGGCGGCCGATCACCGCCGCAGCCGCAGCGCCGAACAGGATCAGCATCGGCGGTGCGGGAACATCGGTCGGTGGCGGAGGCGGCGGAGGGGGCGGCGGATTGTCGCCGCCCGAGGACGTCGAGGTCGATGAGGAACTCGAGGTCGAGGAAGAACTCGAAGAAGACGTGCTCGACGAAGTCGAGGACGACGTGGAAGAGGACGTCGAGGAACTGGTGCTCGTCGAAACGTCGCCCGAGCTGGACGAGGTCGTGGTGGACGTGATCCCCCCGGTGCTCGTGGTACTGGTGACGCCGCCCGTGGAACTGGACGTCGAAGTCGAGCCCCCGGTCGTCGTCGTGGTCAGGCCGCCCGTCGAACTGGAGGTGGAGGTCGAACCGCCGGTGGTCGTCAACCCGCCGGTCGAGGAGGAACTCGACGTGGAGCCGCCGCTGGAGGTCGAGGAAATGATCACGTTGCCGCCGCCCGAACCGCCGCCGCCGAAGAATCCTCCGAAGAAGCCGCCGCCAAAGCCGCCGAAACCACCACCGCCGCCGCCGATCACCGCAGGCGCACCGCCGCCACCGCCCGCATAGACCGGCGCCGGTGCAGGCGGCACATAGGCCGGGGGCAGCGGGACATAGGCGGTCTGCGGCATGTCGGGACGCTCGATGATGCGGCGCGCGCGCTTCACTTCGCGCGGCGGGTCCTTCTTGATCAGCCGCTTGGCCGGACGCACCGGCTTGGCGGTCTTGGCCATCTTGACCTTGCGATATTCGACCGTCTTGCTCTGCGTTTCGGCCACATGCACCGCGCCGCCGCCAATGATAGCGCAGCCCGCCGCACAGGCAGACAGTTTAGCGAGGGCCATCCGAACCGACATGATCGTCTCTCTCTTCGTTCTGCTCGGCCCCACCGACAAGGATCGGGACCGGCCTGAACTGACAAACGCAGAGAGCGGCTAACGGTACAATGGGATTTACCGAGATTCGACAAGGGCGATGCAGAAAATGCGTTAGTTTTCGCAGGTAACTGGCAAGCTGTACCGAAGCGGGACTATCGCCCCATCCATCTGTAAACGCGCCCGACAGTTTATTGCGCGAAAATCACGCGCCGTCCGTCCCGCCCGAATCGAAGAGACCGCCCTGCGGCCCGCCATTGGGCGGCGTCATGCCGAGGTGCTGCCAGCCGTGATCGTTGAGACAGCGCCCCCGCGCCGTGCGGGCGATCAGGCCGAGCTGGATCAGATAGGGCTCGATCACTTCCTCGATGGTGTCGCGCGGTTCGGACAGGCCCGCCGCCAGCGTCTCGACGCCCACAGGGCCGCCCTTGTAGATCCCGGCGATCATCCTGAGATAGCGCCGATCCTGCGCATCAAGGCCGATGGAATCGACTTCCAGCCGCGTCAGCGCATCGTCGGCGATCTCGCGGCTGATCACGTCCGACCCGGCGACATGGGCAAAGTCGCGCACGCGGCGCATCAGCCGCCCTGCCACGCGCGGCGTACCGCGCGAACGGCGGGCGATCTCGGTCGCCCCGCCCTTGTCCATGCCGATGCCGAGCAGCCCGGCGCCGCGCGTGACAACCTTTTCCAGTTCCTCCACCGTGTAGAACTGCAGCCGCACCGGAATGCCGAAACGGTCGCGCAGCGGGGTCTGGAGCAGCCCCTGCCGGGTCGTTGCGCCGACCAGCGTGAAGGGCGGCAGGTCGATCCGCACCGAACGCGCCGAGGGCCCCTCGCCGATGATGAGGTCCAGCGCGCGGTCCTCCATCGCCGGGTAGAGCACTTCCTCGACCACCGGATTGAGGCGGTGAATCTCGTCGATGAACAGGACGTCGCCATGTTCGAGATTGGTCAGCAGCGCGGCCAGATCGCCCGCCTTGGCGATCACCGGCCCGCTGGTTGCGCGGAACCCCACACCCAGCTCGCGGGCGACGATCTGCGCCAGCGTCGTCTTGCCGAGGCCGGGAGGACCGAAGAACAGCGTATGATCCATCGCCTCGCGCCGCGACTTGGCGCTTTCGATGAACACCCGAAGATTGTCCTTCGCCGCCGCCTGTCCGACGAATTCGGCCAGCGTCTTCGGCCGAAGCGCCGCGTCGGCGTCTTCCGGCTGGCGGGTGGAGGTGAGGATGGGGTTATCGGTCATCGGATCGGCATGTGACGGGAAATGGACCCTGAAACAAGTTCAGGGTGACGATAGTATCTGGCGGACATGGTGGGTGAAATCTTGGCAATCCGGTCATGCTGAACTTGTTTCAGCATCCATCGGGCCGCACACCCTGGCCCATGCGGGAAGAACGCCAGCCTTGCGTCTACATCCTCGCGAGTGGGCACTACGGCACGCTCTACATTGGCGTCACATCGAATCTCATCCGCCGTCTGTGGCAGCACCGGAACGATGTTCTTACCGGCCTCACGGCACGATACGCCGTCCACCGCCTCGTTCATTTCGAGCTGTTCGGTGACATGGAACGCGCCATTGTGCGCGAGAAGCAGTTGAAACGCTGGCATCGCCGGTGGAAGATCAACCTTATCAATGCCGAAAACCCGGAGTGGCGGGACCTGGCGATGGCGTTGGGCTTGCCGTCGATGGTTCCGGGCAAACCGAGGGATGGATCCTGAAACGAGTTCAGGATGACGTGGTGTTTGGTGAAAGGGAGAGTTCACCCCGCCGCCCTCTTCAGCGCCACGCGGACTAGATCGTTCAGCCCTGCATCCTCGCCCAGTTCCTCCACGGCCTTGCCGACCGCCATGCTGGCGACCGCAGGCTTGAAACCGAGGTTCTGGAGCGCGGAGACGGCATCGGCGCTGGAAAATCCGGCAGGCGCCGCGACGGCGGCCATACCGGGCGCTCCGGGCGCGGTGGGCATGCCGCCTGCCTTGTCCTTGAGTTCGTTGACGATACGGCTGGCGAGTTTCGGCCCGACGCCGTTGGCGCGCGCGACCATGGCGCTATCGCCGCCCGCGCAGGCACGCTGCAATTCCTCGGTGGTCAGCGCCGAGAGGATCGCCAGCGCGACTTTCGAACCGACCCCCTGCACTGCCGTCAGCAGGCGGAACCAGTTGCGCTCCGCACCGCTGGTGAAGCCGATCAGGCGCTGGTCGGTCTCGGAAACCTGCATCTCGGTATGGACGACGACCTTGTCCCCCCGGATGCCGAGATGGTCGAGCGTGCGCGCCGAACAATGGACAAGATAACCGACGCCGTTCACGTCGATGATCGCCCAGTCGGGGCCGGTGTCGTCGAGCAGACCTGTAAGCTTGGCGATCATGGTTTGTTCCTATGGCAGGAACTATTGCACCGCGCCAGCCCTCTCAGGCCATCGCCTGTCGATCCTCGCAAACGCCCGCGAGATCAGCGGTGGCTGCCGAGCATATTGGCATGGGTAATGGCCACGGCCAGCGCGTCGGAGGCATCCTCGCCCGCCAGCTTCACGCCGGGCAGCAGGACTTTCAGCATGTGCTGGATCTGCTTCTTGTCGGCCCCGCCGGTGCCGACCAGCGCCTTCTTGATGACCTTGGTGGAATATTCGGCCACCGGCAGCCCGGCGCGCGCGATCGACAGCATGGCGACACCGCGCGCCTGACCCAGCTTGAGCGTCGACTGCGGGTTCACGTTGACGAAGACTTCCTCCACCGCGCCCGCATCGGGGCGATGGTGGAGGATCACGTCGGTCAGTGCCGCGTCCAGCTCGACCAGCCGTTCGGCCATCCCGGCCTTGGCGTCGGTGCGGATCTGTCCGTTGGCGACGTGGCTGAGGCGGCTGCCGCTCTTGGCAACGATTCCCCAGCCCGTGCAGGTCAGGCCCGGATCGAGCCCGATGATGATCATGGCTTCAGCTCAGCCGAGCTTTTCCATGACTTCGTCGGAGATCTCGTAGTTGCCCCAGACGGTCTGGACGTCGTCGTCGTCCTCGAGCGTGTCGACCAGCTTCATCAGCGTACCGGCGGTGTCGGCATCGACATCGACGCTGAGGTTGGGCTTCCACGCCAGCTTCACGCCCTCGGCTTCGCCCAGGACCTTTTCCAGCTCGCGGGCGACTTCGTGGAGCGAATCGACCGAGACCCAGATCTGGTGGCTGCCGGGGTTCTCGTCACCGTCGCCCATGTCGCTCTCGACGTCCTGCGCACCGGCTTCGATGGCGGCTTCGAGAACCTTGTCCTCGTCACCCGCGCTGCCGGGGTACTCGATCAGGCCGAGACGTTCGAAGCCGTGCGAAACCGCGCCGCTCGCGCCCAGGTTACCGCCGTTCTTGGAGAAAGCGGTACGCACGTTGGTGGCGGTGCGGTTGCGGTTGTCGGTCAGCGCCTCGACGATGAGGGCGACGCCGCCGGGGCCGTAGCCCTCGTAGCGCACTTCCTCGTAGTTCTCGGCATCGCCCTTGCTGGCCTTGTCGATGGCGCGCTGGATGTTGTCCTTGGGCATCGACTGCGCCTTGGCCGCGTTGACGGCGGCGCGCAGGCGCGGGTTCATGTCCGGGTCGGGCATGCCCATCTTGGCCGCGACGGTGATTTCGCGGCTGAGCTTGCTGAACTGCGCCGAGCGCTTCTTATCCTGCGCGCCCTTGCGGTGCATGATGTTCTTGAATTTGGAATGGCCTGCCATGGGTCCGCTCTTGCTTCGCTCGTCTGCCTGCCTGCGGAAGAGGTCCGCGAGGCCCGGAGATTGAGGTCCGGTGAATGATGTGCGCTAAATAATGCGGAGCGCGCCTTACAACAGGGCGGCACCCAAGGGCAACCGCCCGTTCCGTGCAGGCCGATGGACCGCAGCGTGCAGCAAATCCGCCCAGACGAGCGATCCCAACGATTTGAAAAGAAAAACCGGGTTAGATTGGGGTCATGGCTACCCGATCCGACCATGCCGCCCCTCCCGCCCTGCTGCGGGAACTGGCCCGGGAACTGCCCCGGGAACTGCTGCGCTTCCTGAAGCGGCCCGCGCTCCTCACGCCTATCGGCCTTGGTTCGCGCCGGGGCTGGTCGATGCTCGGCATGCTGGAGGTGCTTCATGTCGGCGGACTGATCCTGGTGCTGCTGCCGCTGATTTCGCTGTGGCAGCAGGCCATGCACCTGTCGCCGCCCAGCGCCTTCGACAAACTGCCGCCCGGCTGGCTGCTTCCCTTCACGGTACTGATCGCGCCGGTCGGAGAGGAACTTGTGTTCCGGGGATGGCAGACCGGGCGCCCGCGCGCGCTCTGGCTGCTGGGCTGCGCAGTTCTTTTCGCGGTGGCGGCGATCTTTGCGGCGGCCATGCCTCCGCTGGTCCTGGTCGCGCTACTGGCGGCGCTGGCCCTGGCCGCGATCGGCGGCTGGTTCGCCCTGCGCGAGCGCCGCTCGCCGCCGGGATGGTATGTGAGAGCCTATCCGGCGGTATTCTGGATCGCGGCGCTGGTCTTCGCAGGCGTTCACCTGACGAACTACCCGAGCGCGTCGATAGCCTCGCTGCCGCTGGTCCTGCCGCAGCTATGGGCAGCCCTGCTGCTGGGCTTCACGCGCCAACGCATCGGCCTGCCCGCCGCGATGCTCCAGCATGCCGGCGCCAATGCGGCGACCCTGCTGCTGGTGCAACTCGGCGGATAGGGAACCTGCCGGGTGTGAGCCCGGGCCGGTGCCGTTCTAAAATGCCCTTTCGGGCATTTTTCAAACGGACTCTCAGTCGATGCCGAGGGCGGTCTTGTAGGTGTCCAGCAGCATGTCCATTTCGCGGCGGTCATCCGGCTTCATCTTACGGATGCGCACGATCTGGCGCATGATCTTGACGTCGTAGCCCACTGCCTTGGCTTCGTTGTAGACGTCGCGGATGTCGTCCGAGATGCCCTTCTTTTCCTCTTCAAGGCGCTCGACGCGCTCGATCAGCAGGCGCAGGCGATCGTCGGTGGTTTCGGCCATCGGGTAATGCTCCGGGATAATATCGTGTGAATCGGTGTGGCGCGGGCTGATAGCGGCTGCAACGGATTCGGGCAAAGCGGGGGGCTGTGGAAATCCTGTGCGCAAACAGGGAATAAGTCACGAAGTTGCCTCCCGCACCCCCTTCCCCTAAGGGACCCCTGCAGCGACCACGTTCCTGCCTCCCTTGCGGAGCCTCAAGACCGGGACGGCCCGGCAACCCGTTGAAGAAGGTTGCGCCGTGCCCTGGATCGTTCTCGTCATTGCCGGACTGTTCGAAGTCGTCTGGGCTTCCG
Source organism: Novosphingobium sp. TCA1 (assembly GCF_009811895.1). Taxonomy (NCBI): domain Bacteria; kingdom Pseudomonadati; phylum Pseudomonadota; class Alphaproteobacteria; order Sphingomonadales; family Sphingomonadaceae; genus Novosphingobium; species Novosphingobium sp. TCA1. Next base: position 230,306 of record NZ_BLJH01000002.1, on the reverse strand, counting down.
CCATGAAGCAGTCCCACGGCTTTACCCGGCTCTGGCCGAGCGTGATCACGATCCTGGCGATGCTTGCGAGCTTCGGCCTGCTCTCCTGGTCGATGCGCGTCCTGCCGCTGGGCACCGCCTACATGGTCTGGACCGGAATCGGCGCGCTGGGCGCCTTCATCTTCGGCATCGTGTTTCTGGGCGAAACCGCCAGCGCCATGCGCCTAGCCGCGGCAGGCCTGATCCTTGCCGGACTGGTGATCATGAAGCTGGCGAGTTCCTGAGAGTTCGTTCGGAAATTCGCTGAAAGCGAATTTGAGCGGCACCGGCCCACGCCCCCACCCTACCACCCGCAGGATACTACCGTTGGGTGGTAGGGTGGGGGCGTGGGCCGGTGCCGCTCTGAAAATGCCCGTACGGGCATTTTCCAAACAGACATTGAGCCACGAAAGCGAACGGCCCTGCGCGAAGCCTTCCGGCTCAGTGCCCGCCGCCGTTCTTCTTCAGGCTTTCTTCCATCCGCGCGAGCTGCTCCGGCGTCGCCTCGGTCTGATAGGCGTCCTTCCATTCGCCGAAAGGCATGCCGTGGATCACTTCGCGCGCCGCTGCCTTGTCGCCTTCGAAGCCGGCGTCGCGGATCCAGTCGGCCAGGCAGTTGCGGCAGAATCCGGCCAGGCCCATGAGGTCGACGTTCTGCGCATCGTGGCGGTTCTGCAGGTGACGCACCAGGCGGCGAAAGGCCGCTGCCGCCACGGCGTCATCCAGTTGATCGATCTGGTCGTTTCCGTTCATATTTCTGCCAATCGTCCTTGGTTTGTCATGCCGCCTTTGCCATATGTCGGCGAAATATCGAAAGAGAGGCAGACAGATTTTGGCAACCACCCCTCCGTTTCGCCGTTCGCCGCACCATCGCGGGATCAAGCGCCAGCGCAAGGTGAAGATCCTCGCCACGCTCGGCCCGGCCAGCCGCGACAAGGAGACGATCGCCAAGCTGCTGAAAGCCGGCGCCGACGCCTTCCGCGTCAACATGAGCCACGGCGATCACGATACCCACCGCGAAACCATCGCCAATATCCGCGCGGTCGAAAAGGACCTGATGCGGCCCGTGGCGATACTGTGCGATCTCCAGGGCCCCAAGCTGCGCGTCGGCACATTCGCGGAAGGCAAGGCCTTCATCCGCCACGGCGCCCACTTCACGCTCGACCGCGATCCCACCCCGGGTGACGAGAACCGCGTCTGCCTGCCGCATCCCGAACTCTTCGGCATTCTCGAAAAGGGCCAGCGCCTGCTGATCGACGACGGCAAGCTGCGCCTGGTGGTGATCAAGCCGGAAGCCGATTCGATCCTCTGCACCGCCGAAGTCGGCGGCTTCATCTCCGATCGCAAGGGCGTGAACGTGCCGGACGCCATCGTCCCGGTGCCCGCCCTCACCGACAAGGACCGCCGCGACCTCGCCTTCTCGGTGGATCAGGGCGCCGACTGGATCGGCCTTTCCTTCGTCCAGCGTCCCGAGGACGTGGCCGAGGCGCGCCGCCTGATCGGCGGGGCCTGCGCGTTGATGTCGAAGATCGAGAAGCCCGCCGCGGTCGATGCCATCGACGGGATCATCGAACTGTCCGACGGCATCATGGTCGCGCGCGGCGATCTCGGCGTGGAACTCCTGCCCGAGGAAGTGCCGCCGATCCAGAAGCACATCATCGCCAAGACGCGCGCCATCGGCAAGCCGGTGGTGGTGGCCACGCAGATGCTGGAATCGATGATCACCAGCCCCTCGCCCACCCGCGCCGAAGTCTCCGACGTCGCCAATGCGGTCTACGACGGCGCCGATGCCGTCATGCTCTCGGCCGAGACGGCAGCAGGCCAGTGGCCGGTGGAAGCGGTGACGATCATGGACCGCATTGCCGTGAAAGTGGAAACCGACTCCACCTACCGCGAACGGATCCACCTCACCCAGACCCCGCCCGACGCCACAACCGCCGACGCGCTTTCGGCGTCCTGCGCGACGATCGCCGATACCCTGCCGATCGAGGGCATCATCGTCTTCACCGGCTCGGGCGGCTCGGCCCGGCGCGTCGCCCGCGAACGCCCGGCCGCACCGATGCTGGTGCTCACGCCCTCGCAGAAGACCGCGCGCCGCCTCGCCCTGCTCTGGGGCGCACACAATGTCATCACCAAGGACATCGGCAGCTTCGAGGAGATGATCGCCAAGGGCAAGCGCATGGCCCTGCGCCACGGCTTCGGCGCCGCCGGCACCCGCCTAGTGGCATTGGCCGGCGTACCCTTCGGCGTGCCGGGTTCGACAAACCTGCTCCATGTGGTGACGCTGACCGGCAACGAGCTGGATACGCCGAACTGAGATAGGGGGCGCGGCCGAGTGAACGTATAGCCTATACGTCGTCCCGGACTTGATCCGGGACCGCTGGCCGCGCCCACCCACCTATAAGTAAGCCGCCAAGTCCTCCCAAAGCGGATTTGCGCTCTCGATCAGCTCAAGTTTCCACTCACGCCGACAACGCTTGAGCTGCTTTTCGCGCGCTATCGCTTCCTGAATCGTGGCGTGAGGCTCGACCACCACCAGCCTGTCGAGCCCATATTTCCGGCAAAATTCCGAGCCACGCCCTTCGCGGTGTTGCGCGATACGCGCGTGGATATCCGCCGTGACGCCGACGTAGAGTACGCCGAATTCACGGTTGGTCATGATGTAGGTGAAGCCGCCGCTGCCCATCGGGCCTAGCGTGGCTCGGCCAGCGGTCCCGGATCAAGTCCGGGACGACGGGCATTGCAGAGGTTTAACCTCGCGCGCCGAACAACGCACTGCCCACGCGCACATGGGTCGCGCCCAGCATCACCGCCGTTTCGAAGTCCTCGCTCATGCCCATCGAAAGCTGCGACACCCCGTTGTCCGCCGCGATCTTCGCCAGCAGCGCGAAGAACGGCGCGGCCTCGATGCCTTGGGGCGGTACGCACATCAGGCCTTCCACCGGGATCTGCGCATCGCGCGCGGCGGCCAGCAGGGCGGGCACTTCGGCGATGGCGCAGCCGCCCTTCTGGTCTTCGGCGCCGATATTGACCTGCACGAAGCAGGGCACGCGGCGGCCGGTCCGGTCCATGGCCTTGCCCAGCGCGGCGACCAGCGAGGGGCGGTCGAGCGAGTGGATGCAGTCGAACAGCGCCAGCGCATCTTCGGCCTTGTTCGACTGAAGCTGGCCGACCAGATGCAGGCGCACATCGGGGTTTTCCTCGCGCAGCGCGGGCCACTTGGCCTCGGCCTCCTGCACGCGGTTCTCGCCGAACACGCGCTGGCCCTGCGCGATGAGGGGGGCGATGGCCTCGGCGGGATGCATCTTGGAAACGGCGACGAGTTCGACCGAATCCGCCTTGCGTCCGGCAATGCGGGCGGACTGGGCGATGCGGGCGCGAATGTCTGCGAGAGGAGTTGCTGGCTGATCCATGGCGCGCTGCTATAGCGGCTTCGTGCCGAACCGCCACCCGCCTCTTCCCCAGATCTGGCTGATCAGCGATGCCCGCAACGATGCCGCGCTGGAACGGGCACTCGCCCGCCTGCCGCGTGGGTCGGGGCTGATCTATCGGCACTATCATCTCCCCCCCGCCGATCGGCGCGCCCGGTTCGAGCTTCTCCGCCGAATCGCGCGACGTTTCGGGCACTGCGTGGTGCTATCCGGGTCGGCACGGGAAGCACGGGCCTGGAGAGCGGACGGCGCCTATGCGGCAGCCGAAAAGCTGGCCTCCGGCCCCGCCACCCTGCGTCTCATCACCGTGCATTCCCTGCGCGAACTGGCCGCCGCCCATCGCTCCCGCGCCGATGCCGTACTGCTATCGCCGGTGTTCCCGACCCGCTCCCATCCCGGCGCCGCATCGCTCGGCCGGGTACGTTTCCACCTCCTCGCGGCACGTGCCGGCGTGCCGGCGATTGCACTGGGCGGCATGACAGTGCATCGGGCGCGCACGTTGCCGTCGCGGAAATGGGCCGCAATCCAGGGGCTTGCCAGTTAGCCCACAAGCCTGTTCCCGATCCATTCTTGACGGCGAGTCCCGCCACGGCGCATTATCCGAGGCCTGATCAACGGCCCGATCTTCAGGGGAATTTCCAATGGCCACCCGGCCCCTCGCGCCAGGACGGCGCATCACCAAGCCGAACTGGCGCGCCGTCCTCAAGCGCTCGCTGCGCCGCGCCTCCGAATTGAGCGGGGCATTGGCACTGTTCGCGGCCATGGCGTTCCTGGCGCTGTCACTGGTGAGCTATCACCAGACAGACCCTTCCGCTTCAACCGCGGCGGGCGGTCCGGCGCAGAACTGGATGGGTCCGGTCGGCGCCTGGGTGGCGGAACGCGCGCTGGTGCTGTTCGGTCCGGTTGCCGCGCTTTTCGTGCCGCTGCTCTACGTCTTCGCGCGCAAGCTCTGGCTGCTGGTCGAGGAAGACGACAACGAGATCGAGCATTCCAACCAGCGCTGGTGGCGCCCGGTGGCGGTGCTGGCCATCGCCATGACGCTGATCGCCACCGTCATGTCCATGGTGTTCACCGCCCCCGGCGGCGTGCTGCCCGCCTCGATGGGCGGCATCACCGGCCTGCTCGGCGCCAAGGGCATAGCCGGGCTTGCCGCATTCGCGCCCGAAGTGGTCCAGGGCTGGATCAAGCTGGTGCTGGCGCTGCTCTGCGCGCTGGCAGGCGTTGCACTGATGGGGCAGGTCTTCGCGGTGGACTGGCTGCGGCTGCTGACCCTGCCCGGCCGCATCGGCCGCCTCAAGAAGGACGGCGCCGGTGCCCTCATTTCCGGCCCCGCTTCCGGCAAGCTCGCCGCCGCCGCTGCGGAACGCGCCAAGCCTGAGGACGAGGCCGAGGACAGGCCCCGCTCCGCCCCCCGCATCGATGCACCGGCCATGGCCGGCGGTCCGGCCGAAAAGCCCCGCAAGGCGCCGGAAATCAGCGATCCCAAGGCCAGCCCCGCCCCCGCGCAGCTCAACATCGGCAATCGCCAGAAGGACATGTTCGACAAATTCGCGCTGCCCGGGCTCGACCTGCTGAACGATCCGCCGCCCAATTCGCAGCCCAAGATCGACAAGCTCAGCCTGGAGCGCAACGCGCGCCTGCTGGAAACCGTGCTGGACGACTTCAACGTCAAGGGCGAGATCACCGCCGTGCGCACCGGCCCGGTCGTCACCATGTACGAACTGGAACCGGCCCCCGGCATCAAGGCCAGCCGCGTGATCGGCCTGGCCGACGATATCGCCCGCAACATGTCGGCAATCTCGGCCCGCGTCTCCTCGATCCCGGGGCGCACCGTCATGGGCATCGAACTGCCCAACGCCGACCGCCAGATGGTCTCCTTCAAGGAGATGGTCGCCTCCGAGGCTTTCGCCAGCCACAAGGGCATGCTGCCGATCATTCTGGGCAAGGACATCGCCGGCGAGCCGGTCGTGGCCGACCTTGCGACGATGCCGCACTTGCTGGTGGCCGGTACGACGGGCTCCGGTAAGTCCGTCGGCCTCAACACGATCCTGCTCTCGCTGCTATATCGCCTGACGCCGGCCCAGTGCCGTCTGATCCTGGTCGATCCCAAGGTGCTGGAACTCAAGAGCTACGACGATATCCCGCACTTGCTCTCGCCGGTCGTCACCGAACCACCCAAGGCCGTTCGCGCGCTGAAGTGGGCGGTGGAGGAAATGGAGCGCCGCTATCGCCAGATGAGCGAGATCAGCGTCCGCAACCTCGCCAGCTTCAACGAGAAAGTCCGCGCCGCCGCCGCCAAGGGCAAGCCACTCGGCCGCCGCATCCAGATCGGCTTCGACCCCGAAACGGGCGAAGAACTGTATGAAGATCGCCAGCTCGATTACGAGACGCTGCCGCAGATCGTGCTCATCGTCGACGAACTGGCCGATCTCATGGTCACCGTCGGCAAGGAAATCGAAGTGCTGATCCAGCGCCTCTCGCAGAAGAGCCGCGCGGCGGGCATCCACCTGATCATGGCGACGCAGCGCCCTTCGGTGGACGTCATCACCGGCGTCATCAAGGCCAACCTGCCGACCCGCGTTTCCTTCGCCGTCACCAGCCGCATCGACAGCCGCACCATTCTGGGCGAGCAGGGCGCCGAGCAGCTGCTGGGCAAGGGCGACATGCTCTACAAGCCCAGCTCCGACCCGGTGAAGCGCGTCCACGGCCCCTTCGTCTCGGACGAGGAAGTCGAACACGTCGCCGATCACTGGCGCGCGCAAGGCAAGCCCGACTACGTCGATGCCGTTACCAACGAGCCGGAGGAAGGCTCGTTCGGCTTCGACGACCTCGACGCCACCGCCTCCGACCAGCCGGAAGAACGCAAGTACCGGCAGGTCTGCCAGCTGGTGTTCGAGAACCAGAAGGTCTCGGTATCCTGGCTGCAGCGCCAGATGGGCGTGGGCTACAACACCGCCGCCAAATGGGTGGAGCGCATGGAGAACGACGGCTACGTCGGCCCCGCCAACCATGTCGGCCGCCGCGACATCTACCGCGACGAGAACGGCAGCCCGCTCTGATGCGCGGGTTTGGACGCTGCCTCCTGCTGCTGGGCTTGCTCCTAGGCCTTCTGGCGGGGCCTGCCGTCGCGGCCAGTACGGCGGCGCAGTGGCAGCGTCTCTTCGTGCCGAATGTGGAGAACCTGCTGGGCCGCCGCGTCTACATCGATCGCGCCAGCCTGCGTAGCGGCATGATCGGGCGGCAGTTCACGCAGATGCAGGTCCTGCTGCGGGCCAATGCGGGATATCCCAAGGGGACCCTGCTCTACACCGATCGCGCGGTGGACTGCGCCGGAAGCCGCGCGCTGTCGCATCACTGGCGGATCGTCCGCCCGGACGGCACCCTGCTGCGCGACTGGCGCGACGCCAGCCCGGCCCTCTCCCCGGTGCAGTGGACGGATGAGGACGGTCTGGTGTTGAAATACGTCTGCACGGGTATCTTGCCGCGCTGAGAAGCCGTCGTCCCGGACTTGATCCGGGACCGCTGGCAATACTTGAGGCGCAATCCTGCGAGCAAGGCGCGGCCCGGACAGCGGTCTTGGATCAAGTCCGGGACGACGGCGTGCCATCCGGCCTCCTTTTCTACCCCTATGCCTCCGTCTAGGGTTACGCACCGCAGCACGACGCCCTAAGAAGGCCGTTCGCACGCACGATTATCGCTCAAGGCCCGAAAGACCCCGATGGAAGATCATACCCAGGCATTCCTGCTGAAGGACGGCTTCCTGCTGTTGGGCACGGCACTGGCCTTCGTGCTGCTGTTCCGCCGCCTCGGCCTGGGTGCGACCCTGGGCTATCTGCTCGCGGGGGCGATTCTCGGTCCTTACGCGTTCGGTCTCGTCGGCGATGCCGAGAACAAGCTGGGGATCGCGGAACTCGGGATCACGCTGCTGCTGTTCATCGTCGGCCTGGAACTGGCGCCGCGGCGGCTCTGGCGGATGCGCAACGAGATCTTCGGGCTGGGCTTCCTTCAGGTTGCGCTCTGCGGTCTCGCGGTTTCGGCGGTGATCTTCTATTCGACCGGCTTCAGCGTCGCCGCCTCGCTGGCGCTGGGACTTCCGCTGGGGCTGTCCTCGACCGCGCAGGTGCTGCCGATGCTCCAGAGCGCGGGGCGCCTGAACACGCCGTTCGGCGAGCGATCCTTCGCGATCCTGCTGTTCCAGGACCTTTCGATCATCCCGCTGATCACGATCATTGCGGCGATGAACCGCAACCCGCACCTGCCCGAAGGCCCTCCGGGCTGGATCCTGGTGCTGGAAACGCTGGCGGCGATCTTTGGCCTCATCATGGCCGGGCGTTTCCTGATCCGGCCGCTGTTCCGCCTGATCGGCAATCTCGGCGAACGCGAGATGTTCGTCTTCGCCGCGCTGTTTACGGTCATCGCCTCGGCCGCGCTGATGCAGGCGCTGGGCCTCTCGACCGCGCTTGGCGCCTTCATCGCCGGGGTCATGCTGGCCGATACCCCCTATCGCCACGAGCTGGAGGCCGATGTCGAGCCGTTCCGCTCGATCCTGCTCGGCCTGTTCTTCATGTCGGTGGGCATGATGCTGGACCTTTCCGCCATTGCCGAGCGGCCGCTGTTCGTCGCCGCCATGGCGCTGGCCCTGATCGCGGTGAAGGCCTCGGTGATCTTCGGGCTGGGCCTGCTGTTCCGCATGAACTGGCGCAGCGCGCTGGCGCTGGGCCTGCTGCTCAGCCAGGGCGGCGAATTCGGCTTCGTGCTCTTCGCCCAGGCCCAGAGCGCCTGGCTGATCGAGCCGCAGGCCGCCAGCCTGTTCAGCGCCATCGTCACGCTGTCGATGGTCACCACCCCGTTCCTGATGATGGCCACCGCGCGCATCCGCGAGATGCCGGTGAGCAAGGAAACCCGCGAAGGCCCGCGCAAGGACGGCGCCAGCGCGCTGGTGGTCGGCTATGGCCGCTTCGGCCAGACCGTGGCGCAAGTGCTGATCGCCGCCGAGATCCAGGTGACGCTGATCGACACCGACATCGAGATGATCGACGTGGCCAGCGGCTTCGGCGCGAAAGTCTGGTTCGGCGACGGCACCCGCATCGACCTCCTCCGCCAGGCAGGCGCAGGTCATGCGCAGATGATCGTGTTCTGCATCGACGGGGACCAGCTTTCCGACAGCTTCCTCCAGAACGTCCACCAGGCCTTCCCCGACGCCCGCATCGTCGCGCGCGTCTACGATCGCCGCGCGATGATCCGGCTCAAGGATGCACCCGTCACCTTCATGGTCCGCGAAGTGATGGAATCGGCCGTCGTCATGGGCCGCGAGGCGCTGGAAGTGCTCGGCCTCTCGGTGGAGCAGATCGACAATGCCGAGGAAACCTACCGCTCCAGCGACAGGGAACGTCTCTCGATCCAGTACGAGACCGGCGACCTTCGCGCCGCCCGCGACCGTATCCTGACCCAGAGCCTGCGCGACGCGCACTGACCTTTCGCCATGTGTATCGGCGAAAGGATGGAAATCAGGGCACCGAATAGCCCGCGAACCGCTTGATCCGGCGCAGCGAGAAACTGGTGCGCATGGACGAGACGCCGGGCAGGCGGGCCAGGCAGTCGCGGTGGATGCGGTCGTAGTGATCGAGGTCCGCGGCAGCGACGCGAAGCTGGTAGTCCGCCGTGCCGGACATCAGGTGGCATTCGAGGATGTCGTCGAAATCGCCCACCGCGCGTTCGAAACGCTCCATGGCGTCGCGGCTCTGGCTGGTGAGCGTGATCTCCACGAAGACTTCCACCGAAAGCCCCAGCCGCCGGGGATCGACCCGCGCGGCATAGCCGGTGATCAGGCCCTGCTCCTCCAGCGCCCTGATGCGCCGGTGGCAGGCCGAGGACGAGAGATTCACCAGCGCCGCCAGTTCGGCGATCGATCGCGATGAATCGGCTTGCAACGCTTCGAGAAGTGCGCGGTCCGCCCGGTTCATGGAAAATTCTCTTGCCGTTTGTTTCAGGCGTGGGAAATATTCCTGTTCCGCATTCTGACAAGGGCCATTTCGGTGAAACTTTGCGGGGCCACGGGTGTATCTCACCGGCAGGAGAGAATTTTGTCGGAGTCCAGAATATGCGTGTCGGTACCGTCCGGGAAATCAAGAACCACGAATATCGCGTCGGCCTGACGCCGGAAAGCGCCCGCGAACTCGCGGCGCACGGGCATGAAGTCTGGGTGGAAAGCGGCGCGGGTCTCGGCATCGGCGCCAGCGACGCGGACTATGTCCGGCAGGGCGCCACGATCGTCGCCACCGCGAAGGACGTCTTCGAGGGCTGCGAGATGGTCGTGAAGGTCAAGGAGCCGCAGGCGGGCGAACGCGCCATGCTGCGCGAGGGCCAGATTCTCTACACCTACCTCCACCTCGCCCCCGACCCCGAGCAGACCGCAGACCTCGTGAAGTCCGGCGTCACCGCCATCGCCTATGAAACCGTCACCGGCCCCGGCGGGCAATTGCCGCTGCTCAAGCCGATGAGCCAGGTCGCGGGTCGCATGTCGATCCAGGCCGGCGCCACGGCGCTGGAAAAGGCGCATGGCGGGCGCGGCGTGCTGCTGGGCGGCGTGCCGGGCGTGATGCCGGGCAAGGTTGCGGTGATCGGCGGCGGCGTGGTGGGCTTCAACGCCGCGCAGATGGCCGTCGGCCTCGGCGCCGACGTGACCATCCTCGACCGCAGCCCGGATGTGCTCGAACGCCTGGGCATCCACTTCGAGGCGCGCGCCAAGACCCGCTTCTCCAGCACCGCCAACCTGGCCGAAAGCGTGGCCGAGGCCGACCTCGTGATCGGCGCCGTGCTGATCCCCGGCGCCGCCGCGCCCAAGCTGGTGACGCGCGAGATGCTGGGCACGATGAAGCCCGGCGCGGTGCTGGTGGACGTCGCCATCGACCAGGGCGGCTGCTTCGAGACCAGCCACGCCACCACCCATGCCGAGCCGACGTTCGTGGTCGACGGCATCGTCCACTACTGCGTCGCCAACATGCCGGGCGCCGTCGCGCGCACCAGCACTTACGCGCTCAACAACGTGACCCTGCCCCATGCCCTGGCGATCGCCAACCTGGGCTGGAAGGCGGCCCTCAAAGCCGATCCGCACCTGGCGAACGGGCTCAACGTCCATGCCGGCAAAGTGACGTTCGAGGCCGTCGCGACGGAACTCGGCTACGATTACGTGCCGGTCAGCGAAGTACTGGGCTGAGTTCGCGGAAAGGCGATTGATCCGAACACGTCGTCCCAGGCTTGCCCCAGGACCGCTGGCCTCGCATCGCCCAACTCTCGGCGAGGCGCCGTCCTGCACGATAGCGCCTGAAGAATTGCCAGCGGTCCCGGATCAGGTCCGGGACGACGGTGATACGGCCTTCAAGCGAAACACTGTCGTCACCCTGAACTCGTTTCAGGGTGACGACAGTGTTCTAGGGCGGGGAAGCGGTCATTCGCCGCCGTCCCAGAACGGCGCGGCCACCTCGGGCGGTACGCGCATCAGCCGCTGCGAGGCGATTTCGATCATCGCCCAGGTCGTGCGGGCCGAGACCAGCACCTTGCCCGCGGCGCTACGGAAATCCACCCGCCGCACGAAGCGCGCCCCGGTGGGGCCTTCAGGAATGAACGTCTCCCCGGTCACGCTCTCGCCCTCGCGGATATTGCCGCGATAGTCGATCTCGTGCCGGGTCACGACCCAGGCATACTGCGCCTGATGCTCGGGCGGCGCCACCGCTTCCCAATGCGCGGTGGCCATGGCTTCCATCCACTGCACCCAGACCGCGTTGTTGACGTGGCCCATGACGTCGATGTGCTCGGGGCGCGCCGTGAAAGTGCGTGTGAAGGTCATGGCCGATAGTTCGCAGGTCGCGGGGGCTTCGACAAGCTCAGCCTGAGCGGGCTTCGGGAATGGCACCCACCCCGCTCTTCCTGAGCCTGTCGAAGGATCAGGCCGCCGAAGGTTCGACGCCCAGTTGCCAGAGGATGAAGGCGAATTCTTCGGCCGTTTCCTTCAGGCTTTCGAACCGGCCCGACTTGCCGCCGTGGCCCGCGCCCATGTTAGTCTTGAGGATCAGCTCGTTGCCGTCCGTCTTCAACTCGCGCAGCTTCGCCACCCACTTGGCGGGTTCCCAATAGGTCACGCGCGGATCGTTGAGTCCGGCCGTCACCATCAGCGGCGGATAGGCCTGCGCCTTGACCTGGTCGTAGGGGCTGTAGCTGCGGATCAGTTCGAAGGCGGCCTTGTCCTCGATGGGATTGCCCCATTCCGGCCATTCGCCCGGCGTCAGCGGCAGGCTGTCGTCGAGCATGGTGCTCAGCACGTCCACGAAGGGCACATGCGCCACCACCGCGCCGAACAGTTCGGGATCGGAGTTGACGACCGCGCCCATCAGTTCGCCGCCCGCCGAGCCGCCCGAGATCGAGATCCTGCCCGCCTCGGTGAAGCCGCGTTCGATCAGGCCCCGTGCCACGTCCACGAAGTCGTTGAAGGTATTGGTGCGCTTCTCCAGCTTGCCCGCCTTGTACCAGGCCCGGCCAAGATCGTCGCCGCCGCGGATATGGGCGATGGCATAAGCGAAACCGCGATCGACCAGGCTGAGCCGTGCGGTGGAAAAGCCGGGATCGATCGAGATGCCATAGGCGCCGTAGCCATAGAGGTGCAGCGGCCCCGCGCCCGTCCTGTCGCGGCGATAGACGATCGAGACCGGGATGGCCGTGCCGTCGCGCGCGGTCACTTCCAGCCGTTCGGTGGCATAGAGCGAGGCATCGTAGCCCGAGGGAATTTCCTGGACCTTCAGCAGGTCCAGCCGCTGCGCCGCCACGTCGTAGTCATAGACCGACGAAGGGCTGACCATCGATTCGTAAGTGAGGCGCAGCACGTCCATGTGCCATTCGGGATTGTTGGAAAGCCCGGCGGAATAGCTGGCTTCCGGAAAGGCGATCGGCTCCACGCGGGTGGGATCGTCGTAATGCCGGATCTCGATCTGGTCGAGCCCGGCGCCATGCCCCGCCAGCTTGCGGCCTTCCACGACGTAGAAATCGCGGAACAGGTCCACGCCGGTCAGATAGAAGGCATCGGTGCCCTCGATCAGCGTGGTCCATTCGCCCGGGTTTTCCAGCGGCGCGGTGGCGAGGCGGAAGTTCTCGTGGGTGTCGTTGGTGTGGATGTAGAGCACGCCGTCGCGCTCATCGACATCGTATTCCACGCCCTTGACGCGCGGCTTCACCAGGATCTGCGGCCCCAGCGGATCGTCGGCAAGGACCATGCGGCATTCGCCGGTCTCGTGATCGCTGCTGCCGATCAGCAGCCACTTCTCGTTCGAGGAAAGCGAGGATCCGACGCGGAAGCCCTCGTCGTCCTCGTGATAGAGTTCGACGTCCTTTTCGAGCGGCGCGCCCAGCCAGTGCAGGCGGGCATTGTCGGTGCGCCACTGCTCGTTGGCGAGCGAGTAGACGAGGCCCTTGTCGCCCGCCACCCAGACGAGGCTGGACAGGGTGCCGGGAATCTCGTCCGCCAGCAATTCGCCGGTGGCCAGGTCCTTGATGCGGGCGGTGAAGCGTTCGGAACCGTTGTCGTCCACCGAATAGGCCAGCAGCCTGCCGTTGGCGCTGGTGGAGATGGCGCCGAGGTTGAAGTATTCCTTGCCCTCGGCCAGCGCCACTTCGTCGAGAATCAGTTCGTCGGCGCTGCCGTCGTCGGGCGCGCCCACGGGGCGGCGCCACCACTTCTTGTATTCGGCGCCTTCCTCGAACTCGATCCAGTAGAGCCAGTCGCCGTCCTTCTGCGGCACCGACTTGTCGGCTTCCTTGATGCGGGCGCGCATTTCCTTGAACAGCGCGTCGATCCGGCCCTGCTGACCGGCCATGCGATGTTCGAACCAGCGGTTTTCCGCTTCAAGGTGCTCCAGCACCGCCTTGTCGGTCACTTCGGGATAACCGGCGTCGCGCAGCCAGGCGTAATCGTCCTCGACGGTCAGGCCGTGGCGGGTGACGGAATGCGGCTTCTTCGCCGCCTGTGGAGGATTTGCCTGTTCATGGGCAAGGGTCTGGGTGGAATCTGCCATGCGCAACATCTATGTTGCGCCCATGACCCCCGCAAGCCGGATACCCCAATCATGTTGATGAATACCCACGAAGCGCGGCTCGATGCCCTGCGCCAGGAACTCAAGTCGCGCGGCCTCGACGGCTTCGTGATCCCCATTTCCGACGAGCACATGAGCGAATATGTGGGCGCCTATGCCCAGCGCCTCGCCTGGCTGACCGGCTTCGGCGGCTCGGCCGGAACCGCCGTGGTGCTGACCGATCCCACGCTCTCCCCCGCCGCCGCCATGTTCGTGGACGGGCGCTATACGCTTCAGGTGCGCGAGCAAGTGGACGGCACGTTCTACGCTTACGAAAGCGTGCCGCAGACGAGCGCCGCGCGCTGGCTGGGCGAGAACGCCCCCAAGGGCGCGAAGATCGGCTACGACGCCTGGCTCCACGGATCGAAGTGGGTGGAAGCCGCCCAGGCCGCGCTTGCCGCGAAGGGCGCAGCCCTCGTCGCCGTGGAAGGCAATCCGATCGACGCGGTATGGCAGGACCAGCCCGTGCCCTCGCCCGCCCCGGCGCTCGTCCATGACGATGCCCTCGCGGGCGAATCGAGCAAGGCCAAGCGCGCTGCCGTTTCCGAATGGCTGACCGCGCGCGGCCTCGACGCCACGGTGATCTCGGCGCTCGATTCGATCGCCTGGCTGCTCAACTTGCGCGGCACCGACGTGGAACGCACCCCCGTGGCCCTGTCCTACGTCGTCGCCCATGCCGACGGCACCGCCGACCTCTACATCGCGGACGAGAAAGTCACCCCGGACCTGCGCCAGCACCTGGGCAATGCGGTGCGCATCCAGCCGCGCAGCGCTTTCGTCTCGGGTCTCGGCAAGCTGGCCGGCAAGCGCGTCTCGGCGGATCCCGACAATGCGGTGGCCGCCGTGTTCGAAACCCTGCGCGCGGCGGGCGCCACCATCGTCGAGGAACGCGATCCCACGATCCTGCCCAAGGCGGTGAAGAACCCCGTCGAACAGGCGGGCCAGCGCAAGGCCCAGGCCATCGACGGCGTGGCCGTCACCCGCTTCCTGCACTGGCTCTCTGTCGAGGGCCCCAAGGGTGAAGTGACTGAGATGAGCGCCTCGGACCGCCTCCACGCCTTCCGCCAGGAATGCGGCGACTTGCGCGATCTCTCGTTCGACACGATCTCCGGTGCCGGCCCCAACGCGGCCAGCCCGCACTACCGCGTTTCCGAGGAATCCAGCCTGACGCTGGTTCCCGAAAGCGTCTACCTCGTCGATTCGGGCGGCCAGTACCCCTGCGGCACCACCGACATCACCCGCACCGTGTGGATCGGAGACGGCGCACCGCTCGCCGAAGTGAAGGACCGCTTCACCCGCGTGCTCAAGGGCATGATCGCCATTGCCCGCGCGACTTTCCCCAAGGGCACCAACGGCGGCCAGCTCGATGCGCTTGCCCGCCAGTTCCTCTGGTCCGTCGGCCTCGACTATGCCCACGGCACCGGCCACGGCGTCGGCAGCTTCCTTTCGGTCCACGAAGGCCCGCAGCGCATCGGCAAGCCTGCCGGAGGCCAGGCGGGCACTTCGCAGGAACTGCTTGCGGGCATGATCCTCAGCGACGAGCCGGGCTACTACAAGGCCGGCGAATACGGCATCCGCATCGAGAACCTGATCCTGGTCGAACCGCGCAGCTTCGCAGGATCGGACGGCGAATATTTCGGCTTCGAAACGCTGACCCTGGCGCCGATCGACCGCCGCCTCGTCGACCTTTCGCTGCTTTCGCCGGACGAAATCGCCTGGTGGAACGCCTATCACGCCCGTGTGCTGGACGTGATAGGCACGCAGCTCGACGGCGAAGTGAAGACCTGGCTCGAAGCCCAATGCCTTCCGCTTTGACCTGAGATCGCCGAGGGCGCATTCTTCCGGCTGGAGGGACGGGAGGATGCGCCGATGACGCAAGCAGTACACGATCTCAGGACCCATCCGGTCCATCTGGGCCTGGGCGCGGTCGCGCAGGCCCAGCCCCCTTTCACCGGCATGGAATGGTACGCCGCCTATTCCGAGCGCACGACGGGCGACGGGGCCGAGGGCCGCCTCGTCTCGATGTACGATTTCACGGAAAGCTGGGACAGCTGGGAAATGCACCCGGCGGGGGACGAACTGGTGGTCTGCCTGTCCGGTGCCATGACGCTGCATCAGGAACTGGCCGACGGCAGCGCCCGCAAGCTCACCATCGGCCCCGGTGAATATGCGATCAACCCGCCCGGCGCCTGGCATACCGCCGATGTCGAAGGTCCCGCCACCGCGCTTTTCATTACCGCCGGCGCGGGAACGCAGCATCGCCCCCGATGAACTCCCTAATGAACCCCCTAATGAACCGGGTCCCTGGCTTGCCTCCCGCTGAATAGAGTGCCAAGCCTGTGACAATTGGCGACAATAAACCCGCCGGGCGGCACAACTGCGCGACAAGCGGTGCGTAGACGGGATCTCAGAAAGCCGCGGGGCAGTTCTTCCCCCTCCCTTCCCCGTCCCACGGCTTTCACCCGTTTTGTCGCAGAAAGAGAGCCATGAGCATGAATCGCTTCAGCAAGATCTCCGTCGGCCTTTCCGCCGTGGCGCTGGTCGTCGGCGGAGCGGCCTGTGCCCAGAGCCCCGCGCAACCCTCGGAGCGCGACCGCACCGAGACCCGCGCCGAGGCGCAGGCCCGTGCCGAGGCCATGTTCACCCGTCTCGACGTCAACAAGGACGGCAAGCTCGACCGCGCCGATCGCGAAGCCCGCCGCCAGCAGATGCGCGAGGCGATGTTCGACCGTCTGGACAGCAACAAGGACGGTTCGATCTCCAAGGCCGAATTCATGGCCGACCGCAGGCCGGAAGGTGACAGGCCGGAAGGCGGACGTCCCGAGGGCGACATGCCCCCGCCGCCACCCGGTGCCGAAGGCGCCATGCCACCCCCGCCTCCCGGTGGTCCTGAAATGGCCGGTCCCGATATGGGCGGTCCCGACATGGATCGACCCGGCGACCGGCCCGAGCGTCATGGCCGCCACGGCCGTCCGGGCATGAAAGGCCCGATGATGGGCTTCCACAAGGCCGATGCCGACGGCGACCGCAGCGTCACCCAGGCCGAATTCGTCGCCGCCGCGCTCCAGCGCTTCGACAGGATGGATGCCAACAAGGACGGCAAGGTCACGCCCGAGGAACGCCGCGCCGCGCATGAGAAGATGCGCGCCGAATGGAAGGCCCGGAAAGACGATCACCGCAAGGCGCGCGGCAGTGAAAAGACTGCCCCGCCTGCAAAGAACTGACGGCCGCGCCCCTGGCGTGACCGGAAAAGGATAGGAATGAACGAGATCTCGCCCGCCCGCATCCTGCTGGTCGACGACGAAGCTGCCTTGCGCGATCCCCTGGCCGACTACCTGTCGCGCCAGGGTTTTGCCGTAACCCCGGCCACCAGCGCCGCCGAGGCCCGCAGCAGGCTGCGCGACGAGAAGCCCGATCTCGTCCTGCTCGACATCATGATGCCCGGCGAGGACGGCCTCTCGCTCTGCCGCCACCTTGTGGAAGCGCAGGACATCCCCGTGATCTTCCTTACCGCGCGCGGCGAGGCTACCGACCGCATCGTCGGGCTGGAAATCGGCGCGGACGACTACGTGGTGAAGCCCTTCGAACCGCGCGAACTGGTAGCTCGCATCCGCTCGGTGCTGCGCCGTGCCGCCCGCATCCCTACGCCCACGCCGGAAAACGAGGCGTTCGCCTTCGAGGGCTGGCTGCTCGATCCGCTCAAGCGCCGCCTTACCGATGCCGAAGGGGCCACCGTCGCGATCTCCTCGGTCGAGTTCCGCCTGCTCATGGCCTTCCTCGAACATCCCCGTCAGGTGCTCAACCGCGACCGGCTGCTCGACATGGTCCAAGGCCGCGAAGCCCATCTGTTCGACCGCGCGGTAGACAACCAGGTCAGCCGCTTGCGCCGCAAGATCGAGGTCGATTCGCGCAATCCGCAGCTGATCCAGACCGTCTGGGGCGGCGGCTACATGCTCGCCACCGATGTCCGGCGCGTGCCGCTGGACGCGGATTGAGCGGGGCATGCCCGTGGCGAGTCTGAAGGTGTCGGCCCTGAAGATGCCGCGCCCCCACAGCCTGATGGGCCAAATGCTGCTCGCCGTGGCGGTCGCGCTCATGCTCGTCCAGGGCATCGGCGCGTTCCTCGTCTACCGTGCCCAGCGCGAAGGCTACGAGGCGAGCATGCTCAATGCCTCGGCCTTCCGCCTGATCATGGAGACGCGCGGCCCGCGCGCGCTCTCTCGCCACCGCGACGGCCAGCGCGACGGCCCCCGCGTGCCGCTCTCCGGCCCGCCACCCAAGGGCTACCACCTCGAATATAGCACCCGCTCGCCCGCCGCCCCCGGCGAACAGCGCGATGGCGAGGCCGAGACCGGGCTCGCCAAGATCCTCGCCGACCAGGAATTCCCGGTGCGCGAGGTCGTCGTCGTCCACCGCGACGTCGGCCGCGACCGCGTCGCCCGGCGCAATGCGCTCGACCGCGCCTCGGACTATGCGCTCTCGCAGGAGGACACCGATCGCCTGCTGCGCTCCAACCTGCTGGTGGTCGGCGTCCGTACCGACGAGAACGGCAGCTGGATCATCTCGCGCGTCCGCGCGCCGCGCCCGGAAAACGTGCTGATCACGCCGATCGTGTTCCAGACCGTGATCATCTACATCGTGGTCATGGCCGCCGTCGCGCTGATCCTGCGCCGGATAACCCGGCCGCTGGCCGCGCTTACGCTGAGACTGGAACGCTTCGCCGCAACGCAGGACGTGGAAGGCCAGCTGGCCCCTTCCGGCCCCGACGACATGCAGCGGCTGATCGTGGCCCACAACGCCATGGAATCGCGCATCGCCGCCCTGCTGGACGAGAAGAACGTCATGCTCGGCGCGATCGGCCACGACCTCAAGACCCCGCTTGCCGCCTTGCGGGTACGGATCGAATCGGTGCCGGACGATACCGAGCGCGCCCGCATGGCCGCGACGATCGAGGATATCGTCCATACCCTCGACGATATCCTGTCGCTCGCCCGCGTCGGTCGCCCGAGCGACCCGCTGGAGCGCACCGAGCTTTCCGCCCTCATGTTCTCGGTGATCGAGGAATACGAGGACATGGGCGAGCCGGTGGAAGTGGGCGATACCGAACGCATGGCGCTGGAACTGCGTCCCACATGGATCCGCCGCGCCCTGCGCAACCTCGTCGGCAATGCCTTGCGCTACGGCCAGCGTGCCCGCGTCTCGCTAAGGCGGGAAGACGGCCGCGCGGTGATCCTGATCGACGACGACGGCCCGGGTATCCCGGAAGATTCGATCGACGCGATGATGAACCCCTTCACCCGCGGCGACCCCTCGCGCAACAGCGCCACCGGGGGGGCCGGGCTTGGCCTCGCCCTCGCCCGCGCCATCGCCGACCAGCACGGCGGCGCGCTGATCCTGTCGAACCGGCTTGCTGCAGAGGGCAAAGTGGAAGGCCTGACCGCCCGGCTGGAACTGCCCCTCGCTTGACCTTATAACCCTAATCTTCTTGGCCTTCGTCCTGACCCTCCTTAGAGTCCGTTTGAAAATCCGCCGCCGGCGGATTTAGCGGCACCGGCCCACGCCCCCACCCACCACCCGCAGGATACTACCGTTGGGTGGTGGGTGGGGGCGTGGGCCGGTGCCGCAAGAAAATGCCCTTTCGGGCATTTTTCAAACGGGCTCTTACCCCTCAGCGCATCAGGCCGCCGATCAGGTTGCGCGCGAAACGGCCGAGGCCCGGGAAACCGATGGCCTTGCCCAGGGTATCGCCGATCGTGCCCGCCGCCGCACTGGCGGCCGAGGCCTTGGGATCGGCGCGGCTCTTCTTGCCCTGAACCGACTGGGCGAGGATCGACCCCGCGCTGGCCGCCGCCGCCCCTGCCGCCGCCTTGGCGACCTTGCCGCCCAGACCGTCCCACAGGCTTGGGCTCCGGCGTTCCTGCCTGCCGACTTCAGCCTTGCCCTTTTCCGCCACTTCCTGCGCGGTAGCCGCCGCATCGGCGGCCTTGGCGGCGAGGATTTCCTCGGCGCTCTCGCGATTGACCGGGGTGTCGTACTTGCCTTCGAACGGGCTGACCGACTGCACGATCGCCCGCTCCTTCGGCTCCACCGGACCCAGCCGCGAGCGCGGCGGCGCGATCAGCGTGCGCTGGACCACCGTGGGCGCGCCCTCGTCGTCGAGCGTGGAGACCAGCGCCTCGCCCACTTTCAGCTCGGTGATCGCCGCCTCGACATCCAGCTCCGGGTTGATGCGGAACGTATCCGCCGCCGCCTTGATCGCCTTCTTGTCGCGCGGCGTGAAGGCCCGCAGCGCATGCTGCACGCGGTTGCCCAGCTGGCCCGCGATCTCCTCGGGAATGTCGATCGGATTCTGCGTGACGAAATAGACGCCCACGCCCTTCGAACGGACCAGGCGCACCACCTGCTCCACTTTGTCCTGGAGCGCCTTGGGCGCATCGTCGAACAGCAGGTGCGCCTCGTCGAAGAAGAACACCAGCTTCGGTTTCTCGGGATCGCCGACTTCAGGCAGCACCTCGAAGAGTTCGGAGAGCAGCCAGAGCAGGAACGTGGCGTAGAGCTTGGGGCTGCGCATCAGCCTGTCGGCGGCCAGCACGTTGATATAGCCGCGCCCCTTGTCGTCGCTGCGAATGAAATCGACGATTTCCAGCGCCGGTTCGCCGAAGAACTGTGCAGCGCCCTGACTGTCCAGCGCGAGCAGCTGGCGCTGGATCGTGCCGACGCTGGCCTTGGTGATATTGCCGTATTTGGCCGAGAGCGCCGAGGCGTTCTCCGCCGCGTAGGCCAGCATGGCCTGAAGATCCGGCAAGTCCAGCAGCAGCAGCCCCTGCTCGTCGGCATAGCGGAAGACGACGTTGAGCACGCCTTCCTGCGTATCGTTGAGGTCCATCAGCCGGGCGAGCAGCAGCGGCCCCATCTCGGAAATCGTGGTGCGGACCGGATGCCCCTGCTCGCCGTAAATATCCCAGAAAACCGCGGGATTGTCGGAATAACCGTAGTCGGCGATGCCGATTTCCTTCGCCCGCGCTTCCAGGATGGCCGCGTTCTTGAACCGGGGGCTTCCGGCCATGGCGATGCCGGAAAGGTCGCCCTTCACGTCGGCCATGAACACCGGCACCCCGGCGGCGGAAAACTGTTCGGCGATCGTCTGGAGCGTCACCGTCTTGCCCGTGCCGGTGGCGCCCGCGATCAGCCCATGGCGGTTGGCCCTGCCCAGCCGAAGCACCTGCCGTTCGCCATTGCCGCCGAGTCCCAGGAAAATCTCATCCATCTGCCGCTCCTTGCACCCAGCCGTAAGAGACTGTTTGAAAATCCGCCGCAGGCGGATTTTGGCGGCACCGGCCCTCTCCCCCACCCGACCTCCCACGAGTGTATCCTGATGGGAGGTCGGGTGGGGGAGAGGGCCGGTGCCGCGCTGAAAATGCCTTCTCGGGCATTTTCCAAACAACCTGAAGTGATAATAGCGCACAGGCCTCGGCGCGAGAGGGATTTTGCCACGGGCCCGGTTCAGCGCTACAGGCGCAGCTTCTGCCATGTCCGAACCGTTCGTCCTCCTCGATGATGCCCGCCGCGAAGGCGCCTGCGATGCCCGCGCCTACCGCAATCCGGTCGAGGTCGTGGTCGCGCGCCGGCCGCACGAAGTGGGCCCGGCGCTGGAGCGGATCGAACGGCTTGCCGCGCAGGGCCTGCATCTGGCGGGCCATATGGCCTACGAGGCAGGCCTCGCCCTCGAACCCAGGCTTGCGCATTTCCTGCCCCCCCGCAGCGACGCCGCCGCGCCGCTGGTCTGGTTCGGCGCCTTCGCCGGGTACGAGGCGATTCCCGCCCCCGAGGTCCCGCAATGGCTGGCTGGCCGCGTCCGGGCGCCGCAGGTCGGCATAGGACCGCTGGATCCGCAGATCTCGACCGGCGACTATGCAAGCGCGTTCGGGCGCCTGCGCGGCGCCATCGAGGCGGGTGACATCTACCAGGCCAACCTGACCTTCCCCCTCGCCGGACCATGGCACGGCGACCCGCTGGCGCTCTATGCGGCGATTCGCCCCTCGGCGGCGGCAGGGCACGGCGGCGTGATCTGCGACGGATCGCAGTGGCTGCTCAGTTTCTCGCCCGAACTTTTCTTCGCGCTGGAACAGGGCCGGATCACGGTCCGCCCCATGAAAGGCACCCGCCCGCGCGGCCACGACGACGCCGAGGATGCCGCGCTGCGCGCCGAGCTTTCCGCCTCGGCCAAGGACCGGGCCGAGAACCTGATGATCCTCGATCTCATGCGCAACGACCTGTCGCGCGTGGCCGAAGCGGGCAGTGTAAGGGCGGAAAATCCCTTTGCGATAGAGACCTATCCCACGGTTCACCAGATGGTCTCGACAGTGCGCGCGCGCCTCTCGCCGGGTCTCGGCGCCGTCGATATCCTGCGGGCGCTTTTCCCCTGCGGTTCGATAACCGGCGCCCCGAAGATCCGCGCCATGGAGTTGATCGACGCGGTGGAACCGCATACGCGGGGGCCTTATTGCGGTTCGATCGGCCGGATCGATCCTACTGGCGATGCGACGTTCAATGTGGCAATTCGCACACTGCGTCTGACCGGGGACGAAAACGGCGGTGGCCGTGCGGTCCTCGGCGTCGGTTCGGCCGTGGTCGCCGATTCACAAGCGCTTCCCGAATGGCGGGAATGCCTGGTCAAAGGGGGTTTCGTGAGAGAGTCGGCAGGGGCGTCCTCGCCCGCCAGTTTCGACCTGATCGAAACGATGTGCTTCACGCCCGAAAAGGGCATTCCGCTGCTCGAACTTCATCTCGAGCGGATCCGCGCCAGTGCCGAGACGCTGGGCTTCAGCTTCGATCGCCATGCCCTGCGCAATGCGATCCAGGCCCTGTGCTTCGATGCCGAGGCGCCTTCGAAGCTGCGCCTCGTCGCCTCGCGCAGCGGTGCCTATGCGCTGGAACTGGCGGCCTTGCCCGAGACATTCTCCGGCCCCGTCACGGTCGGCGTACTGCCGCTGCCGGTCGACAGCGGGGACTGGCGCCTGCGCCACAAGACCAGCGACCGCGGCTTCTACGAGGCCGGTCTCGCGGTGGGGAAGAACGCGGGAGCGCAGGAAGTGCTGTTCCTGCGCGACGACGGCCTGCTGACCGAAGGCACTTTCACCAACCTCTTCGTGGAACGCGGCGGCAAGCTGCTGACCCCGCCCGCCGCGCTCGGCCTGCTGCCCGGCGTCCTGCGCCGCGCGCTGATCGAGGAAGGCCGCGCGGTGGAAGCGGAACTCGGGCTGGGCGACCTCGCGGAGGGCTTCCTGATTGGCAATTCCCTGCGCGGGCTGATGCCGGCACGGCTGCTGAACTGATGCAGACCTCCCCCGCCCTCGCGCGCATCGCCCCCTCGGGCACGACGGCCATGACCGACCGCGCGATCGAACTGCGCGAATCCGGGCGCGACGTGATCTCGCTGTCGGTGGGCGAACCCGACTTCGCCACGCCCCCGCACGTCATCGCCGCCGCCAAGGCCGCGCTCGATGCCGGGCAGACGAAGTATACGGCGGTAGGCGGAACCTCGCAGCTCAAGCAGGCTGCCGCGCTGCACTTCCGGCGCGATCTCGGCATCGAAGTTCCGGCCTCGCAGGTAACGGTCAGCGCGGGCGGCAAGCAGGCGATCTTCCACGCCATGCTGGCGACGCTGGGCGAAGGCGACGAGGTGATCGTGCCCTCGCCCTGGTGGGTCAGCTATCCCGAGATCGTGCGCTTCGCGGGCGGCAAGGTGGTTCCCCTGCTCACCGCCGCGAAGGACAATTTCCGCTTCACCCCCGCCGATCTCGAAGCGCAGATCGGCCCGCGCACGCTCTGGGTCCTGCTCAACAGCCCCGGCAACCCGACGGGTGCCTATTATCCCGAGGACATGCTGCGCGGCATCGGCGATGTCCTGCGCCGTCATCCGCGCGTGATGGTGCTGTCGGACGATATCTACGCGCCGCTGAACTATACCGGCCGTCCGCATGCGACACTGGCCAACCTCTGCCCGGACCTGGCCGACCGCATCCTGACGGTTTCCGGCGTCTCCAAGAGCCACGCGATGACCGGCTTCCGCATCGGTGTCGCCGCTGGACCGCAGTGGCTGATCAAGGCGATGGAAAAGCTCCAGTCGCATTCCTCGGGCAATCCCTGCTCGATCAGCCAAGCCGCCGCGGTGGCCGCTTTCGAAGGGCCGCAGGACTTCCTGAGCGAATGGCGCGAGCGGTTCCGACAACGGCGCGATAAGGTCGTAACCGCGATCAACGCGATTCCGGGTCTGTCCACGCCCTCGCCCGACGGCGCATTCTACTGCATGATCGACGCGGCGCCGCTGATGGACCGCTTCGGCGGGGACGACGTGAAGCTGACGCTGCACCTGCTAGAGCACGGCGTCGCGCTGGTTCCGGCCTCGGCCTTCGGCGGGCATGACGGTTTCCGCATCAGTTTCGCCGCGGACGACGCGCGGCTCGAAGAAGCGCTGCGGCGCATAGAGAAAGCATTGACGTAACATGGAACTGGAAATCCTCTTCGAGGACGGCGAAGCGCTGGTCATCGACAAGCCCGGCGGCCTTCCGCTCGACACGCCGCGCGCCGGTGGGCCGAGCCTCGAAGACCGGCTGGACGAGCTGAAACTGGGCTTCCAGCGCCTGCCTGCGCCGGTTCACCGGCTCGACCGCGACACTTCGGGCTGCCTGCTGCTGGCCCGCAATCCCAAGGCTCTGAAGCGCTTTTCCGCCGCTTTCGAGGAAAAGCAGGTCCAGAAGCGCTACCTCGGCATCGTCGCCGGTACGCTGACGGAAGCGGAAGGCACGATCGCGCTCAACCTCTCCAAGGTCAGCACGGTCAAAGACGGCTGGCGCATGATCCCGGCCAAGAAGGGCAAGCCCGCCGTCACCCACTGGCGCAAGCTGGACGAGAAGAACGGCATGACCCTGGTGGAATTCCGCCCCGAGACCGGCCGCACCCACCAGATTCGCGTCCACGCCGCTTCCGGCCTCGGCCACGCGCTGCTGGGCGATCCAGTCTATGGCTCCAGCAAGGGCGCGCCGCGTACCATGCTGCACGCGGCAGGTCTGACCGTGCCGCGCGGCGACAAGGAGCCGATCGTTGCCGTGGCGCCGCTGCCGCGCGATTTCGCCGCGCTCGGCTTCAGCGATGAATGAGCGAGATTGAAGCCACGATAGACCGCGCCCAGGCCCTGGCGAGCGAGAGCTTCATCGCCGCCTCCGGGCCGGGCGGGCAGAACGTCAACAAGGTGGCGACGGCGGTCCAGCTGCGGATCAACGTCTATGCCCTGCGACTGGCGCCGCCGGTCTTTGCGCGGCTGAAGGAACTGGCCGGCAGCCGCATGACTTCGGGCGGGGAACTGATGTTCACCGCCCGCCGCTTCCGCACGCAGGAAGCCAACCGTGCCGATGCGCGCGAGCGCCTCGCGGAAATGCTGCGTGATGCCCACAAGCTGCCGGAAAAGCGGGCCAAGAGCCGCCTCAACCGGGTGGGCAAGGAACAGCGGCTCAAGGGCAAGAAGCTGCGCGGGTCGGTCAAGGCCGGGCGCGGCAAGGTCAGCTTCGACTAGGGCGTACGGAACCCGTGCCTAACGCTCCATCGCAGCCGAGGCCGTCGGCTCCGGTCGCGCATCGAGCATCTCCGACGCTTCATCCAGCGCCCGCGCTTCGCCGACCGTGACGCTGCCCGGCCCCGGCGCGGAATCGGACTTGCCGCAAGCTCCCAGCGTCAGGGTCACCATCAGGAGGCAAAGGATTCGCATGCCAGCTATATAGCGCAGCGATGTTTCCATCTCAAACGGCTGAGATCACCACGAACGTCATCCTGAACTTGTTTAGCTTCGCTGGCCTTCGGCTCAGGATCCATTTCTGACCATCAGCGGCGGGATGTTCGGCGAGATGGATCCTGAGCCGAAGGCCAGCGAAGCTAAACGAGTTCAGGATGACGGAGCGGGATGTCCGAATATCCCGCGCCCTCGCAACCCTTTCGCTTTTCCCGGACTTCCCACTGACACGGTTTGCACCGATATTTGTCTGCGGCCGCAACCTGCCAAGAGGAGTCGTCATGTCGAAGATCGTCGTCGTCGTCGGAAGCCTTCGCGCCGAATCGTACAACCGCCAGTTCGCAGAAGCCCTGACGCGCCTGCCCACCGCTTCGGGCCATGAATTCGTCTTTGCGGATATCGGCGCGCTGCCGCTCTACGACCAGGATGACGACGGCGACCAGGCACAGTCGGTAAAGGATCTGAAGGCGCTGGTGCGCAGCAGCGACGGCGTGATCTTCGTGACGCCCGAGTACAATCGCTCGATCCCCGGCGTGCTCAAGAACGCCATCGACAATGCCTCGCGCCCCTATGGCGACAGCGCCTGGGCGGGCAAACCGGCCGGGGTGATCGGCGTCTCGGTCGGCGCGATCGGCACCGCCCTGTCGCAGCAGCACTTGCGCAACGTGCTGGCCTATCTCGACATGCCGACCCTCGGCGCGCCGGAAGCCTTCATCCAGTGGAAGGATGGGCTGATCACGCCGGACGGCACCGTGGGCGAACAGTCCGCAGGCTTCGTCGGCGGCTGGCTGGAGGCGTTCCTGGCGCTAGTGGCCCGCCACAAGGATTGATGGGAAACGTCGTCCCGGACTTTGATCCGGGACCGCTGGCAGTGCTTTAGGCGCCCCGCCCGCGAGCAAGGCGCGGCTCGGCCAGCGGTCCCGGATCAAGTCCGGGACGACGTTTTTGTCAGAGGATTCCGGCCGTCTTGCCCGCACGGGTGAACATGCCGATAATCTGCTGGACCTGCTCGGCCGAGTGTTCGGCGCAGAGCGAGCAGCGCAGCAGGGTCATGTTGGCAGGCGTTGCCGGGGGACGGGCGAGGTTCACGTAGAGACCTTCGTGCAGCAGCGCTTCCCACATCATCGCGCCGCGTTCGAGGTCGGGCATGATCACCGCGATGATCGCGCTCTGCGGTTCCTCGGTGCCGAGCTGGAAGCCGGCATCGGTCAGGCCCTTGTGCAGGGTGCGCGAGCTTTCCCAGAGGTGCGCGCGCTTTTCGGCGGCCGTCATCAGCTTGCGGATCGAGGTGGTCGCGGTGGCGACGACGCTGGGCGGCAGGCTGGCGGTGAAGACGTAGGGACGGCAGACCAAGCGCATGATCTCGAACTTGGGGTGGTTCGAGACGCAGAAACCGCCGACCGTGCCGACCGACTTGGAGAAGGTGCCGATCACGAAGTCCACGTCGTCAAGGCAGCCCTGGTCCTCGGCCACGCCGCGACCGTTGGGGCCGATGAAGCCCATCGAGTGCGCTTCGTCCACCAGCACCATGGCGCCGTACTTCTTGGCAACCGCGATCATCTCCTTGAGCGGGGCGATATCGCCCAGCATCGAGTAGACGCCTTCCAGCACGACCAGCTTACCCGCGCCTTCGGGAATGCGCTTCAGGCGCTTTTCCATCGCTTCGATGTCGTTGTGCTTGAAGGGCACGACTTCGGCGTCGCCCATCTTGCAGCCGTCCCAGATGGAAGCGTGGCTGTCGATGTCGAGGACAATGTAGTCACCCTTGCCGGCAATCGTCGAGATGATGCCGAGGTTGGCCTGGTATCCGGTCGAGAACACCATGGCGTGCTTCATGTCGTAGAAGTCGCATAGCGCTTCCTCAACCGCCTTGTGGCCCGCATAGGTGCCGTTCAGCACGCGGCTGCCGGTGGTGCCCGAACCGAAGTCGTCCAGCGCCTGCTTGCCTGCCGCGATCACGTCCGCGTCGAAGGTCATGCCCATGTAGTTGTAGGTGCCGAGCAGGATCGTCTCGCGCCCGTTGCACATGGCCACGGTGGGCGAGATGACCTTTTCCATGACGAGCCCGAAGGGATCGGTGACGCCGGTGGAAAGCAGATCGCGGCGCATCTCGATCAGGGGATCGAACTTGCTGAACAGGTCGGTGTGTACCTGCGTTTCGTTTTCGCTGAGCATGTCGGTCATGACGGAATTCCTCAGCCCTGAAGCTTGACCACGGCGTCGACGAGCTGGCCGTAGTTCTCGATCTCGGCCTGCTGGTTCATCGAGATGATGATGTCGAACCCGTCTTCGATTTCGGCAACGAAGTCCATCACGGTCAGGCTGTCGAATTCCAGGTCGTCGGTGAAGCGGGTCGCGTCGGTAATCTCGACGCCCTTCTTGTTGAAGGGCTCGATCAGCGCGGCGATGCGGGCCGAGGTCTCTGCGCGGTCCATGGTTCTTCTAACTCCGGTCATTTCAGGCGGCGCTCTGGCCGATAATTGCGGCGCAAAAGCGGCGGCGGGATAAACTGTCAAGCAGCCTGTAGCGCAATCCTTCCCCGCGGGGGAGGAGCGGATGACGTTACCGGCACATACTCTTCGGCCCATACTGTCGTCACCCTGAACTCGTTTCAGGGTCCATCGGGCAGCTGGCCCCGGCGTGTCGCGTCACTAGCGGCCCGGTCGGTTCAGGAATTCAGGCACCACGCCTGACTGAACGATAGACACTGAAACAAGTTCAGGGTGACGATCGGGAACTGGCTAGGGCCAGGCCGCCCCCCTCTCTTACAGAAGCGCCCGGACGGCCTGCATGAACGGGCCGATCGAGACCGGCTTGGCCAGATAGCCTTCCGCCCCCGCTTCGCGGATGCGTTCCTCGTCGCCCTTTCCGGCATAGGCGGTGACGGCCAGCACCGGGATGGTGCGCAGGACCGGGTCCTTCTTGGCCGCCTCGATCAGGTCCAGGCCCGAGACATTGGGAAGCTGGATATCCATGATGACGAGGTTGGGCACGAAGTCCCGCGCGCGTTCCAGCGCGTCGAGACCGTCGGCCACAGGCTCCACGGCGAAGCCCTGGCTCCTGAGCACGTCACAAAAGAGCTTCCGGTTGAGGTCGTTGTCCTCGACAACAAGGATACGCTTTGCCATTCGACGCGAGATCACCATCTAGGGCGGGGACACCCGCTCTATGACACGCAAGCGAGACTGACAATTCTTCGAGAGTCGCCATCCCCATCGCAGGACCCTGAGGCTCTGGCGCTCGCCGCCCTCGGCTGGGTGCTGACCGACCAGGACCGCGCCGAGCGCTTCCTGGCGCTCACCGGCCTGACGCCGGACGTGCTGCGCGCCTCGCTGGGGGAGCCGACAACCATGGCGCCAACGATGGCAGCGGTGCTGGAATTCCTCTGCTCGCACGAACCGGACCTCGTCGCCGCGGCCGAGGCGCTGGAGGTTCAGCCGGAAACGCTGGCCCGCGCACGCGAAAGGCTGGGCGCATGACGAATCGCACGGGCCGTCCCCTGCTCATTACCGACTGCGACGAAGTGCTGCTCTACATGGTTTCGCATTTCCGGGACTGGCTGGCCCAGGACGAAGGCGTCACGTTCGCGCTCGATCGCGGCGAGTTCGCGGGCGCCATGCGGCGCACCGACACCGGCGACCTGCTGGAGCAGGCGGAAATGTGGTCGCTGCTGAACAAGTTCTTCGACGGCCAGATGCACCGCCAGACCCCGGTGGACGGGGCCGTGGAGGCGATTCGCGAGATCGCAGCCCATGCCGACGTGGTGGTGCTGACCAATCTCATGGATTTCCGCCAGGAAGCCCGCCGCCTGCAACTGGCAGAGCATGGCATCGATGTGCGCGTCTTCACCAATCAGGGACCGAAAGGCCCCGCGCTGAAGGCGATTCTCGACGAATATGATCCCTCCCGCGCCGTCTTCGTGGACGACCTCGCCCAGCATCACGGCTCTGTCGCCGGGGTGGCCCCGCAGATCGGGCGCCTGCACCTCTGCGCCGAGCCGCTGCTGGCTCCGCATATCGCCTGCGCCCATGTCGCGGGCCATGCCCATGCCCGGATCGACCGCTGGCAGGACGCCGCGCCCTGGCTGATCGACTGGCTGACCCGCAGCGACGCTGCCACGACCGAATCCTGACCTCCGCTCCCCTGACAAGGAAGACGCCAAGATGAGTGCAATCGAATCCCGCCTGGCCGAACTGGGCCTGACGCTTCCCGAACCCGCCGCCCCGGTCGCTGCCTATGTGCCGGTCGTCGTCGCAGGCGGCCTCGCCCATGTCTCGGGGCAGTTGCCCTTCGTCGAAGGCAAGCTGGTGACCGGCCGCCTGGGCGAGGACGTGACGCTGGAAGCCGGTGTCGAGGCGGCGCAGGCCTGCGCAGTGATGATCCTGGCCCAGCTCAAGGCCGCGCTCGGTTCGCTTGACCGCGTCGAGCGCGTGGTCAAGCTGGGCGCCTTCGTCAATTCCACGGGCCAGTTCACCGACCAGCCGAAAGTCGCCAACGGCGCTTCGGAACTGATGGTCGCCGTGTTCGGCGAGGCCGGCAAGCATGCCCGCAGCGCCGTGGGCGTGCCGGTCCTGCCGCTGGGCGCCGCCGTCGAAGTGGACGCCATCGTTGCCGTTCGCCCTGCTTGACCGCTGGCGTTCGCCGCCACCCGACCCGCGCAAGGTCGCCTGGATCGGCGAACACGATTATGCCCATCGCGGGCTGCACGGTGCGGTCATTCCCGAAAACTCGCTCGCGGCCTTCCGGCTGGCGATCGAGGAAGGCTACGGGATCGAACTGGATGTGCAGCGCGCGGGGGACGGCGCCCCGGTGGTCTTCCACGATTCGGTGCTGGACCGCCTGACCGGCGAGACCGGGGCGATCGCCCGCCGCAGCACGGCGCAGTTGGCCGCGGTGACGCTGGGCGGCACAGCCGAAAGCATTCCCAGCCTGCGGCAGGCGCTGACCCTGATCGGCGGCCGCAAGCCGGTGCTGATCGAGCTTAAATCCTCACGCGGGGCCAAGATCTCCGCGCTTTGCCTGGCGGTGCGACGGGTGCTGGAAGGCTATACCGGCCCTCACGCGGTGATGAGCTTCGATCCGCGCGTCTCGCGCTGGTATCGCCGCCATTCCCCGCACACGGTGCGCGGGCTCATCATCTCGGAAGGCGAGGACCGCGCCCTTGCCGGCAAGATCCGCCGCCGCCTGGCGCTGTGGCAGGCCGGGCCGGACTTCCTGGCCTATGACATCCGCGACCTGCCCAGCCGCTTCGCCGCCGCGCAGCGCAAGCGCGGACTGCCGCTCGCCACCTGGACCGTGCGCCGCCCGGACCATCACGAGCGCGCGGGCACCCACGCCGATGCCGTCATTTTCGAGCGTTCTTCGGAAGAATTGACGTGAGCGATGCCGCCTTCGTCGCCCGGCTCCACGGCGCGGTGGGAGGCCTTCCCGCCAAAGAGTGGGACGCGCTGACGGACGGCGGCAATCCCTTCGTCTCACACGCCTTTCTCGCCGCCATGGAGGAGTCCGGCAGCGTCGGAGACGGCAGCGGCTGGACCCCGGTGCCGATCACCGTGACCGGACCGGACGGACGGCTGGCGGCAGCGCTCCCGGCCTATCTCAAGCAGCACAGCCAGGGCGAATATGTCTTCGACCATGCCTGGGCCGATGCCTGGCACCGTGCGGGCGGGGCCTATTATCCCAAGCTCCAGATCGCCGTGCCCTTCACGCCCGCCACCGGCCCGCGCCTGCTGACGCCCCATCCCGAGCTTGCCCCCGCCCTGATCGCCGCCGCCGAATCGATCTGCCGCGACAATGGCCTGTCCTCCGCCCACGCGACTTTCATCGAACCGGCGCAAGTGCATCTGTTCGAAGAGGCGGGCTGGCTGCTGCGCGAGGATATCCAGTTCCACTGGGAAAACCGGGACTACGCCAGTTTCGACGCATTTCTGGAGGCGCTCTCCTCCCGCAAGCGCAAGGATATCCGCAAGGAGCGCGAGAAAGCGCAGCAAGGCGTCGAAATCCGCACGCTGACCGGCGAGGCGCTTCGCGAGGAGCATTGGGACGCCTTCTGGGCCTTCTATCAGGACACCGGCGCGCGAAAGTGGGGCCATCCCTACCTAACGCGCGAGGCGTTCTCGCTACTGGGGCAGACGATGGCGGATCGCATCCTGCTGGTGCTCGCCTATATGGACGGCCGCCCCGTGGCGGGCGCCCTGAACTTCATCGGCAGCGAGGCGCTTTACGGCCGCTACTGGGGCGCGGTGGTGGACAAGCCCTTCCTGCACTTCGAGCTTTGCTACTATCAGGCGATCGACGCCGCCATCGCGCTCGGGCTGTCGCGGGTGGAAGCGGGCGCGCAGGGCGGCCACAAACTGGCGCGCGGCTACGAGCCGGTGCGCACGATATCGGCGCACTACATCGTCCACGAAGGCCTGCGCGCCGCGATCGCCGACTATCTTGAACAGGAACGCGCGGGAATCGCAGGCGACCAGCTTCTTCTGGATGGACGCACGCCGTTTCGGAAGGCCTAGGGCGGATCGACATTCAGTTCAGGTGGAGCCGAGAAGTGTGATTTCCGAGCATCGGAGCGCAGCGGACTTTCGGTCCGTGAGCACCGAAGCACAGGAAATCGCGCTTCGCAGGCCCGCATGGGCTGAATGTCGATCCGCCCGAGGGTCAGGCCCCGTTACGCACGCCTGCCCGTCCGACATGACATCGCCAGCTCAAGCCGCCTTGCGCGCTTCGGCCGAAAGCCATTGCCGCGCCCGCCTCTGGGCTTCGGCGATCTCGCGCGCGGTCATGTCCTCGGCCACTTCGGCGCGGCAGGTGGCGGCTTCCTCGTCCCCGGCCACGGCGGCGAGGTTGAACCACTTGTGCGCCTCGATCAGGTCGCAGGTCGCGCCGTGGCTGCCGGTGGAGAACACCACGCCGAGATCGAAGCAGGCCGCAAAGTCGCCCGCGGCGGCGGCGGCAAGGCGGTCTGGAAGAAACAGCGCTTCGGCCTGCACATCAGCCTCCTCCGCCGCGAACGGCACGAGAACGCACGGGCGTTCCTTCATTATGTCGGCCGTCATTATTCCGGCATATTCCATCGTCAGCTAACCCCCGGTTTACGGCCCTCGCGGCCCGATGCGCCGAAGCTGGCACCAATGTGGTCAACAAGGCGTTAAGGATAAACTCAAAGGATTCCCTGTAAGTTTACGGAGCATGATCTCGAAAGAAACTTGTGCATGGCCCGACCGGGCAATCAGGTTTTTTGTGGACTGCCATGGTTATAGCCTTGTGCAGGCAAATAGGCGGCCCTATAGGCCGCGGCACCGCGGTTTGCCGGGAGGCCACTGGAAAAATCCGGGGTCGCAGGGCGTAGGCAGGCCGGGGGGATTCGTGCGGAGATTCTCTGGATGGCAACGGCCCTAGCTGACGAAATTGATGTCCTCGCCAAGGCCAAGCGTATGCTTGGCGGTTCTTATGTTCCCGTAGAGAACGAAGCCTACATGTGCGAGGCTCAGCAAGACTACTTCCGGCGGCTTCTGCTGGCCTGGAAGAAATCGATTCTCGACGCCGCCGCCGGTACGCTGGCACAGCTTCAGGACGGCCCCATCCGGGAGCCCGACCTCAACGACCGCGCTTCCAGCGAGACCGATTGGGGAATCGAGCTGCGCACCCGCGACCGTCAGCGCAAGCTGATCGCCAAGATCGATTCCGCACTGCGCCGGATCGAGGAAGGCGAATACGGCTACTGCGAAGTGACCGGCGAACCGATCGGCCTCGGCCGTCTCGAAGCCCGTCCGATCGCGACCATGACCGTGGAAGCGCAGGAAGCGCACGAGCGCCGCGAAAAGGTCTCGCGCGAGGAATAATTCCCCGCCGCCTGCTTTCGCCCCGCCGGATCGGAGCGGCTTTTCGTCCTGCTTGCGGGCGAGCCGGGCCGCGAACCGAGCGGGGCGTTAAGGCTTTCTTTGCCACTCGCCCCTAGCTATCGACAGGAACCGCGCCTCGTGCGCGAGGCCATGGCTATCGCGGCCTTCGGTTCGTGATATCATCTGCCCGATCGAATGCCCGGACGAGAACGCATGACCCAGACCGAAAATCGCCAGATCGCGCGCGACAGCCTGTTCCTCATGGCAGACTTGCGCATCGACGGGCTGGACGGGGAGTTTCGGATCAAGGTCCGCAACCTTTCCGCCGGCGGGATGATGGGCGAAGGCGGCATCCAGGTCATGCGCGGCACGCTGGTCGCCGTGAACATCCGCAATATCGGCTGGATTTCCGGCACTGTGGCCTGGGTTCAGGAAAACCGCTTCGGCGTGGCCTTCTCCGAAGAGATCGACCCCAAGCTCGCCCGCGCCGCCGTGACGCCGGTGCCGGACGACAAGCCGAACTTCGTGCGCGATTACGAAGCACAATATTCGCCCGCAACGACCGAGCGAAAGAATCTGCGCAAGCTTTGAAAAATGCCCATCCGGCGGAGTTTTTGTTGGGTGCGCTCGTCACATCCGTGACGAGCTTGCGGCACCGGCCCACGCCCCCACCCGACCTCCCATTCAGTATATCCGAGATGGCAGGTCGGGTGGGGGCGCCTGCGAGAGTTGGGGCCGGTGCCGCTTAAAAATGCCCATCCGGGCATTTTCAAGCAAACTCCAACGCCAGCCATTTGCGCTGCGATGCAAATCGACTACGCCCGGTATCATGTTCGCCCGGTGTGATGTTGCCCTGCGTAAAGCTTCCCGGATTCTGGTCCCTCTGGCCGCGCTGGCGCTTGCCGCCTGCGGATCGCCCGACAATTCGGCCCTGAGCGTCGCGGTCATCGGCGGCGCCGAGGATCCGTTCGATACCGATGCGCAGATGACCCTGGCGGGGCAGCTCGTGCGCGCCTCCACCGCCGAAGGGCTGGTCTCGTTCGACGAGAAGGGCCGCGTAATCCCCGCCCTCGCCGACCGCTGGATCGTTACCGACGATGGGCAGAGCTACATCTTCCGCCTGCGCGACGGAGACTGGGCCTCCGGCGATCCCCTGACCGCCGAATCGGCGAAAGCCGCACTTCAGGCGGCGCTAGAAACGCTGGACGACAATCCGCTGGCGCACGATCTGGCCGGACTGGAGGAAATTCGCACGATGGCCGGGCGCGTCATCGAGATCCGTCTCTCGCGGCCGATGCCCTATCTGCTGCAATTGCTGGCCCAGCCGGAACTCGGCCTGACGTTCAAGCGGCGCGGTGCCGGTCCGATGCGGCTGGAGCGAAACGGCGGCGTGGCCCGGCTCGTGCCGATCGATCCGGCCAGCCTGGGCCTTCCCGCCGTGGAGAATTGGCCCCGCCGCACCCGCCGGATCGATCTCCAGGCGCTGGACGGTTCGGCCGCCGTCGATGCCTTCAACGCGGGCAAGGTCGATCTCGTCATGGGCGGGGAGATCCAGCACTTTCCCCTGACCCGCTCGGTCGGCATCCTGCGCGGGACCATCCAGGTCGATCCGGTGGTCGGGCTGTTCGGCCTCAGGGTCATGAACGAAAAGGGCTTTCTCGCGGATCCGGCGAATCGCGAGGCATTGGCCATGGCCGTCGACCGCGAAGGATTGATCGCGCCGTTCAGCCTGGGCGGATGGTCCGCGACCACCCGCCTCGTCACGCCCAGCCTTGACGGCGATCTCGGCACCATCGGCGAACGCTGGGGCGAACAGTCGATGGACGAGCGCCGCGCGGTCGCTTCGGCCCGGGTGCGCAGATGGACGGCCGGTGCGGATCCGCAGGCCGAGGCGGGCGAGCAAGTGCCCAAGGCCCCGGCTTCCGCGCGCGGCAGCCGCAATCCCGCCCCTGCCCCGGACCCGAACGGCCCGCAGCTTGCGCTTTGGTTGCCGGTCGGCAGCGGCGCGGATATCCTGTTCGACCGGCTCACGGCCGACTTCGCGGCCATCGGCGTTCGCCTGCGACGCACCGACGAACCGGATGACGCGGATCTGCGCCTGATCGACGATGTCGCCCGCTATCCCCGCGCCGCCTGGTTCCTCAACCGTCTGTCTTGCAGCGCCGGAAAAGGCCTGTGCTCCACCGATGCCGATGCCCGCGTTGCCGAGGCCGCCTCGGCCGCGACGCCCGAGGAGCGCTCGGCACTGCTGACGGAGGCGGAGGCGGAACTGACGGCCGCCAACGTGTTCATTCCCTTCGGAACGCCGATCCGCTGGTCGCTGGTGCGCGGCAGCGTGGCGGGCTTCGCACCCAATACCTGGGGCTGGCATCCCTTGATGCCGCTGGCCTGGCTCCCCAGATAATCCTCCTGACCCTTTCAGGAAGAGGTACGACTTTGGCGACTGGACAGACTTCCGCCCGCCGCATGGACTTGGACCTGCCGCTCGGCTCCGACCCGGTTTCGATCAGCCGCCGCATGGAAATGCTGGAAAAAGTGCTGGAACGCGCCTTCACCGTGCCGGGCCTGCGCCGCAAGGTAGGGCTCGATGCCGTCGTGGGTCTGGTGCCGGTGGCGGGAGACGTCGTCTCCGCCGCGCTCGGCATGTATATCGTGTGGGAAGCGCGCAATCTGGGCATGCCGAAATGGCAGCTGGCCCGGATGACCGCCAATGTCGGCATCGACACCCTGCTCGGCGCCATTCCCTTCGCGGGCGACCTGTTCGATTTCGTGTTCCGCTCCAACAGCCGCAACTTGCGGATCGTCCGCAAGCATATCGACAAGCACTATCCCCACGCGCGAGTCATCGAAGGCTGATCGCCGGACGGATCGACATTCAGCCCGGCCTCAGGCCGCCTGAGCAGCGGCGGCTGAAACCGGGGCCAGGTCGCATTTCTGGTTGGTTTCCTTGGCGCCGCCGCCCAGGAAGGCGACTGCCAGGAAACCGGCCACCACGGCCACGGCGAAAGCCGCCGTCACTTTGCCGAGGTGCTTGTCGATCACGGCCTTGATCGGTGCGCCGAACAGACGGAACAGCACGCCCACGATCATGAAGCTGATCGAACGCGATACGATCGAGGCGCCGATGAACACCGCCAGGTTCATGCCGATGAAGCCTGCGGTAATCGTCAGCAGCTTGAACGGGATCGGGGTGGCGCCCTTCACCACGATGATTTCGGCGCCATATTCGCGCAAATAGCAGGCCGCCTTCGGGAAACTGTCCGCCAGCCCCAGCGCGCGCAGCAGCGCTTCGCCGAACGCGGCATAGGCGAAGTGGCCGATCGCATAGCCGAGCAGACCGCCAACCACCGAGGCCAGCGTGGCGATCACGGCAAAGCGAATCGCCTTCTTCGGTTCGGCCAGGCACATCAGCCCCAGTAGCGGATGGGGCGGCACCGGAAAGAAACTGGCTTCCATGAAGGCGAACAGCGCCAGCCACCATTCGGCATGGCGGTGCGCCGCCTTGGCCATGGTCCAATCGTAGAGGCGGCGCAGCATCGAATTCTCCGGGCAGTGACGGACCCGTGCTTAGAGCATTTTCGCGCGCGGTGGAAACACCCGGCACACCGGAAAATGCGGCAAACAAAAGAGAAACACAGGCTGAACCGTTTCGGCACGAAGCGATCGCCCCGCCATAGGCCGGTGCCCTGTCACGAAGCTATAACCCATTTGGTTATATTCGCTTGACTTTAGAGCATGCGATTGGTACAAAACAAGAACATCGAGAGCGAACGATTCGCCTCGCTCACCCCGAAAACCGCAGCCCATTTAAACAGCAGGGACGTTCCCCATGGTCGAGCCGGAACAGGACTCGCCCGGCGATTCCGCGCGCCGGGACGAGAAGCAGATCGAGCCCTGGCGCGCGGAATTTCTCGCCGTGCTGGCGGAAACCTCCAATGTCAGCGCCGCCAGTGCCGCCGCCGCCGTTCCCCCCGCCAAGGCCTACCGGCTGCGGCGCAGCGAACCCGATTTCGCCCGCGAATGGCATGCCGCCCTGCTGGAGGGTTACGAAAACCTGGAGATGGAAGTGCTCTACCGCCTGCGCTTCGGCGATCCCAAGGACGGCGAGGTCAAGTTCGACAACACCACGGCCCTGCGCCTGCTCGGCCTCCACCGGGAAACCGTGGCCCGCGAACGCGCTGCGCGGGAAAACGAGGACCTGGCCGCCGTACGCGCCTCGATCCGGGCCAAGCTGGACCAGTTGCGCGAACACGTGCGCGCCCGCGAAGCGCAGGCGGCGATCGAGAGCCGACCAGAGACAGACGAGGAGGCCGAACATGGCTGAGGCCGATCCCCTGACATGGCTCACCCAGGCCGAAGACGGCGAACTGGAGCATTTCATGGCCCGGCTCGGCCCTTCCGGGCAGCGCGAATGGCGTTGGGACTGGCGGCTCTGGGCGCGCCCTTCGCAGATCGCGCCCGAAGGAGACTGGCGCGTCTGGCTGGTCATGGCGGGGCGCGGCTTTGGCAAGACGCGCTGCGGCGCCGAATGGGTCAACGAGATCGCGGAGAGCCGCCCCGATGCCCGCATCGCGCTGGTCGCCGCCCATCTCGGCGAGG
Organism: Novosphingobium sp. TCA1; assembly: GCF_009811895.1. Classification (NCBI taxonomy): domain Bacteria; kingdom Pseudomonadati; phylum Pseudomonadota; class Alphaproteobacteria; order Sphingomonadales; family Sphingomonadaceae; genus Novosphingobium; species Novosphingobium sp. TCA1. The sequence continues at coordinate 192,514 of NZ_BLJH01000002.1, read as the reverse complement.
CGCGCGCGGTCATGGTCGAAGGCGAGAGCGGCTTGCTGTCGGTCGGCGCGCCCTGGCGGCGGCCCGTCTTCGAACCTTCGCTGCGGCGCCTGACCTGGCCGAACGGCGCGCAGGCCATGCTCTATTCTGCCGCCGAGCCGGAATCGCTGCGCGGCCCCCAGCACAGCCACGCCTGGTGCGACGAGGTCGCCAAGTGGGACAATGCCTCCGCCCGCGCCGTGGCCGCATGGGACAACCTCTTGATGGGCCTGCGACTGGGCCGCGACCCCCGCGTGGTCGCCACCACCACCCCGCGCAGCGTGCCGCTGGTCATGCGGCTGCTTTCCGAAAGTGAAAACGGCGAAGTGGCCGTGACGCGCGGCAGCACTTTCGACAATGCCGTCAACCTGCCCCGCCGCTTTCTCGACGCAATGCGCACGACGTTCTCCCGCAGCCTGCTCGGGCGGCAGGAAATCGACGGCGAAATGATCGCCGATATCGAGGGGGCGCTGTGGAACCGCACCCTGCTGGAGGACTGCCGCGAGCATGGCGCTCCCACATGCGCGCGCGTCGTCGTCGGCGTCGATCCGCCCGCTTCGGCGGGGGGCGACGCCTGCGGGATCGTCGTGGTCGGCCTGGGCACGGACGGCATGGCCCATGTCATGGCCGATGCCTCGGTGGAAAAGGCCGGTCCCGAACGCTGGGCCCGCGCGGTCGCCGGTACGGCGGAGGCCTGGCAGGCCGACCGCGTGGTCGCCGAAGCCAACCAAGGCGGCGCCATGGTCGCTTCGGTCCTGCGCGCGGCCCGGCTCTCGCTGCCGCTGCGGCTGGTCCACGCCAGTCGGGGCAAAGTCGCCCGCGCCGAACCGGTCGCCGCGCTCTACGAAGCGGGACGGGTTCACCACGCGGGCATGTTCCCCCGGCTGGAGGACGAGATGTGCGGACTGATCGCCGGGGGCGCCTACCAGGGACCCGGCCGCTCGCCCGACCGTGCCGACGCGCTGGTCTGGGCCTTGACCGAACTGATGCTCGGCACCGGCGGCGCGCCTCGGGTCAGTCTGGCGTGACCATGCTCCGCGTCCTTGCGTGAACCCTTCCATGGCGGCGCCTGCCGCTTCCCAAATTGAAAGGAACCCTGGCAGTGTCCTTCATCGATACCCTCTTCGCCGCCTTCAAGGGCGAGAGCACCCGCGTCCCACTGGCACGCGGGCCGGCCTCGCCCTGGTTCTTCGCCGATAGCGGCGGGGGGCGGGCACCGTTCGAATATGGTTCGGCCGTGCGCCGCGCCTATCTGGAAAACCCCGTGGCCCAGCGCGCGGTGCGGCTCGTGGCCGAAGGCATCGGCGGTGCGCCGCTGCGTCCCGCCGATGCCCGGCTCATGGCGCTCGTCACCGAGACCAGCGCCGGGCAATCGTTGCTGGAAACGCTCGCCTGCCACCTGCTGCTTCACGGCAATGCCTATGTCCAGGTGCTCAAGGACGCGCGCGGAAAGCCGGTCGAACTCTACGCCCTTCGCCCCGAGCGGGTCTCCATCCTGGCCGGCGAGGACGGCTGGCCCACCGCCTTCGCCTATGAGGTGGCCGGAAGGCGGCTGACGATCCCGGCGCTGGACGAGGACGCCTCGCCCAACATGATCCACATCCGGCACTTCCACCCCGCCGACGATCATTACGGCGCCGGATGCCTGGCCGCCGCCGACGAGGCGATCGCCACCCACAATGCCGCCGCCCAGTGGAACCGCCAGCTTCTGGAAAACGCCGCCCGCCCCTCCGGCGCGCTGGTCTACGAGGCGGCGGACGGCCAGAGCCTGACCGGCGACCAGTTCGACCGGCTCAAGGCAGAGCTTGCAGGTGCCTATGCCGGGTCCGGCAATGCCGGTCGGCCGATGCTGCTGGAAGGCGGCCTCAAGTGGCAGGCCATGGCGATGACCCCGGCCGACATGGACTTCGCCACGCTCAAGGCTGCCGCCGCGCGCGACGTGGCGCTGGCCTTCGGTGTGCCGCCGATGCTGCTGGGCCTGCCGGGCGATGCCACTTACGCCAATTACCGCGAGGCCAACCGCGCGCTCTGGCGGCTCACCCTGCTGCCGCTGGCAAACAAGATCCTCGCCGGACTGTGCGAAGGCCTCTCGCCGTGGTTCGCGCAAGGCGGCCTCGCCATCGATCTCGACCGGGTGCCCGCGCTCGCCGAGGACCGCGAACGGCTCTGGGCCCAGGTCAGCGCCGCCGATTTCCTGAACACTGCCGAGAAGCGATCCCTGCTCGGGCTGGCTCCCGCGCAAATGCATGAAGGGAACAAATCATGAACCAGAAAGACATGCTGGCCGGGCTGCTCGCCCAGGCCGCAACAGAAGGGAGCGAACTGGTGACCCTGCGCGCCATCGTCGAGGAAGCCAGCGAGGTCGGCGCGCGGCGCATGCTCGCGCGGATCGGCCTCGACGATGCCACGGCGCCGGATGACATCTGCGAACTGCGCGAACTGCTCCAGGCCTGGCGCGACGCCAAGGCCAGCGCCCGGACCGCCGCGATCGGCTGGATCGTGCGCGCCACGCTGGCGCTGCTGCTGCTCGGTCTGGCGGTGCGGCTCGGCGCCGGGGGACTGCTGCGATGATCCCGCAGGAACGGGCCTGCGCGCAGGCGCTCCGCTTCGCCGGCTACGCCGCCCTGTTCGGCAGGCGCGATGCCGGGCGCGACCTGATCCGCCCCGGCGCCTTCGCCCGGACTCTGGGCGAACGCCGCGATCCCCTGCCGCTGTTCTGGCAGCACCGCAGCGACCTCAGGATCGGCTGGGTGGAGACCGCCGCCGAGGACGGACGCGGGTTGCGCGTCGTGGCCTCGGTGGACAACCCGGAGGGCGCCGCCGGTCTCGCGCTGCGACGCGGCACCGTGACGGGGCTCTCGTTCGGCTACCGCGCCCGCGCCAGCCGCACCGGTGCCGAAGGACGCGAGTTGCTCGACCTCGACCTGTTCGAAGTCAGCCTCGTCACCCACCCGATGCAGCACGGCGCGCGGGTGCATCTGATCTCCTGACGCTTCCCCTTCCCCCTTCCCGTTTTTCCCGCCGCCCGAACCGGCGGCTTCAACCGAAAGGTCTATCTGCGATGGAATCCAACACTCCCGTCGAAGCGCTCGATGCCTCGTTCGACCTCGTGGCCCGGCAGGACGCCACCGAAACCGCCGTCGAGGCGCTGCGCGGCGATGTCGACGAGGTAAAGGCCCGGCTCGACCGCGTCAGCCGCGCCGCCGCCCGCCCGGTGATCGAGGGCGCCGCCGCTTCGGCTGCCAGCATCGAAGTGAAAGGCTTCGTCGACGGCTACTTGCGCATGGGCCGCGAGGCCGAGATCAAGTCGCTTTCCGGCGCCGCGCCCGCCGACGGCGGCTATGCCGTCCCGCGCGAGGTCGATGCCCTGATCTCCGCCCGCCTCCGTGCGATCAGCCCGATCCGTGCGATCGCGCAAGTCGTGCAGACCGGATCGGCGGGCTATCGCAAGCTCGTCACCACCGGCGGCACGGCCTCGGGCTGGGTCAGCGAAACCGGCGCCCGCGTCGAGACCGCAACGCCCGCCTTCGCGGAAATCGCTCCGCCCGCAGGCGAACTCTACGCCAACCCGGCGGCGAGCCAGGCCATGCTCGACGATGCCCAGTTCGACATCCAGTCCTGGCTGGCGGACGAGATCGCGATGGAGTTCGCCCGCGCGGAAGGCGCCGCCTTCGTGAACGGCACGGGCATCAACCAGCCCAAGGGCTTCCTGGGCGCCCCCAACGCCGCCACGGCGGATGCCGTGCGGCCCTTCGGCACGCTCCAGTTCCTCGCCTCGGGCAATGCCACCGGCTTCGATACCGCGCCCGAACTGAAGCTGATCGATCTCGTCCATGCCCTGAAAAGCGGCCACCGCCAGGGCGCCAGCTGGGTGATGAATGCGAAGACGCTGGCCGTGGTCCGCAAGCTCAAGGCTACCGACGGATCGTTCCTGTGGCAGCCGGGGCTCGTGGAAGGCCAGCCGAACCGTCTGCTGGGCTATCCGGTGATCGAAGCGGAAGACATGCCCGATATCGCCGCGAATGCCCTGCCGATCGCCTTCGGCAACTTCCGCGCCGGCTACCTGATCGCCGAGCGCAGCGCGACGTCGATCCTGCGCGATCCCTTCACCAACAAGCCCTTCGTCCACTTCTACGCGACCAAGCGCATCGGCGGGCAGGTGCTCGATTCCGACGCGATCAAGCTGCTCAAGATCTCGGCCTGATTTCGGGCCTTCGCGGGGTGCGTTCGCCCCCCACGTCCCCGCGAACCTTGAGCAGCGGCCCGCGCCATGTCCCCCCTCCCCCCTAATGGCGCGGGCCACCCGCCTTTCCCTTCCAGATCGGAGCCTTCATGAACCGGGTCATTCTCTCGCCTCCGGTGCTGCCGCCGATGGCGCTGGCCGAGCTCAAGCAGTGGCTGGGCATCACCTCCACGCGCGACGACGCGCCGCTTGCCGCGCTCCTCGCCGTCGCCCTCGAAACCTGCGAGGCTTTCACCGCCCGCATGCCGCTGCTCGCCTCGTGCGAGGAGATCGTTCCGGCGCAGGCGGGATGGCATGCGCTCTCCGCGCGCCCGGTGCAGGCGATCACCGGCGTCGAAAGCGTGGCGGCGGACGGCACGCGCGCCGCGCTGGCGCCTGCAAGCTACGAAATCGACCTCGACGCCGACGGCACCGGCCGCGTCCGTGTTCCCGTACCCGGCGCGGCGCGGAAGATCGCCGTGCATTTCACCGCAGGGATCGCCGACGCATGGGAAGACCTGCCGGACGGCCTGCGCCACGGCCTCGTCCGCCTGGCCGCGCACCAGCACCGTGAGCGCGACGGCAGCGGCGCGGCCCCGCTGCCCCCCGCCTCCGTCGCGGCGCTCTGGCGCCCCTGGCGGCGGATGCGTCTGACGTGAACCGCCCGATCGAGGCCCGGGCGGACTTCGGCAACCTCGCCGAGCGCCTGACCCGCCGCGCCGAGGCGCTCGCCGAGGCTCATGCCGAAAGCCGCAGGTTGGCGGCGCAAGGCAACGAGACCCGCTGGCGCCGCGCCGCGCTCGTCTGGCCGCTCTTCGCGAAAGGATAAGCCATGGAAATCGCCTTGCGCACCGCCCTGATCGACTGGCTCTCCGCCGATCCCCTGCTCGCGGAAGAACTCAATGCCGTGACCGAGGAAGCGCCGCTCCGCACCGCCCTGCCCTGGCTCGCCATCGCCGCCAGCGCCAGCACCGACTGGAGCAGCAAGTCCGGTCCCGGACGCGAAGTGCGCGTGGCACTGGAACTCCACTCCCGCGGCGATGCGCCGGAAACGGCGGCGACGCTCGTCGCGGCCATCGAGGCCCGGATCGGCAATCTGCCGCGCGAACGGCCCGGCTGCCTGATCGTCACCAGCCAGTTCCTGCGCGCCCGCACCGAGCAGCGCGGCGAAAGCCGCCGCGCGATCCTGCTCGAATACCGCTTTCGCCTGCTCCCCGCCTGACACTCTTCTCAAAAGGGAACCCCCGTCATGTCCGCACAGAAAGGCAGCGCCTTCCTTCTCAAGATCTCGGGCGGCGGCTCGCCCGCCACCTTCCAGACCGTCGCCGGGCTGCGCACCACGCAGATGTCGGTGAGCGGCGATGCCGTGGTCGTCACCAGCAAGGACAGCGGCGGCTGGCGCGAACTGCTGTCGGGCGCGGGTGTGCGCGCGGTCTCGGTCAGCGCGGCGGGGATCTTCCTCGGCAGCGCCGCCGAAGCCCGGATCCGCGCCAATGCCATGGCCGGAACGCTCGACGACTACGAACTCAGCTTCGAGGACGGCGAGAAGCTGCGCGGCAGGTTCCTCGTCCAGCGCCTCGACTATGCCGGGGATTTCAACGGCGAGCGCAACTATACACTGCAGTTGGAAAGCTCCGGCCCGGTGAGCGCGGCATGAGCCGGGACGCGGACGATCGGGCCAATCCCCTGCGCGGAGAGGCCCTGCTGGAAATCGGCGGCACGGCGCATGTCCTGCGCCCCAGCTTCACCGCGCTGGTCGCCGCCGAGGAGGAACTCGGGCCGCTTTTCGCGCTCGTCGAACGGGCAGGGGCGGGCGGGCTTCGCCTTTCCGAGCTGGCGGCGCTGTTCTGGCATTGCCTCGATCGGCGGTCCGCCGTCACGCGCGAAGCGGTGGGTGACGCGGTCCTCGCCCAAGGCCTTGCCGCCTGCGCGGTGCCGCTGCGCACGCTCCTGGGACAGATCCTGAAAGGCAGCGGATGAGCGAATTCGCCCCGGCCGCGCTCCTGCTCTGCGCCCATGCCGCGCGGATGCTCGGCTGGCGTCCGCACGAGTTCTGGGCCGCCACCCCTGCCGAACTCGCCGCCGCGCTCGGCCTGCCTCTGACGGGAATATCCGCCGCCGAAGCCCCCGGTCTCGACCGTGCCCTGCTCGAAAAGCTGATGGAGCAAGACAATGAGCGATGAAATCGACAGCCTGCTGGTGGAAGTGCGCGCCGGAACCGAGGGCTTCGCGCGCGACATCGCCCGGATGCGCGCCAGCGTGGACGGCGATCTCGTGTCCGGCTTCACCCAGGCCGGTCAGGCGCTGGAAAAGGGCCTGACCGGGGCGATCCGGCGCGGCAGCCTGGGCTTCGACGAGCTGAAACGCGTGGCCCTGACCACGCTGGGCGAGATCGCGGCGCAATCGGTGCAAGGCCTCATCGGCTCCGGCAGCGGCGGATCGGCTGGTACGGCCACGGCGAGCGCGTTCGATCTCTCCGGCTTGCTGTCCGGCCTGCTCGGCCTGCCGGGCCGGGCCACGGGCGGCAACGTCTCGCCGGGACGCGGCTATCTGGTGGGAGAACGCGGCCCCGAACTCTTCGTCCCCACGTCCGCCGGACGGATCGAGACTAGCCCGCCCGTTCGGGACGCCGCCCGCGACGTGAAAGTCTCGATCAACCTTACCGGCCCGCGCGGCGCCTCTGCCCCGCAGTCGCTCCAGCGCTCGTCCCGCCAGGTCGCCAGCGCCGTGCGCCGCGCCCTTTCCTCCCGCTGATTCCTACCTGGAGCCCCCCGAAATGGCATTCTGGCTTGCAACCCGGCGTAGCGGACAGACCAGCGACTGGATCCGGCGCTTCGACCCGCGCTTCTGGACCGTCAACTTCCCCCGCCCGATGATGGCCTCGGTCGTCTCGACCGGCCCCGATTCCCTGCGCGTCGATGCCTCGTTCCTGCGTAAGGGCGATCTCGGTGGGCTGATCTGGGAAAGCGAGGACCGGCTCGACCATCCCCTGCTCGCCTATGCGACCGACCGCGACTATGCCCATACTTCGCTGAGCTTCCGCTGGCGTTCCTCCGGGGTGATCCCGCTCGATTCCGGCATCGGCCCCACTCTGACCGTCGAAGGCCGCGACGTGGCAGGCGTGCCGCGCGTCTGGTACGTCCGCCTCTGGAACTACGCCGAAGGCACCGGCGAGGACGCGCGGATCGCCTTGCGCTTTTCCCAGCTCGATGCCGGTTTCACGCTGCCTTCGCCCGACCGCGTCTGGCCCCATGCGATCGAGCGCATGTTCATTTCCTTCTGCCCGCCCGGCTACGACGGCAGCGCCGATCCCCTCCCCGCCGAGGCTGAAGGCTGGATCGAACTGAGCGAGATCGCCGTGGACGGCGCCCGCGCCATGCTGGAGATCGGCGATGTGATGATGCCCGCAAACGGGCTCGCCATGGCCACCGGCTTCGACGATCAGGGCGTGCAGACCCCCGCGCGCCTGCTGCGCAGCATTCGCCAGCTCGGCTACCGGGGCTCGGTCATCCACTACGTCGGCATGAGCCACTATTTCCGGCTCGCATTCGCGAACGGCGCCTATCTGGCCGGATCCGACACAGGCTCAAATGAGGGCGGTGACCCGCTCAACGCGCCGACGCGGGCATGGCACCGTGCCTTCTTCGCGGAATGCCTGCGGCTCGGCCTGAGCCCGGTCGCCTCGCTCTCCTACGAATTGCTGGACCAGCATTGCCCCGACGCCTGGCGCCAGCGCGACCATGCCGGAAATCCCGCCCTGACCGGATGGGACCCGCCCTCCACCCTGCTCTCGCCTGCGAACGAGGCGGCAATGGGCTGGCTGCAATCGGTGGGCGCCGCTTTCGCCCGGCTCATGATCGAGGCAGGCGCCCCGGTACGCTTCCAGGTCGGAGAGCCCTGGTGGTGGTGCTTCGCGGACGGGCGCATCTGCCTCTACGACCCGGCCGCCATAGCCCGCTTCGGCGGCAATCCCCCGATCATTCCCGACTTGCGCGCGCCGCTGGACGATGAGCGCAAGGCCCTGCTCGACATGGCAGGCGAAGTGCTCGCGCAGTCGACCGCCGATCTGGTCGCCGCCGTGCGCACAGCCGCCGCAGCGACCTCGACTCCTGTGGAGGCGCTGGCGCTGGTCTTTACCCCCACGGTGCTCGATCCGGCCATGCCCGATATGCAGCGCGCCAACTTGCCGACCGGCTGGGCATGGCCCGCTTTCGACCGGCTTCAGGTGGAGGACTACGACTGGCTCACCGCAGGCGCCGACGCGCCGCGCCGCCAGGCCTATCGCACCGTGAACCGGCGCCTCGGCTATCCGCCCGAGGAACAGGACTACCTCGCAGGCTTCGTGCTCGATGCCGCGCAGTCCGACCAGTGGCGGCGCATCGACGCGGGCATCGACGAAGCGCTGGCCCGGTCCCACCACGAAGTCGTCGTCTGGGCGCTGCCGCAAGTCGCCCGCGACGGCTTCGTCCGCCTCCCGCCGCCCTGGCCAGACGATAACGACAACGACGATAACGACAAAGGAGCCGCAGAAATGCAGGCCTTCGACAATGTACCCTATCCGCTCGCCCTCGGACGCGACACCGCCGTGGTCGCCGAATTTTCCACCACCGTCTCGGTGACCGCGTCCGGCTTCGAGAGCCGCAACAGCCTGTGGTCGAATGCCCGGCTGCGCTTCGACCTTGGCCCCGGTGTCCGTTCGGAAGCGGAACTCGGCACGCTGATCGCCTTCTACCGCGCCCGGCGCGGCCCGGCGCGCGGCTTCCTGCTGCGCGATCCCGCCGATTTCAGCTCGAACGGTATGACCGGCGATCCCGACCCGCGCGACCAGTACATCGGCGCGGGAGACGGCCTGCGCAGCACCTTCCCGCTGGTGAAGCGCTATGGCGAGGGAGAGGATGCGCAAGTCCGGCGCATCACCCGCCCCCGCAGCGTAACCATCTCCATCGACGGCGCCGCGCAAGCCGGAAACTGGACGCTCGATCCGCTCGGCCTCGTCGTGTTCGATCAGGCCCCGCCTGCGGGCGCCTCGGTCAGGGCGGGCTTCCTGTTCGACGTTCCCGTGCGCTTTTCCGAAGACCGGCTCGAAGTGTCGGGCGCGTCCTTCGCGGCGGGCGAGGCGCCGAGCGTGCCCGTCGTCGAGATCCGGGAGGCGTCATGACCCGCATCTGGTTCTCGAACGCGCTGGAAACCGTCGCCCTGTTCTGGCGCCTGGACCGCAGGGACGGCGTGACCCTGGGCTTCGTCACCCACGACGCCGACCTCTGGTTCGACGGCCTGCTGCACCGCGCCGCACCGGGCATGGTGCCCTCATCGATCCGCAAGTCGGCCGGTTTCGAACCCGACAGCGCGGAAGTGCGCGGCGCGCTGACCCACGAGACGATCTCGGCCGAGGACCTTGCCTCCGGCCGCTTCGACGGCGCGCGCGTTACCATCGGCCTTGTCGACTGGGAGACGCGCGAACATGGCAGCCTCTACAGCGGCACGATCGGCGCGATTTCGCAGGAGGACGGTGCTTTCTCCGCCGAACTCTCCTCGCGCAAGGAGGAATTCGCGCGCGATCCCGTGCCCCGCACCAGCCCGTCCTGCCGCGCGCCGTTCTGCGGCCCCGGCTGCAATCTCGACCCGCAGCGCTTCACCCGCGAGGTGCGGATCGCCGATGCCGAAGTCCCGGCAGGCAGCGCGGCATTCGACCCGCCGGTCGATCCCGCCCTGTACTTCGGCGGAAGCTTGCGCTGGCTGGAAGGCCCGCAGACGAGCATGACCGCAGGCGTGATCGGCGCCGCGCAGGAACGGCTGATACTGGACATGCCGCAAGGCAGCCTCCCGCCGCCTGGAACCCGGGCCTTGCTGCGCGAGGGCTGCGACCACACCCTGGCCACCTGCGGCACCCGCTTCGGCAATGCGGCGAACTTTCGCGGTGAGCCTTTCCTGCCCGGAAACGACATGCTCACGCGCTATCCCGCCCCGGCATCGTGACCCCCACATCATGAACGGCGAGGAAATCGCAGACGCGGCCCTTGCCCTGGTCGGCATTCCCTTCCGGCTGCACGGACGCGATCCCCGTATCGCGCTCGACTGCCTCGGGCTGGTGGCCGCCGCCACCGACAACACGGCGAAGGTGCCCGCCCGCTGCAGCCCGCGCTCGCTGCGGCGGGACCGGGCCGAGGCCATCGCCTGTGCCCTCGGCCTCGTGCCGACCTCGCAGACGGCAGCCATCGCCCCCGGCGACGTGCTCATGTTCGAGCCCGCACCCTGCCATCACCATCTCGCGGTAGCACTGGACCCGCACCGCATCGTCCACGCCCATGCCGGTCTGGGCCGTGTCGTCCTCGGCCCGATACCCGCCGACTGGCCTATCACCGGCCACTGGCACGCCCTCCCATCGAAGGAATAGTCATGGCCACGCTTGTCTTCAGCGCCGTCGGCACCGCTCTGGGCGGGCCGGTCGGAGGCGCGATCGGAACCCTGTTCGGCAGGCAGTTCGACACCGCGATCCTCGGTTCCCCGCACCGCGAAGGCGTCCGCCTCAAGGAACTGGAGGTCACGACATCCAGCTACGGCCAGCCCATCCCCCGCCATTTCGGGCGCATGCGCGTGGCCGGGCAGATGATCTGGGCGACCGAACTGACCGAAAGCACCGACACGCTTGGCGGCGGCAAAGGCAGCGCCGCGATCACGACCTACAGCTACAGCGCCAGCTTCGCGGTCGCGCTGGCGAGCCGTCCGATCCTCGATATCGGCCGGATCTGGGCGGACGGCCGCCTGCTGCGCGGCACCGATGGCCAGCTCAAGTCCGGCGGCCTGTTGCGCGTCCACAAGGGCCACGCCGATCAGCCCTGCGACCCGCTGATGCTGGCCGCCGAGGGCGCCGACCGCTGCCCCGCCCACCGCGATCTTGCCTATGTAGTATTCGAGGACCTCGACCTTTCCGACTTCTACAACCGCATTCCGGCACTGACCTTCGAGGTCTTTGCCGATGAGGGCTTCGACCTGTCGGACGTGGTGGGCGATCTCGTCCCGGATGCCGACGCCGCCGTTCCCCTCGCCGGGTTTCACGGCCTGACCTGCGACGGCCCGCTCACCGGCCTGCTCCAGACCATCGATCAGGTGATCCCGCTCGATATCGACGCCGGAGGCGAAAGGCTGGTCATCGCACCGCAGCGGCGGCAGTCGCAGCCGATCGCCCTGCCGGAGGCCGCCATTAGCGCCGAAGATGGCGATTTCGGAATCAGGAGCGGCTTTTACCGCCAGCGCGCTGCCCCCGAAGAGCGGCCGGTTTCGATCCTACGCTATTTCGACAGCGACCGTGACTATCTGCCCGGGCTCCAGCATGCCTCGGGCCGGGCCTCTCCCGGCAGCCCGCGCGCCATCGAACTGCCCGCCGCGCTCGGAGCCGATACGGCAAGGTCGCTGATCGAGAGAACGCGGCGCCGGATCGACTGGAGCCGCGAACGCCTGTCCTGGCGCATGAGCGCGCTCGATCCCGCAGTCACGCCGGGCGCGATCGTCCGCTTTCCCGGCATCCCCGGGGAATGGCGCGTGCTGGAATGGGAATGGCGCGATACCGGCGTGGAGATCTCGGCAGAACGCATGGCGCCCGCCTCGGCGGATGCGCCTGCACCGGCCGGAGCGGACCCCGGCCGGATCAATGCCCCGCGCGATCTCCCCCCGCCCCCGACCACGCTTGCCGCTTTCGAACTGCCCCACGATCCGGCGCATGTCTTCGCGGCCGTGTCCTCGCCGGGCGCCCACTGGAGCGGCGCGGCACTTCTGGCCGATCGCGGCGACGGGGAACTCCATCCCCTCGGGCCGAGCGGCCGCCGCCGCGCCGTGATGGGCAGGACCACGACCGGCCTTGCGTCGATGAGCCCGCTTCTCTTCGATCGCGTCTCCAGTCTGGACGTAATGCTCGTCGATCCGGCGATGCAGCTTTCTTCCGGGACGATCAGGGAACTCGCGGAAGGCGTGAACCTCGCGCTCGTCGGAGAGGAGATCGTCCAGTTCGCCCGCGCCACCGCACTCGGTGGGGGCGCATGGCGGCTGGAAGGCTTCCTCCGCGGCCGCGGCGGCACCGCGGCGGCGGCAAGATCGCATCGTCCGGGCGAAAGTTTCGTCCTGCTGGATGGGGCCGCCGTTCCGCTGGATTCAGCGGCCCTCGGCTCCGCCGGAACGCGAAAGGTGGCGGCTCTGGGCCGGGGAGACGGCGACCCGGTGCTCGCCCCGATCTTCTTGAACGGGATTTCCCTGCGTCCTCCCGCCCCCGTTCACCCCCGCGCGGCGTTCCTGGCGGACGGGACCCTGAAACTGCAATGGACCCGGCGCGCACGCGGTGAACGGGTGTGGCAAGACGGCATCGACGTGCCGCTGGTGGAACAGTCCGAAAGCTACCTGCTCACTTACGGCCCGCCCGATCGCCCCGTGGCGACCTGGACGCTACCCTCCCCCCTGATCCTCCTCCCGGCCGCCGAACAGGCGCAGCTTTCCGCGCTTTCGCCGGGCGAGGTGTTCCGGGTGCGCCAGCAGGGCACCCATGCCCTCTCCGATGCCCTACGCCTGTTTCAACTGCCCTGACCGGAGAATTTTCATGAGCGATTCCATCCTTTTCGAAAACACCAGCCCCAGGTTCGCGCTGCCGCTGCTCCATGTTGGGCAGGCGCAGAAGGAAGAATTCGTCAACGAGGCCCTCTCCCGCTGCGACCTCATGCTGCACTGCGCCGTCTCGGGCGAGCGTGCCGATCCGCCCGAACATCCCGAAGCGGGCGAGACCTGGCTGGTCGCGCAAGACGCCACCGGTGCCTGGACCGGGCGCGGCGGCCAGCTGGCAGGCTTCCACGGCGGCAACTGGCTGTTTGTCGAGCCGCGCGAAGGGCTTAGGATTTTCGACCTTTCCACGCGCCAGGAGCGTCTTTTCAATATTTTTTGGAGAAAGGCAGCGCTTCCCGTGGAACCACTTGGAGGAATGACAGTTGATGTTCAGGCTCGGGCGGCGATCGGTGAACTGGTCGCAGTCCTGCAAGCCTTGGGTATCGCTCCATCAGCATGAGGGGCAGAATTGCGCAGGGGTGAAGGTGCTGTCGATTTCAATAAAGGAGTCACGAGGCATCACCAACCCCCCGAAAACGCGACATTTCTGCAACAGTTACGTTCAATGTGCGCTTGCACACGGATAGCTGAGGGGGTAGACACTCGAGGCACTCGGTGGCTCCAAATCTCTTAGTAGGGGAAACATATGAGGAAACTCGTCATTGGCCTGGCGCTGGCTTCGACAGCTATCGCCACGCCCGCGCTTGCGCGCGACAACTCGTGGTATCTTGAGCTCGACGCCGGCGCGATGATCGTCGAAGACGCCGATCTCGACGTCAACGGCGTCAGCAACGTCGACACCGCTGAATTCAGCACCGGCTTCGACGGTGGCGCTGTTCTCGGTTACGACTTCGGCCCGTTCCGCCTTGAAACCGAAGCCAGCTATCGCCAGGCTTCGTTCATGGGCAGCAACGGCCCGGACGGCAGCAACCTGACCTTCATGGTCAACGGTCTGCTCGACTTCGGTCCCGATGACGGCCTTCAGGGCTATGTCGGTGGTGGCGCCGGCGTCGGCCGCGTTCACTACGACATCTTCGACGATTCGGACACGGGCTTCGCCTGGCAGGCCATCGCGGGTATCCGCGCGCCGATCAGCAGCCACGTGGACGTCGGCCTGAAGTACCGCTTCAGCAACGTCAACAACCTCGACTTCGTCGATGTTGCCGGCAACGAGATCAGCACCCGCTGGCGCTCGCACTCGCTGATGGCGACCCTGGGCTACAACTTCGGCGAACCGGCAGCTCCGCCGCCGCCGCCGCCGCCGCCGCCCCCGCCGCCCCCGCCGCCGCCCCCGCCGCCGCCGCCGCCGGTCGTGGAATGCAACAAGGGTCCGTACATCGTGTTCTTCGACTGGGATAAGTCGGACATCACGCCGGAAGCCGCCACCATTCTCGACAGCGCCGTCAGTGCCTATGGCAACTGCAACAGCGTGCCGATCATGCTGGCCGGTTACACCGACCGTTCGGGCTCGCCGAAGTACAACATGGGTCTTTCGGCACGCCGTAACGACTCGGTTCGTGCATACCTCACCAGCCACGGTATCCCGGATGGTGCGATCTCGAGCCAGGCCTTCGGTGAAGCCAACCCGCGCGTCCCGACTGCTGACGGCGTCCGCGAGCTGCAGAACCGTCGCGTCGAAATCACTTACGGTCCGGGTTCGGGCATGTAAGCGAACCGGCAACGGTTACAGATTGGGGGGTCGGAGCAATCCGGCCCCCTTTTCTTTTGCCTACCGTCCGCGCGCGGTACGCAAAAAGCTCGGGCACAAAAAAACGCCCCGCAAATGCGGGGCGTCTATCGTTTGGAGCCGGGGGCGGAGATCAGGCCGCGTAAGGCGTGGGATCGATCAGCCCGGCATCCGCGAAGCCCGCCTTGCGCAGGCGGCAGCTGTCGCATTCTCCGCAGGCCAGATCGCCCGGCTGCGGATCGTAGCAGGACCAGCTCATCCCCGCATCCATGCCCAGCCGATGCGCTTCCCGCGCGATATCGGCCTTACCCATGAACTGAAGCGGCGCGTGGATCTGGAACTGCGTGCCCTGATCGCCCTCCTTGGTCGCCAGGCGGGCGATGTCCTGAAAGGCGGCGATGAATTCCGGGCGGCAGTCGGGATAGCCGGAGTAGTCGAGCGCATTGACGCCGATGAAGATATCGGAAGCGCCGATCGCTTCGGCCCATGCCAGAGTCAGCGACAGGAACACCAGATTGCGCGCGGGCACGTAAGTCACCGGCACACCATCGCCCAGCCCGTCCTTCGGCACGTCGATATCGTCGGTCAGCGCCGAACCGCCGAACTGCCGCAAATCGAGGGGAAGCACGACATGGCGCTCTGCCCCGACGAATTCGGCGATCGTGCGCGCCGCATCAATTTCGCAGCGATGGCGCTGGTTGTAGTCAATGGTCAGCGCATTGACGGCATAGCCCGCTTCACGGGCGATACCGGCCGAGACCATGGAATCGAGGCCGCCGGAAAGAAGAACGACCGCCTTGCGGACTTCGTTATCTTGAGGATTCTGCATGCCCCTGCGCTAGGCCTTCGCCGGGACGATGACAACCTCGCGCATGGACCTCAGTTCCGGGGCCTCAGTTCCGGCAGCCCCCCGTGCGCCGCCCCTCGCCCGCGTAGGAGTAGGGCTGGCCATTGGCGATGCCCTGCGTATCGATCTGGATCAAGGCATTGGTTTCACGGCGAATCCGCGTCCGCCCATAACCCTGACCGGCGCAGGTGTACTGCACGACCACTTCGGCAGGCGTATCCTCTACCACCACCGACTTGCAGGTCATTCCCGGGTGGTGAAGCTGGATCAAATCCCGCCCGCCGCGAATGCAGACATTGTTGGCGACCGCGCCGGCGCCGCGGTCACGCAGTTCCCACGCACCCGATTCCAACTGGTCGAGCATGTTCAGCGACCGGGTTTGGCCGATTGCACCTGCGCCAAGCGCAAGGGCCGCGCCGCCCACGACGATCGTAAGCACCGCACGAATTCGCCGCCGCTGGGCAGGTTCCTTGGGGGCGGGAAACAGGTTCGCTGAGGGCCGGGGGTAAGTCATGGCCCCCATATCGTCACTCTCCGCCGACAAGACAAGTCGGTCGGCGCCCGAGCGGCGGATTGCGACAATCACACCGGGACGTGCAAGATCCTGGAACAGAACGCACAATCGACTGGAACCATGCCGGTTTCGTCCCGCATATCCACGCGCTCGGCCTCCGGGAAGGCAGCGAGAATGCTCTGGTAATATTCCACGGAGCAGCGGCAGCCGCGCTGGAGCGGTTCGAGCGGCTCGGCGCGCACTTCGTCTTCCTCATGGAACAGGCGCCACACCAGCTGCTCCAGATTGAGCACCGGATCCACCAGTTCCGCCGGGCGGATGCTCTGCGTCATGATCGAAACATGCTCCCAGTCCGGGTGCATTTCCTTAGCGTGGAGTCGCTCCTTGCCTTCCTCGCCGTCGGGAAGGTGCTGGACCAGCAGTCCGCCCGCCACGCAGCGCGGATCGTTGGAACGTACCGCGACGCGGATGACGGTGGGCAACTGCTCCGACTGCGCGAAGTAATTCTCGCAGGCTTCCGCCAGCGAGGCGCCTTCCAGCGGGACCACGCCC
This sequence comes from Novosphingobium sp. TCA1, assembly GCF_009811895.1. NCBI lineage: Bacteria > Pseudomonadati > Pseudomonadota > Alphaproteobacteria > Sphingomonadales > Sphingomonadaceae > Novosphingobium > Novosphingobium sp. TCA1. The sequence goes on along the minus strand of NZ_BLJH01000002.1, from coordinate 176,091 downwards.
TGATAGCGCTCGTTCGACACGTCGAGGTCGAACGTGATGGCGAGGTATCCCGTGCCGAAGATCGTCTCCAGCGAGCAATCCTCTTCCAGCTTCTCCGCCAGAACCGGATCGTGCCGCAAGTATCCGCGCAGTTCGCCGTCCCTGTAGTCGCAGACCAGCAGGTCGACCGCACCGCCTTCGGCCTGGGCCTGGAAGGTAAGCTGCGCGCCCCGTTCCTTGAGCAGCGAGCCCATCAATGCCGTCAGTACCAGCGCTTCGGCCAGGACATGCTTCACGACCTTGGGATAGCTGTGCGCGGAAAGCACCGTCTCCAGCACCGGGCCCAGCCGCACGACGCGCCCGCGCGCACTGCGCGCGGGAACGGTGAAGGCCAGGACCCGGTCGAAGCCGGTGTCGTCGCTGCGCGGAAGGTCCTCGTTCACAGCTTGCCCAGTGCCCAGAGCAGCACGGACTTCTGCCCGTGGATACGGTTTTCCGCCTCGTCCCAGGCGCCGGACTGCGGGCCGTCGATCACTTCGTCGGTCACTTCCTCGCCGCGATGGGCGGGAAGGCAGTGCAGGAACAGGGCGTTCTCGGCCGCGGAGGCCATGAGCGCCGCGTCGACCTGATAGGGCTGCATCGCCGCGACATGCACATCGCCGCCGGCCTGGCCCATCGACACCCAGGTATCAGTCACCACCACCTGCGCGCCGCGCACGGCTTCCACCGGATCCTGGGTGCAGATCACCTCACCGCCCGCCGCGCGCGCGCGCTCGACGAAACTGGCGTCCGGCTCGTAACCGGCAGGCCCGCCGATGCGGATCGTGAACTTCATCAGCCCTGCCGCCTCGATCAGCGAGTTGGCGACGTTGTTGCCGTCTCCCAGCCATGCCAGCTGGAGACCCGGCAGCGAGAAGCCGCGCTCGACGATGGTCAGCAGATCGGCGACGATCTGGCAGGGATGCGAAAGGTCGGTGAGGCCATTGATCACCGGCACGTCGGCATGACGGGCCAGTTCCTCGATCTTGGCGTGATCGTCGGTGCGGATCATGATCGCATCGACCATGCGGCTGAGAACGCGCGCGGTATCCGCCACCGTTTCGCCGCGGCCGAGCTGCGTCGATCCCGATTCGAGAATCAGCGCGCTGCCGCCGAGCTGGCGCATCGCCATGTCGAAGGAAACGCGGGTGCGGGTGGAGTTCTTCTCGAAGATCATGGCCAGGACATGCCCCGCCAGCGGCGCATCGGCATCGGGCTTGCCCTTGGGCCAGCCCTTGCGCGCGGCCTTGCGGTCGATGGCGTCGTTGATCATCGACGCCAGGACGGGACCCCCGGCGTCGGTCAGATCAATGAAATCGCGGCTCATCAGGCGACCTCTTCCGGCTGGTAGCTCGCCGCAGCGGCGGAGAGGCGTTCCATGAACTCGTCGATGTGACCGTCGTCGATGACCAGCGGCGGCAGCACGCGCACTACGTTGTCGCCGGCGGAAACCGTGAGCACCTGATGATTGTCGCGCATATGGGCGACGAACGCCCTCGGCTCGCTCTTCAGCTTGATGCCGATGAACAGCCCGCGGCCATGGACCGATTCGAACAGCTCGGGATAGTTGCCGATGAACTGCTCCAGCCGGGCGCGCAGGCGCTCGCCTTTGGCGCGCACTTCGGCGAGGAATGCTTCGTCGGAAACGACGTCGAGCACGGCACCGATCGCCGCCATGGCGAAGGGGTTGCCGCCATACGTCGAACCGTGGGCGCCGATCACCATGCCGCGCGCCGCCTTCTCGGTGGCGAGGCAGGCCCCGACCGGGAAGCCGCCGCCGATGCCCTTGGCCGTCGACATGATGTCCGGCACGATGCCGAACTGCTCGTAGGCGTAGAGCGTCCCGGCGCGGGCGACGCCGCTCTGCACTTCGTCCAGCACGAGCATGAGGTCATGCTCATCGCAGAGCGCGCGCAGGCCCTGGAGGAATTCGTCGGAAGCGATGCGGACACCGCCCTCGCCCTGGATCGGCTCGACCAGGAAGCCTGCGGTGTTCGGGCCGATCGCCGCCTTGGCGCCCTCGAGATCGTTGAACTCCACATACTTGAAGCCCGGCAACAGGGGCTGGAAGCCCTTGTGCATCTTCTCCTGGTTGGAGGCGCTGATCGTGGCCATCGTGCGGCCGTGGAAGGCGTTCTTGAAGGTGATCAGCTCGTACTTGTGATCGTTGCCGACATGCTGGTGATAGGCGCGCGCCGCCTTGATCGCGCATTCGACCGCTTCGGCGCCGGAATTGGTGAAGAACACCGTATCGGCGAAAGTCAGGTCGATCAGGCGCTGGGCAATCGCCTCGCCTTGCGGGCTGCCGTAGAGGTTGGAGACGTGCATCAGCGTCTCGGCCTGCTTCTGGATCGCGCCGATCAGGCCGGGGTGCGAGTGGCCGAGCAGGTTGACGGCGATGCCGCTCGCGAAATCGAGGAATCGGCGACCGTCTTCACTGATGAGGTGGCAATGTTCGCCGCGAACGGGCCGAACGCCGCACCGGGGGTACACGGGCATCAGCGGAGTGATCGACATGACGGAATTCCTCGATAACGAATCAGTGAAGTGAAAACGTGAATCGCAAACGACAAATGGCGGCCCTATACGGACCGCCATTTGCGCGCTTTTAGGTGTTTGCAGGCCCCCGGTCAAATCACCGGGAACGTTGCAATCGGGGTCAGGCCTGGAGCGGCGCCAGGTTGACCGCCGAGTACTTGCCTCGTCGATCGACCTCGATGTCGAACTCCACGCGGTCGCCTTCGTTCAGGGCGCCGAGGCCCGAACGCTCGACGGCGCTGATGTGAACGAACGCGTCCGGCTGGCCGTCATCACGGGTGATGAAGCCGAAGCCCTTCATGGAGTTGAAGAACTTGACCGTGCCGCTGGCCTTTTCGCCGGTAAGCTGGCGCTGCGGAGCAGGCTCGCGCTTGGCGACGGGGATCACGTCGCCGACGACGACGAGCTCGCTGGCCGAAATCTTGCCGCCGCGATCGACGAGCTGGAATTCCAGCTGCTGACCTTCGGCCAGACCTTCGAGACCGGCACGCTCGACCGCGCTGATGTGAACGAACACATCTTCGCCGCCCTCATCGCGCTGGATGAAGCCGAAGCCCTTTGCACCGTTGAAGAACTTTACGACGCCCTTGCCCTGGCCAACGACCTGGGCCGGCATGCCGCCGCCGCCACGGGGTCCGCCGAAGCCGCCACCGCCGCCGCCGCGCGGGCCGCCGAAGCCGCCGCGATCACCGCCGCCGCCGAAGCGGTCACCACCGCCGAAACCACCGCGATCACCACCGCCGCCGCCGAAGCGATCGCCGCCACCGCCGAAACGGTCACCGCCACCGAAGCGATCCTGGCCGGCAAAGAACGGATCGAACTCGTTCTCCCCAAAACCACCATCGCGCTTGTCGCGTCCCCTTCCGCGACGACCTCTGTCAAAACCCATGTCTACGAACGTACCTTCGCTGCGCCCCAAAAAGCATGAACCCGGACACGTGGACGAACCGCGCCGGGCGGCAGACCAGATAGCCGGAATGCGCCGGAACCTGCCTGCAATCGCGAGTCATACACGAGGTTCTGCCACATGGCGAACACAATTACGTGCCAATTTCCCGCCGGATCGACGAAATAGCGTATTTTCACGACGTTCTGGCTTGCTTTTAGCGGGCACAGCGCGCTTGACGTGAACGAATTTCAGGCCGAACCGGATCGTCAAAGGTCCGTTTCATACCGGAGACTCGCTTTCATGTTCCGCCAGATCACCGATACCGTCTTTGCCAGCCCGCAGATCGGCACCGAAGCCATTGCCGAGGCGAAAGCCATGGGAATCGTGCGGATCGTCAACAACCGTCCCGAAGGCGAGAGCGACGACCAGACTCCGGGCGAGGTGATCGAGGCCGAAGCCCGCGCCGCCGGGATCGACTATGTGGCGATTCCCGTCGGCCACGGCGGCTTCAGCCAGGCCCAGGTGGATGCCATGGCCGAAGCGCTCGGCAGCGCCGACGGCCCGGTCCTGGCCTATTGTCGTTCGGGCACCCGCTCGACCCTACTCTGGGCCCTTGCCCGCGCCAAGGCAGGGGACAACCCCGCGGTGATCGCCTCGAAAGCCGCCGCCGCCGGTTACGACGTCTCGCCGATCCGCCAGCTGATCGACATGCTTTCCGTGGGCAACTGAGAGAGTCGTTGTCGGGTGCGCCTTCGACATCCGTCGAAGGCTTGCGGCACCGGCCCGCGCCCCCACCCTACCACCCGCAGGATACTACCGTTGGGTGGTAGGGTGGGGGCGCGGGCCGGTGCCGCAAGCTCGTCACGTACGTGACGAGCGCACCGAACTAAAAACTCAACTCCGCACCGCGACTCTTCAAATCACAGGGCGATATCGCCCTGTTCACCCGTGCGCACGCGAAGCACGTCGGCCAGGTCCAGCACGAAGATCTTGCCGTCGCCGATTTCCTCGGTGCTTGCGGTCGTGCGGATGATTTCTATCACCGTCCCGGCAAAAGCATCCGACACGGCGATCTCCAGCTTCAGCTTGGGGACCATGCTGGAGGCATATTCCGCGCCCCGGTAGATCTCGGTCTGCCCCTTCTGCCGGCCGAAGCCGCTCACTTCGGAAACCGTTAGACCCGATACCCCGGCTGCCGAAAGCGCGTCTTTGACTTCGGCGAACCGGAAGGGCTTGATGATCGCGATGATGTATTTCACGCCTCATCTCCTGACCGTCTCCGCGCCCCGATGGTCGCTGGAGAGCAAGCCCGGCAGCATCCCACAAGCAGGCGCGACTACAAAGCGAAATGGCACGAAAAAAGGGCCGGAGCGGCTGGCTCCGGCCCTTGAGGTTGTGTTCGCAGGAGGAACACCGGTAGGCGGCGACGGATCGTAGGAGAGGAAGAAATATCCGCCGCCGCCAAGCTCTTTGATCAGTTGTAGGCGCGCTCCCCGTGCTCGCCGATGTCGAGGCCTTCGAGTTCGACTTCGGGCGAGACCCGCAGTCCGGTGACGGCCTTGGCGATGAGTACGGCAACCGTGGTGCCGATGGCCGACCAGACGATGGCGACCAGGACCGCGATGATCTGGGTGGCGACCTGCGAGCCCATCGAGAAGTCGTCGCCGCCGGGGCCGCCCAGCGCGGGCGAGTAGACGATGCCGGTGCCGATGGCGCCGACGATGCCGCCCACGCCGTGGACGCCGAAAGCGTCGAGCGCGTCATCATAGCCGAACATGGGCTTGAGCTTGCTGACCGCGAAGAAGCAGATCACCGAAGCGACCGCACCGAGGACGAGAGCGCCGAAGGGACCCGAGTTGCCCGCAGCCGGGGTGACCGCGACGAGACCGGCGACGATGCCCGAGCAGAAGCCGAGCGCCGAACCCTTGTGACCGGCGAGACGCTCGGTGACCATCCAGGCCAGGCCTGCCGACGCCGTGGCGACGAACGTGTTGATCATGGCCAGTGCGGCCGAACCGTTGGCTTCGAGCGCCGAACCGGCGTTGAAGCCGAACCAGCCCACCCACAGCAGACCGGTGCCGACCATGGTCAGCGTCAGCGAGTGCGGCGGCATCGGTTCCTGCGGATAGCCCTTGCGCTTGCCCAGGATGATCGCAGCCACCAGCGCGGCGACGCCGGCATTGATGTGGACGACGGTGCCGCCCGCGAAATCGAGCGCGGCAGGCAGTTCGGTGCCGAACATCTTGCCTTCGAACAGGAAGCCGCCGGCTGCCCAGACCATGTGCGCGATCGGGAAGTAGACGATCGTCAGCCAGACGATCGCGAAGACCATCACGGCCGAGAACTTGATGCGTTCCACCGTCGAACCGAGCACGAGCGCGAGCGTGATGGCAGCGAAGGTCATCTGGAAGCAGATGAAGATATATTCGCTGATCACTTCGTCGCTGAACGTTGCAGCGGTGCTGTCAGGCGTGACGCCGGCGAGGAAGAACTTGCCCCAGCTGATGAAGGCGTTGCCTTCCGGGCCGAAAGCGAGGCCGTAGCCGTAGATGACCCAGAGCACCATCGCCAGCGAGGCAGCGGCACCGATCTGCGTCATCGTCGAGAGCATGTTCTTCGAGCGGGTGAGACCACCGTAGAACAGCATGAGGCCGGGAAGGATCATGAGCAGGACCAGCAGGGTCGAGGTCATCATCCAGGCATTGTTGCCGGGGTTGGGCACCGGGGCCGGAGCCGTGGCGGCTTCCTGGGCCCAGGCAGGCATGGCGGCGAACAGCGACGCACCCAGTGCGCCGGCGCCGCAAAGAATCTTGCGGTTCATCGTGGTTTCCCTCCTGTCGAAAGCGCCGGTCAAAGCGCGGTGTCCCCGGACTCGCCGGTGCGGATGCGCATGGCTGAGGCAAGGTCGAGGACGAAGATCTTGCCGTCGCCGATGGCTTCGGTGCTGGCGACCTGCTGGATCGTTTCCACGATCTTCGGCGCCAGATCGTCCGGCGCGGCCACTTCGATCTTCACTTTCGGGAGCATGTTGGTCGAGTACTCGGCCCCACGATAGATTTCGGTCTGACCCTTCTGCCGTCCGAAGCCCTTCACTTCGGACACGGTCATCCCGGCGACACCGATTGCGCCCAACGCCTCCCGAACTTCGTCGAGCTTGAAGGGTTTGATGATGGCTATGATGAACTTCATGCCTATCCCCTGTTTGTTACCGGCCCCGCGCCGGTTGAAACTGGATAAGCAAGGGGCATGCCAATTTACCAATCGGCGGGATTCGGCGGAGAATTTATTCCGCTCAACGCAAGTGCAGCATGAACCGCCGCTCAATTCCTGAGCAGTTGCCTATTTTTTAGGCAACTCAAGCGACGCAAAGACCGGCAAATGGTCCGATCCTATCGCGGCAAGGGGGCTATGATGAACGTTTGTTCCCAAAACTGCCCACTCTTCAGACACTATGATGCGATCGAGCCGTGCCAGCGGCCTTCGGGAAGGAAAGCTCCGGCCCGGCGCCAGCACCTGCCAGGGCGCGTGGAACTCCCGAAAACAGCCGCCGCCCGCCGACCATTCATTGAGATCGCCCATCATCACCGTGGGCACGGCGGCCTCGCATTCGTGGACATGGGCCAGCACACTTCGCACCTGCAACCGGCGCCGCAGACCGGAAAGATCGAGGTGCATGCCCACCACCCGGAAGCGCTGCCCGTCGCGCGAAAGGTCGGCGCGGATCGCTCCGCGCGGCTCCAGCACCGGCAGCGGCACCGCCTCGGCCTGGAGCAGTTCGATGCCCTTGCGCACCAGGATCGCGTTGCCATGCCAGCCCAGGCTGTCCGGCTTCATCGAGAGCGGTACGGGAACGTAGTCGGTCGTGGTGTGGATCGCATCGAGCGGCAGCGCGCTCATCCGGCGGCCGAAGCGGCGGTCCACTTCCTGTAGCGCCACCACGTCGGCGTCGATTTCGCGCAGGACCGTCAGGATGCGCTCGGGATCGCGCCGCCGGTCGAGACCGACGGCCTTGTGGATGTTGTAGCTGGCGAACTTGATCTGCAACGAAGGACTCCGAAGGGATGCTGGCTGTAGCAATCCATCGGCGTCCTGTCAGGTTCCGGGCTTGGCGTGATTATGCGGGGGCTTCGACAGGCTCAGCCTGAGCGGGTTGAGAGGTTTATGCACCACGCCCGCTCATCCTGAGCTTGTCGAAGGATCATCCCGAACCTGTCGGAACGTCACCCCAGGTTTACCGAGGTATCAGCGTTCCTTGGTCGCGCTGAAGGTCAGGTCCGGGTTGCGTTCCTGCTGGTAGCTCACGTCCCAGGCGGAGCGGGCCATGAACACCGGGTCGCCGTCGCGGTCGCGGGCGAGGTTCATCTTGTTGAACTCGCCGAAGTCGCGCAGGGCCTTGTCGTCGCCCTTGAGCCAGCGGGCGGTGTCGAAGGGCGAGCCTTCCAGCACGGCTTCCACCTTGTATTCGGCTTCCAGACGGCTGATCAGCACGTCGAGCTGCAGCTGGCCGACCACGCCGACGATCCACTGCGAGCCGATCTCCGGGTAGAACACCTGGATCACGCCCTCCTCCGACAGATCGTCCAGCGCCTTGCGCAGCTGCTTGGTCTTGGTCGGATCCTTCAGCGCCACGCGGCGCAGGATTTCCGGCGCGAAGTTCGGCAGGCCGGTGAAGCGGACCTGGTTCTTCTCCGAAAGGGTATCGCCCACGCGCAGGGTGCCGTGGTTGGGAATGCCGATGATGTCGCCCGGCTCGGCATTGTCGGCGATCTCGCGGTCCTGCGCGAAGAACAGGATCGGCGAGTGGACCGCGATCGGCTTGCCCAGGCCCGACGGCGTCAGCTTCATGCCACGTTTGAAGGTGCCCGAGACCAGCCGCATGAAGGCGATGCGGTCGCGGTGCATCGGGTCCATGTTGGCCTGGACCTTGAAGATGAAGCCGGTGACTTCCTTGTTGTCCGGCTCGATCGTGCCCTCGTTCGAGGGCTGCGGGCGCGGCGGCGGGGCGAACTTCTCGATGGCATCGATCAGTTCGGTGACGCCGAAGTTCTTGAGCGCGGAGCCGAAATAGACCGGCGTAAGGTCGCCGCCGCGATAGGCCTCGACGTCGAATTCGGGATAACCGGCCTGGGCCAGTTCGAGTTCCTCGGCCACCGCGTCGGGCAGGGTCGCATTTTCATCGACTTTGCCGAGGAATTCCTTGCTCGCGCCTTCCGGGCGGCTGATCTTGCCGCTCTCGATATCGAGAATGCCCTCGAACAGGCCGCCCATGCCGACCGGCCAGGACATCGGGCAGACGTCGAGCGCCAGCATGTCGGCCACTTCGTCCATCAAGTCGAAACAGGCGCGGCCTTCGCGGTCCACTTTGTTGATGAAAGTGATGATCGGCACCGAGCGCAGGCGGCAGACCTCGAAGAGCTTGCGGGTCTGCGGCTCGATGCCCTTGGCAGCGTCGATCACCATGATCGCCGAATCGACCGCCGTGAGCGTGCGGTAGGTGTCTTCCGAGAAGTCCTCGTGACCCGGCGTGTCGAGCAGGTTGAAAGTGATCCCGTCGCGCTCGAAGGTCATGACCGAGCTGGTCACGGAAATGCCGCGCTGCTGCTCGATCTTCATCCAGTCCGACCGCGCACGGCGCGCGGCGCCGCGGGCCTTGACCTGCCCTGCCAGGTGGATGGCGCCGCCTTGCAGCAGCAGCTTCTCGGTCAGGGTGGTCTTGCCGGCGTCAGGGTGCGAGATGATCGCGAAAGTGCGCCGGGACTGGTGGGGGACGTTGCTCATCGGCGCGCTATTACTGGGCGCGGGGCCAGATGGAAAGGGGCCAGATGGCAAGGGCCAGATGCAAGGGAAAGCGGGGCACGCCTGCTCCCCCGTCATCCCCATTAGCCTTCGCGCGCGACCTGGAAACCAGCGAAGGACTGGCTCACCGGCATCAGTTCCAGCGTGTTGATGTTGAGATGCGGCGGCAGGGTGGCCACCCAGAGCACGGTCCGGGCAATATCCTCGCCGGTCATCGGATTGGCGCCGCCATAGAGAGTGTCCGAGGCCTGCTGGTTGCCGCCGGTGCGGACCAGCGTGAACTCGGTCTCCACCATGCCCGGCTCGATCGATGTGACGCGCACACCGGTGCCCGCGAGGTCCGAGCGCAGGCCGAGCGAGAACTGATGCACGAAAGCCTTGGTGCCGCCGTAGACGTTGCCGCCGGTATAGGGATAAGTCGCCGCCACCGAGGACAAGTTGACGATCGCGCCCTTGCGCGCGACCAGCGCGGGCAGCAGCTTGTGGGTGAGCGAGACCAGCGCGGTGACGTTGGTGTCGATCATCGTCTTCCAGCTTTCGAGCGAGGCGCTCTGGGCCGGTTCGGTGCCGAGCGCGAGGCCCGCATTGTTGACGAGGCAGTCGATCCCGGCGAACTCGGCCGGGAGCGCGGCCAGGGCCGTGTCACGCGCGGCTTCGTCGCGCACGTCGAAGACGGCACCGTGGAACATGTCGGCGCCGAGTTCCGCCTTCAGGGCTTCCAGACGCTCGGCACGGCGGCCGGTGCCGATCACGCGCCAGCCTTCGGCCACGAACGCGCGGGCACAGGCTTCGCCGATTCCGGCGGTGGCGCCGGTCACGAGTGCGGTCTTCATGGGGAAAGTCTCCTTCAATCGGCGGTGAGGACGCTGACGTCCATGCGGAAGCTCCGGCTTGCACCGGGTTCGAGCGAAAGCACGCCGGGCTTGGCGCGGAAGTCACCGGTATAACCGAGCGGATCGGCCACGCCCTGCCAGGGTTCGATGCAGAGATAGTTCGCGCCCGGCTTCTGCCAGATACCCAGCATCGGCGTATCGGGAAACGCAACGGCAAGCTGCCCGCCGCCCGGCGCCCCGAAGGTGAGCGCGCGGCTGGCAAGGCGGTCCCAGATCAACGCGTCGGTCTCGAACAGCGCGGCATCGGGGGTGAGCAGGTGTCCTTCGACCGGCGTTGCCACCGGCTCGGGCATGACCAGGCCGGTCGCCATGTCGATGCGGCGGATCGGCTGGGGTTCGCCCTGCTCGAAAGCGATCGTGTGGTCGGCCTTGGCCGCGCCGCCCGGCAGCGGCCAGGCGAAGGCGGGGTGGTAGCCGAAGCTGAACGGCATGGCCTCGCCGCCCGCGTTCGTCACCGCCGCGGTCATGTGCAAGGACATGGCTTCGAGGCGGAACTCCAGTTCCAGCACGAAAGCGAAAGGATAGACCTTGCGGGTTTCGTCGCTGTCACGCAGGCGGAAACGGGCGCGATCCGGCGCGGTTTCGACCACTTCGAACAGCAAATGGCGGGCAAACCCGTGCTTGGGCAAAGCATATTCGCGCCCGTCCAGCCGGTAGCGACCGCCGCTGAGCGCGCCGACGATGGGAAACAGGATCGGCGCATGGCCGGTCCAGAACGCCGGGTCGGCATCGGTCATGTATTCGCGGCCCGCGCGGTCGGTCAGCGACCAGAGTTCGGCCCCGAACGGCGCGATCCGGGCGGAGAGATCGCCGGAAGAGATGGTCACGAAGTCCAAGTCGGTCACCGGCTCACTCCTGATTGTCCGTCGTCCCGGGCTCGATCCGGGACGACGCATTGCATCACCCCCGCAGCACCGCGCCCAGCTTGGCGGCGGCGGCGGTTACCTTGTCGCTGATCGCCTTGAGGTCCTCTTCCTTGTAGCTCTTTTCGAGCGGCTGGAGCGTGACTTCGAGCGCGAGCGACTTCTGCCCTTCCGGCACGCCGGTCCCACGGAAATCGTCGAAGAGACGGGCCGAAACGATGTTCGCCTTGTCCACGCCCGCAACCATGCGGACGAGATCGCCCGCCGGCAGTTCCGCAGGCACCAAGAACGCGTAGTCGCGCGTCACCGCCTGCAGCGCCGGGGGCGCGTAGCGGGTACGGGCGAAAGTAGCGGCGCCCTTCTTGCCGGGGATAGCGTCGAGATAGATCTCGGCAATCGCCACCGGGCCTTCGATGTCGAACTGCCTGGCGACCGCCGGGTGCAGCATGCCGAAGCGCGCCAGCACGTTCTTGGGCCCAAGGCGCAGCGTGGCCGACTGGCCGGGGTGGAACTGCGAACCGGCCTCACCCATGACCTGCAACTTTTCGACCGGAGCGCCCGCTTCGGCCAGGAGCGCCGTGACTTCGGCCTTGGCATCGTAAGCATCGAACACGGTCGCCTTGCCCGTCGCCCAGCCGCGCGAGACCTTTTCGCCCGCCAGCACGAAGCCCAGCGCCAGACGCTCGTCGCTCGCACCGCCCGCGCCGCGCAGATAGCGACGGCCCAGTTCGAACAGGCGGAGCGACGAAGCGCCGCGATCGAGGTTGCGCTTGGCCGCCATGAGCAGGCCCGGCAGCAGCGAAGGCCGCATGACCTTCATGTCCTCGCTGATCGGGTTGGCCAGCGACCACAGGTCGTTGCCGTCCGCGAAGGCATCGGCCTCAGCAGAAGGCAGGAACGACCAGGTGACGGCCTCGTGCAGACCGCGCGCGGCAGCGGCGCGGCGAACGCGGCGCTCCAGCGCCTGCGTCGGCGTAGCGGTCGGACGGGCAACGCCGTCGGCGCGCGGCAGGGCAACGCTGGTCACCTTGTCGAGGCCGTTGATGCGGACGACTTCCTCGACGATGTCAGGCGCGCCGTCCACGTCCGGGCGCCAGCCGGGAACGGTGACGGCCCATGCCTTGTCGAAATTCGCCTGCTCGGCCACGACCGAGAAGCCCAGGCTCTCAAGGATGCGCTGCTGTTCGGCCGCTTCGATGCGGACGCCGCCCAGCTTCTCGGTCAGGGCCGGATCGAAGTGAACGATCTTCGGCGTGGCCGGGGCCGCGCCGCTGCGCACCGCCTGCGAGGCCTCACCGCCGCACAGCGTCTGGATCAGCTGGGTCAGGTGATCGAGACCGGTGTCGAGGAAGTTCGGATCGATCCCGCGCTCGAAGCGGCTGCGCGCGTCCGAGGTCAGGTTGAGCTTGCGGCCGGTCCTGGCAATGCGCTCGGGATCGAAATAGGCGATTTCGAGCAGGACGTCGGTGGTTTCTTCACCGCAGCCCGAATGCTCGCCGCCCATGATCCCGGCAATGTCGTGAACGCCCGAATCGTCGGCGATCACGGTCATCTCGGCATCGAGCGTGTAGGTCTTCTCGTTCAGCGCGACGACAGTCTCGCCGTCGTGCGCGCGGCGCGCGACGACACTGCCGTTCAGCTTGGCAAGGTCATAGGCGTGAGCCGGGCGGCCATAGGCCAACATGATGTAGTTGGTCGCATCGACCAGCGCCGAGATCGGACGCTGACCAGCCGCCTTCAGGCGTTCCTGAAGCCACTGCGGCGAAGGGCCGTTCTTCACGCCCTTGATTACGCGGCCATAGAACGCCGGGCAACCCTCGGCATCGTCGGTGCGGACTTCCACCGGGCAGGGGAAGCTGCCGGCGATATCCAGCACCTCGATCGGCTTCAGCGTGCCGAGACCGGCGGCGGCCAGATCGCGCGCGATGCCGTAGACGCCCATGCAGTCCGGGCGGTTGGGGGTCACGGCGACCTCGATCACCGGATCGGCGCCGTGGTAGTTCGCGAAAGGCGTGCCGACCGGTGCATCCTCGGGCAGTTCGATGATGCCGTCGTGATCTTCGCCCAGCTCCAGCTCGCGCGTGGAGCACATCATGCCGTTCGATTCGACGCCGCGCACGGCCGCGACCTTCAGCACCATGCCGTTGGCGGGCACGGTCGCGCCGGGAAGGCCGAGCACGCCGACAAGGCCCGCACGCGCATTGGGTGCGCCGCAGACGACCTGCAGCACGCCCTCGCCCGTATCGACGGTGAGGACCTGCAGCTTGTCCGCCTGCGGATGCTTGTCCGCCGTCAGCACCTTGGCGACGCGGAAACCGGCCAGCTTGGCGGCGGGGTCTTCGATGCCTTCGACCTCAAGGCCGATGGCGTTGAGCTTCAGGGCGATATCCTCAAGCGAGGCATGGGTCTCAAGGTACTGCTTGAGCCAGGAAAGCGAGAACTTCATTTTCTAGATCCTTCCCGCGCTCAGGCCGGAGTGCCAACGCCGCCCGAAAGGGTCGGCACGTCGAGGGCGGAGAAACCGTAGTGGGAGAGCCAGCGCACATCGCCGTCGAAGAAGGCGCGCAGGTCGTCCATGCCGTACTTCAGCATGGCAAGGCGATCGATGCCGATGCCGAAGGCGAAACCCTGCCATTCGTCGGGATCGAGCCCGGCGAATTCGATGACGCGGCGGTTGACCATGCCCGAGCCGAGCACTTCCATCCAGCCGCCCTCGCCCTTGGACGGATCGCCGCCGATCACGCGCTTGCCGTCGATCAGGGTGAAACCGATATCCGCTTCCACCGAGGGTTCGGTGAAGGGGAAGTAGCTGGGGCGCAGGCGCAGGACGATGTCCTCGCGCTCGAAGAACGCCTTCAGGAAGGTTTCCAGCGTCCACTTCAGGTGGCCGAGGTGAACCTGCTTGTCGATCACCAGACCTTCGACCTGGTGGAACATCGGCGTGTGGGTGGCGTCGCTGTCCGAACGGTAGACGCGGCCCGGCGCGATGATGCGCAGCGGCGCGCCGTCCTTGAGCATCGTGCGCATCTGCACCGGCGAAGTGTGCGTGCGCAGCAGCATCTCGCGGTTCTGGGCGTCACGGTCCGGGAAATAGAACGTGTCGTGCATCGCGCGCGCCGGGTGGCTTTCCGGCATGTTGAGCGCGGTGAAGTTGTGCCAGTCGTCCTCGATCTCCGGCCCGGTGGCGACCGAGAAGCCGAGGTCGGCGAAGATCTCGGCAATCTCGTCCATCACTTGCGAGATCGGGTGGACGGTGCCGCGCGGCGTTTCGGGCGCGGGCAGCGAGAGGTCGATGGTCTCGGCGGCCAGACGGGCGGTCAGCGCCGCCGTCTCCAGCGCGTCCTTGCGGGCAGTGAGCGCGTCGCTCACGCTTTCGCGCAGGGCGTGGATCTTGGGGCCTTCAACCTTGCGCTCTTCAGGGTCGAGCTTGCCCAGTGTCTTCAGCAGGCCGGAGATCGATCCCTGCTTGCCCAGAAACGCGACACGCAGGGCCTCCAGCGTTTCGAGATCGGATGCTTCCGCAATCCGCGAGAGCGCCTCCTGGCCGGTTGCTGCGTAGTCCACTGGTGGTCTGCCTGACTGTTGCTGATATCTGGAAGCGCGGTCCTTAAGGGGACGGCGGCCAAATCGCAACGACTGCTTCGGCGCGTATATTACCGAACGCTACGCGCCCGCTCGCGCATGACCAGCCCGGTGACCGGCTTCTCCAGCTGCGCATATTGCCGCGGGGTCATGCCCATGAAGGCCCGGAAATCGCGGACGAACTGGGCCTGGTCGTGATAGGCCGCATCGATCGCCCCGATCCACTTGCGTTTGGGCTCCCGCGTGAACTGGTCGATGCTGCGCAGGAACCGCTGGCGGCGCAGCAGGAGCTTGGGCGAAAAGCCGAAAGCGGCGCGGCAGACCCGCTCGACGGTTCGGGGATGCGCGCGAACCCGTGCGGCCAGATCGGTGGCGGAACGCATTTCCGGGTCGGCCAGAGCCTCGCAGATGGCCAGGATCAGCGCCTCATGCGGCACGGCGCGGCGCGGCATGGCTTCGAGAAAATGCGTCAGCACGTCCAGCTGCTCGCCGGGGGAAAGGTCCGGGCACAACAGGTCGTAGAGCGGACGGAACTGGACGAAAGCCTCGTCGGCATCGCCGTCGATCAGGGTATCGGCATAACGGTCGGCAGGAACGCCGACCAGGGCCGCCCAGCCCAGCGGCGTCAGGCGGAAACCCCATTGGCGGGCGACGCCCATGGAAAAGCGCACTTCCTGGGAACGCGGACCGGCAATGGTAAAGCGGCAATCGGCGATCGAGGAACCGGTGCGCATCGTCCCTTCGACACTGGCGCCGTAATGAAAGCGGAAGCTGGCCCAGTCCGGGGACAAGACGTCATGAAGACGCTCCCCCTCACCCAGTTCGATTTCGCAATAGAACAAGGCCGAGACATATCGATCGAGCCCCGCGGGTACGGGGCAATACTGTATGACGACCCGCCTTGCTGTCATTCCCTGTCTATTCTTCGCGCCATGGCGCCCCCGCATCCGTGGTAATCAGACTTGAAAGGGAGCGCAAACTTTTCGAGCACGCACGAAAAAGGGTGCCAAAAAGAAAAGGGCCAAAAAGAAAAAGGACGCGGGTGAATGTCACCCACGCCCCTTTTCCTTATCTCGCGATCTGCGAAACCGGGGAGCCGAAATCTTCCGCTGCCCCGCCTTCGACAGTTCAGGCCGGGATAGCGGCCTTCGCCTGAGCGATCACCGCCGAGAACACCGAACCCTCGTTCATGGCGAGGTCGGCCATCGACTTGCGATCGAGCTCGATGCCGGCGAGCTTAACGCCGTGCATGAACTGCGAGTAGGTCAGGCCTTCGGCGCGGACGGCGGCGTTGATACGCTGAATCCAGAGAGCGCGGAAGGTCCGCTTCTTGATCTTGCGGTCGCGGTAGGCGTACTGGCCGGCCTTTTCGACGGCCTGACGGGCAACGCGGATCGTGTTCTTGCGACGGCCGCGGTAACCCTTGGCCTGTTCGAGAATACGCTTGTGCTTGGCGCGGGTGGTTACGCCCCTCTTGATACGGCTCATAGGTCAGTACTCCTCAGTTGAGCCCGTAGGGCGCCCACTTCTTGATCGTCTTGGCATCGGCGTCGGAAATGACTTCGGTGCCGCGATTCTGGCGGATGTACTTGCCGTTATGGCTCATCAGGCGGTGGCGCTTGCCGGCAACGCCGTGCTTCACCTTGCCGGTGGCGGTGAGCTTGAAGCGCTTCTTCACACCGCTCTTGGTCTTCAGCTTGGGCATTTCGTTTCCTTTCACAGGGACACGTCCGGTCAGCCATGGCAGCCCTTTTCGCCAGGCCGACCCGCGAATCTCCTGTTGGAGACTCAACCGTGTCGATTGAAGGGCGCGCCTTTAGTGGGAGAACGGCCCGAGCGCAAGGGACTCATTTGCCCGGCGTTCCCTGGGGCGGCTCCGGGGAACATGCCCGCGATCAGATATAGATCATCTTGCGCGTCATGCCGCCGTCCACGACGATCTCCTGCCCGGTCACGAACCCGCCGCCCTCTCCCGCAAGCCATTCGACGGCCGCGGCGATATCCTCGACCGTGCCGACCCGCCCCACCGGGTGCTGCGCGCGGTCCTGCGCCGAATGTTGCGGTTCGCGGCGCTTCGCGGCCTTCTGCCAGGGGCCGGTCTCGATCCAGCCCGGCAGCACCGCATTCACGCGGATTTCCGGCCCCAGTCCGACCGCCATGGCATGAGTCAGCGCACAGAGCCCGCCCTTGGAGGCCGCGTAGGCATAAGTGTCCGGCTCGGACTGCAAGGCGCGCGTCGAGGCGATATGCACCACGCTGGCCGGCGCCCCGGTGCGCAGCAGGCCCAGCGCCTCGCGGGTGCAGAGGAAGGCCGCGTTCAGGCTCGAATCGATCCAGCGCTGCCAGCTTGCCAATGTGAGGTCCTCAAGCGGGCCCGACACGGGATCGGCTATCCCTGCATTGTTCACCAGCAGGTGCGCCGCCTCGCTCCACTTGCCGATGCGCGCGAAGGCGGAACGGACCTGCGCCTCGTGGCCGACGTCGCAGGGAAGCGGCAGGAAACGGTCTTCGGGCAGGAGCGCGGCGAGTTCGCCCAGCGCCTCCTCGTCAATGTCCAGAGCGGCCACCCGCCAGCCGAGCCCTGCGAAGTGCATCACCAGCCCGCGGCCGATCCCTGCCCCCGCGCCGGTGATGATAGCCGTCCTGTCGCGCATCTGCGCCTCCTCAGCTGCCGTTGCGCGGGGTCGTGAATGCCTGGCGCCCGGTGCGTTCCAGCCAGGCGAGATAGTCGCCGCCCTGGATCGGCGGCGAGCCCTGGGGCAAGGCTATCCGCCAGAGGTAGACTTGCGCGCGTGCCTTGCGCCCGGCGGCCGTGCGCACCGGCATCGCGGTGCGGCGATATTCGCGCCCCTCGTAGCGATCGAGCTTCGCCAGATCGCCGGGATGCAGTTCCAGTTCGCAGAAGGTGCCTTGCACCCGTGTCGCGGATCCCGCCGGCACGAGCGCGGGAAACCAGCCGTTGCCGCCGCGCACCGCACGGATGGCACCGGGCACGCTGGCAGGCTCGCTGGAAACCATGCGCGCCGCCACCCAGCGGCCCATGCGCGTACCCGCGTGGGGCTGGAGCGTACCGTAGACGAAGAGTCCTACCCTGCGCATGGTTTCCTCCGGTCAGTGGTGACAGGCCAGGCCCTCGACCACGTCCTCCAGCCGCGCCGGATCGCCGATCGCCAGGACATGGCCGTCGGACCGGGCGTGGAGCGGCTCCCCGTTCCAGTCGCACATCGTGCCACCTGCGCCTTCGACCACGGGCACCAGTGCCGCCCAGTCGTGCAGCTTCAGTCCGGCCTCGCACACCACGTCGAGATGACCGCTGGCGAGCAGCCCGTAATTGTAGCAATCGCCGCCCATCACCATGCGCTTGTGGTCGGTCCGGGCCGCCAGCGCCATGAAGTGCTCGCCCTGATGGTCGTCGAAATAGTGCGGGCCGGTCGTCGCCAGCATGGCCTGGGAAAGCTCGCGGCAGGGGCGCGTGCGCACTTCCTTGCCGTTGAACGTGGTCGGCAGGCCGCTCGCGCCCACCCAGCGCTCGCCCAGGATCGGCTGGTCGATGATCCCCAGCACCGGCCAGCCATCGACCAGCAGCGCGATCAGGGTGCCGAAGATCGGGCGCCCGGCGATGAAGGACACGGTGCCGTCGATCGGGTCCAGCACCCAGGTCCGGCCCGATGAGCCTTCCTCGCTGCCGAACTCCTCGCCGATGATGCCGTCGCGCGGGACCTCGGCCTTGAGGATGCGGCGCATCGCTTCCTCGGCCGCGCGATCGGCCACCGTGACCGGCGAGGCATCGCCCTTTCTCTCCACCCCTACACCAGAACGGAAATGGGGTCGGATCGCGTCACCGGCAGCATCGGCAAGGCGCAGGGCGAGGGCAATGTCGTTGTCCAGCTTCATGCGCCATGCTCTGCCCGCCGCGACGATGGCTGGTCAAGCGATCATCGGAAATACCGCCGTTTCGGGGCGGATTAGCCGCCTGTGGAAGACCTCTATGGGTTTTTCCCACATTGCGGCGCCCCCGGCGCCTGCCTATCCAGAGAACGGGGCCGCAACCACGCGCATAACGGAAGCAGGTACATGTACCATAAAGTGCGGCCGGCCATCGATCATGCGATCGCGCCGGAACAGGGAGTTACCAGAGAGGGCCAGCCCCTCAGCTACAACCGGGCACCCGCGCCGAACCTCGCGCCGTGGGTGGCGCGGCTCTACGTCACGAAAGTCGCGGCGCCGGTGGACTACACGGTGCAATGCGGCCTGTTCAGCGACAGCGCCTTCCTGCGCATCCAGCTTGCGGGACTGTGGGAAGCCGAAACCGCCACGGGCCGGATGGAAGCGGGCAATGCGGCGATCTTCTGCGGGCCGCAATCCCGGCGCATGCCGATCCGCGTCACCGGCAGCTTCATCAGCGTCGGCATGTCGTTCCGTCCTGGCGCCTGCACCGCCTTGCGCGGTCCGAGAGTGGGCGATCATGTGGACCGCCTCGTTTCGACCGACGTAGTCGCCATGCCCTCCGACCGGATGCTGGCCCTGCTCGAACCCCATGCCGAGCCGGAGGACTGGCTCCTCGCGCTGGAAAACATGGTCCGCAGGCGCATCGAACATATGAACTGCCCCTCGCCCGACCCGATCAGCGCCCGGTTCGAGGAGATCAGCTACCGCGACCCGGCCATGTCGATCGCGGAGGCGGCCAGTGTCTGCGGCGTGGAGCGGCGCAAGCTCGAACGGGTGGTCAGTCGCGACTTCGGCATGGCCCCCAAGCAGGTCCTGCGCCGTGCCCGCGCGCTCGACATGGCCAGCTATCTGCGCGGCGTGGCCGACAAGGACGAGGCGGACGAAATGGCCCTGCGCTATTACGATGAGAGCCACCTCATCCACGAATTCACGCAGCTGTTCGGGATGTCCCCGCGCCAGTTCGCCCAGACCCCGCAGCCGATCCTCACGCTTTCGCTCGAATCGCGGCAGGCAAGGCGGCTTGAGGCCCTGCATCGGTTGGAGCCTGGGCAAGCGCGTCCCTGGGCGTGATGGTTTTTGTTGGGTGCGCTCGTCACATCCGTGACGAGCTTGCGCCTGCGGCGGATTTTCAAATCCAAAAAGTTCCACATGAAACAAAAGGGGGCGCTCTCCTGCGAGAGCGCCCCCTGATTTGCGCAGTCCGTAAGACGCAGCTCAGTCGAACAGGCTGGACACCGAGCTTTCGTCGGCAATGCGGCGGATGGCCTCGCCGATCAGCGGCGCGATCGTCAGGATGCGGATCTTGTCCGACTGCTGGGCCGCTTCGGTGGCCTGGATCGAATCGGTGATCACCAGTTCCTTGAGCGCGGAATTGGTCACGCGCGAAACTGCCGCGCCGGAAAGCACGCCGTGGGTGATGTAGGCGGTGACGCTGGTGGCGCCCTCGTCCATCAGCGCCTGTGCGGCGTTGCAGAGGGTGCCGCCCGAATCGATGATGTCGTCGATCAGGATGCAGGCGCGTCCCTTCACGTCACCGATGATGTTCATCACTTCCGACTGGCCGGGCTTGTCGCGGCGCTTGTCGACGATGGCGAGCGGGGCGTTGTCGAGGCGCTTGGCCAGCGCGCGGGCGCGGACCACGCCGCCGACGTCGGGCGAAACCACCATCAGCGACTGATCGCCGTAACGGGCCTGGATGTCGGCGGCCATGACCGGCGCCGCGAACAGGTTATCGGTGGGAATGTCGAAGAAGCCCTGGATCTGGCCGGCGTGCAGGTCGACCGAGAGGACGCGGTCGGCACCGGCTTCGGTCAGCAGGTTGGCGACCAGCTTGGCCGAGATCGGCGTGCGCGGGCCGGGCTTGCGGTCCTGGCGGGCGTAACCGAAGTAGGGGATCACGGCGGTGATGCGCTTGGCCGAGGCACGACGCAGGGCGTCGATGCAGATCAGCAGCTCCATCAGGTTGTCGTTGACCGGATAGCTGGTCGGCTGGACGACGAAGACATCCTCGCCGCGCACGTTCTCGTGGATCTCGACGAAGATTTCCTCGTCGGCGAAACGGCGTACGGCGGCGTCGGTGAGCGGCAGTTCAAGATACCCCGCGATCGCGCGTGCGAGCGGAAGGTTGCTGTTGCCGGACATGATCTTCATTGCGAATCCCCGAGACGGCTTGTGGTGAAGGGTGGCTGGACGCGGTCGCCTCTAGCCATGAGTCATCGGATTGCAACAGAAAGCATTGCGCATCACCGTGACTTCCATGTGAAAGCGGCCGGTTTCGGCAAATCCCGAAACCGACCGTTTTCACGACAAATATCTGAATGGAAACGCGAGTTCCGATCCGGCACGCGCACCCGCGGCATCATTTCAGCGGTCCCGATGCTCGCCCTTGATCCAGCGCACGGTGCCGGAGCTGGCGCGCATCACGACGCTTTCGGTGGTCATCTTGCCGCCCTTGAGGCGCTTGACGCCCGAGAGCAGCGAACCGTCGGTCACGCCGGTGGCCGCGAAGATGCAGTCGCCCTTGGCAAGGTCGCCCAGGGTATAGATCTTGTCGAGATCCTTGATGCCCCACTTGCGCGCGCGGCTGCGCTCGTCCTCGTTGCGGAACAGCAGGCGCCCCTGGATCTGGCCGCCCACGCAGCGCAGCGCCGCCGCCGCCAGCACGCCTTCCGGCGCGCCGCCCGAACCCATGTAGATATCGATCGTGGTTTCCTCGTCGGTCACCGCGATCACGCCCGCCACGTCGCCGTCGGGTATCAGGTGGATCCCGCAGCCGATCTCGCGCAGTTCCTCGATCAGGTCGGCATGGCGCGGACGATCGAGCACGCAGACGATGACCTCGTCAGGCCGCACGCCCTTGGCGGCGGCGACGGCGGCGACGTTCTCGGTCGGCGTGCGGTTGAGATCGATCACGCCCTCGGGATAGCCGGGGCCGACCGCCAGCTTCTCCATGTAGACGTCCGGCGCGTTGAGCAGGCAGCCTTCCTCGGCCGCAGCCAGCACGGCCAGCGCGTTGGGGCCCGCCTTGGCGGTGATCGTCGTGCCTTCGAGCGGATCGAGCGCGATGTCGATCTTGGGGCCGCTGCCCGGCGCCCCGCCGACCTTCTCGCCGATGAACAGCATCGGCGCCTCGTCCCGCTCGCCTTCGCCGATCACGACGGTGCCGTCCATGTAAAGCGTGTCAAAAGCCTTGCGCATCGCTTCAACTGCGGCATGGTCTGCAGCCTTCTCGTCACCGCGCCCCACCAGGCGCGATGCGGCGATGGCCGCAGCCTCGGTAACCCTAACCATTTCAAGTACAAGGACCCGGTCGAGAACTTTACTTGCAGGCGTCTTGTTTTCAGGCATGTTCACTCTGGATTAATCCGAGGAGGAAAGGTTCTGGGAGCGGCTTAGACAGAGGATTTTCAATTGTCGAGAAGATGGCGGATATTGTTCGCAATGGCCTTATTTGCGCCGGTTCCGGCGATGGCCCAGGCGAATTCCTCTGCGACGGCTGCAGGCAGTACTGTTTCCGATGAAGACCGCGCGATCGCCCAGCGCATGATGTCCGGCGCGGGCCGTCTTACGCCGGAAACCGCCCGCCAGAAATGCCTGAGCGAAACCCGCGCCGCGCGGCCGGGCGAGATCGTCGTCTGCGCGCCGGACGAGGAAAAGTACCGCGCCCAGTCCACCTCGCAGGAAGACCCGCTTTCGGACCAGGCCCTGAACGACGGCAGGCTGACCCCGCCGGACGTCGCCGGCAAGGGCATTTTCAAGGGCAAGGCCACCGCCACTTTCGGCAAAGTGGAGCAGCCCTATATCATCGACCTGTCAGCGATCCCCGAAGCCCCCGCGGGCTCGGACGCGGACAAGGTCGCCAAGGGCGAGATGCGCGCGCATTGATTTGAAAATCCGATGAAGGCGGATTTTGGCGGCACCGGCCCCAAGACTATCAGGCACCCCCACCCACCACCCAACGGTAGTATCCTGCGGGTGGTGGGTGGGGGCGTGGGCCGGTGCCGCTCAAAAATGCCCTTCAGGCATTTTTCAAATGGCGCCCCTTACCCCTCGATGATCTGCATCACCAGCGGACGCGCCGCCAGGCTGTCCGATCCGTCGAGGATGCGCAGCGCTTCGGTCACCGCCGATTCCGGGCCTTCGTGGGTGACGATGGCCAGGATCACCTCGCCCGTCTGCGCGTCTTCGCCCTTCTGGATCATACTGGCGATCGAGACGCCCGCATCGCGCATGGCCGCCGTGATGTCGGCCAGCACGCCCGGACGATCCGGCACGGTGAAGCGGATATAGCTGCGCCCGCGGCGATGGCCGGTCTCGGCCGGTTCCATGGCCTCCAGCTCGTGCGCAGGCATCGAGAAGGCGGCGCCCTTTTCGCCGCGCGCGATGTCGATGATGTCGGCCACCACCGCGCTTGCGGTCGGCCCGTCACCGGCCCCGGCGCCCTGGAACAGCAGGCGGCCCATGAAATTGCCTTCCGCGACGACCGCATTGGTCGCGCCGTCGACATGGGCAAGCGGATGATCGAAGGGCACGAGATGCGGATGGACTCGCTGGAACAGGCGCGGCGTGCCGCCCGTCCGGTCGATCTCGCCCATGCCCAGCAGGCGGATGACGTAGCCGAGCGAACGGGCCTGCTCGATGTCCGCCGCCTTCACGCGGGAAATGCCGGTGGTCTCGACCGCGTCGAAACGCAGGCGCGAACCGAAGGCGATCGCCGCGAGGATCGAAAGCTTGTGCCCGGCATCGATGCCCTCGACGTCGAACGTCGGATCGGCTTCGGCATAACCCAGGCGCTGCGCTTCGGCGAGAACATCGCCGAAATCGCGGCCGGTATCCTCCATGGTCGAGAGGATGTAATTGCAGGTGCCGTTGAGGATGCCGTAGACCCGCTCGATCGCATTGGCGGCCGCGCCTTCGCTCAGCCCCTTGATCACCGGGATGCCGCCCGCCACCGCCGCCTCGAACTTCAGCGCCACGCCCGCCTTCTCGGCGGCCGAAGCCAGTTCCAGGCCGTGATGCGCGATCATCGCCTTGTTGGCGGTGACCAGCCCCTTGCTTTGCCCGATGGCCCCGCGAGCCAGCGCCAGCGCCGGACCGTCCGAACCGCCGACCATTTCCACCACGACATCCACGTCGCTGCGGGCCGCCAGGGCCGCGGGATCGTCCTCCCAGTCGTAGCGGGACAAGTCCACGCCGCGATCCTTGGTCCGGTCCCGCGCGCTGACGGCGGCGATGCGAATGGGGCGCCGCGCGCGGCGGGCAATGAGTTCGGCATTGGTCTCGATGAGACGGACGACGCCCGTTCCGACAGTGCCGAGACCGGCCAGCGCAATATTCAGCGGTTCAACCATGGACTACCCTTTCGGGTTCGGGCCCTAGGGGAGCCCACGGCGAAATTCCAGTACCTTCGAGAGGTGATGAGGGGAAACGTCAGTGCCGGGGAATTAACCCCGAGGAATCAGCCCTGCGTCTTCCCGCCCTGCCCCAGCGTGCGGCGGCACTCGCCCAGCTCGCCCAGGACCATGCGATAGTCGGCCGCAGCCTGACGGCGCTCCTCGATGCCCTCGGCCACATTGGTGCCCTGCGGCGGGTTGTTCGGCAGGAAGCAGGCGAGGCGGTACCACTCGACCGTCTCCGGGCGCGGCGGGTTGCCGATATCCGCCACGAGTTCCGAGAACGAGACACCCCAGGCCGGCGCCGCGCCGGGTTCGTGATGCACGGTGATCGAGGCGGCCGAGCCGTCCTTCGTGTTGAGGAAGATCTGGGTCTCGCCCTGCCCCGCCAGATTGCCGGGAACGTACATCAGTTCGCGCACGCCGGTGATCTTGACCGGGGCATTGCCCGAAAGCAGCGACTGGAGGATGCCGCGCACCCGCGCCTCGGCCTGCTCGCTCCACAGCTGCTGCGCGGTCGGCGTCACCAGCTGGAGTTCACCGGGACGGCCGGGCACCGCGCGGGCGAAGAGCAGCACGTCCTGCTTCTTCAGCTTGGGTGCCTTGCCCTTGGCGTCGAGCGGCAGGTCCACCAGATAGACGAACGATTCGCCGATCGGCGCCTTGCCCGCGATCAGGGCCTGCGTCTGCGCGGTCATGTAGAAGCGCGCCATGCCCTGCGCGAGACCGGGCGCCCGCTCGTCCTCCACGCGCACCATCTTGCGAATCTGCGCCTTGACCACCAGCCCGGCCGATTCGGACAGATCTGCAATATCCGCAAAGGTCGGGCCGCCCGCGCTCGTCAGGTCGCGGGTGCCTGCTGCCCCTGCGCCAGAGCCCACCCCCGGGCCCGAATTGCCACCGGTTACCCCCTGGGCGACAACCGGAACTGCCTGCACGGCCAGCGCAACCCCCGCCAGATTCGCGACAAGTCGGTGCAGTTTCGATGACATGGGGGATACTCTCCGTGGAAAAAGGCCAGCCTATAGCGGCTTTGGGGGCCAGCCACAAAATCCCCCTTTTGCGATTGGAACTTATCCGCCCTGAATTGACCGTTAACGGTTGACGTACCGATAAGGCGTTGCACACATGCAACTGTCGGGCTAAGGAAACTCGCAAATTGGGGCCAAAAAACGATAAAGCCCCACGGTTCGCCTCCCGTCAAAAGTTTACGGATGGGCTGATCGTCAGCCGTCAGGGTGGGTAATTTGGAGTTTCGTCATGGACCTTGCCTTCGGGGAAGGGCCATGGACGCCCTTGGACTTGTCCGGTTTCGGTCCGGTCCGGGGCTTGGTAATGGAGTGATGCGTTTGAATGGCTTACGCTGACCAGCAAATGAGCGGTAACAAGATTACCGCGCTTGTCATTGTTGCGCTGATCCACGTCTTTGTAGGCTATGCGCTCGTCACGGGCCTGGCCTACCAGGCTGCGCAACAGGTCATCAAGAAGGTGACCACAGTCGACATCAAGGAAGAGAAACCGAAGGAGGAAGAGCCGCCGCCGCCGCCGCCGAAGCAGGAAGAAGCTCCGCCGCCGCCGATCGTCGCGCCTCCGCCGCCGATCAACATTGCCCCGGCCCCGCCGCCGGTGCAGACCGTCATCACCCCTCCCCCGGCTCCGCCGGTGGTGATCACGACGGCGGCTCCGCCGGCGCCCCCGGCTCCGGCTCCGGCTCCTCCGGGTCCCTCCAAGGCTCGCGGCGCTTCGCCGAAGGGCCAGGGAAGCTGGGCAGCCCGCATCCAGGCGAACTATCCGACCCGCGCCGCTCGTGAAGAGCGTGAAGGCCGCGTCGGCGTGCGCGTCGGGATCGGACCGGACGGCAAGGTCACCGCATGCTCGGTCACCGCGTCGAGCGGCAGCCCTGACCTGGACGAGGCAGCCTGCGACGGCATGACCCGCTACGCGCGGTTCAATCCGGCGCTGGACGATGCCGGCAATCCGACGAGCGGCCAGTTCTCGACGGCCATCGTCTACAAGCTGAACTAACTCCTTTTAAGACTGGTCCGGCCCCACACCCCGGCCGGAATCGGTCCCTGCATTCTTCTTGAGAGGTAAATCGCATGCTTATTGATATCCTTGCCGCCGCGGGCGAAGCTGCGCCGCAGAACAAGTTCGGTTTCATGGAAGCCCTCGAGGCCGGTGGCTTCATCTCGTACGCAACCGTGATCATCATGGGCGTGATGTCGTTCGGCTCGTTCTACATCCTGTTCACCAAGTGGTTCGAACAGTCGAAGATCATGCGCCAGTACAACGTCGTCCGCACGACGTTCTGGAAGGCCCCGACCCTGCGTGAAGGCGCCGCCAAGCTCGAGAAGAACAGCGCATGGCGCCAGCTCGTCGACGACGGCATCGCTGCTGAAGACCAGCACGCCAAGATGACCGACTCGCTCGAAGCCCACGACTGGATGCACGCTTCGCTTGCCCGCTCGGAAGCCTCGATCAACGCCCGCCTCGCTTCGGGCCTGCCGTTCCTCGCCACCGTCGGCGCGACCGCACCGTTCATCGGTCTGTTCGGTACCGTCGTCGGCATATACCGCGCCCTGATCGCCATCGGCATCGCCGGTTCGGCTTCGATCGACAAGGTTGCCGGCCCCGTCGGTGAATCGCTGATCATGACCGCGCTCGGTCTGATCGTCGCCGTTCCCGCCGTTCTCGCCTACAACTACCTCCAGAGCCGCAACAAGCGCATCGCTGAAAACCTGACCGGTTTCTCGGCTGACGTTCTCGCGAACATCAACTCGAAGGGCGCCGTGAAGCCCGTCGTTGCCGCTGCCCCTGCCAAGCCTGCTGCCGCTCCGGCGAAGCCGGCTGCTGCTCCGGCCAAGCCGTAAGCAGCACGGACGCGCCGGTCGCATGGCGGCCGGGCGCGTCCAGGGAACCAGGCGGCGGTGCGTTGCATGCGCGTCCGCCGCCTGCCCAGGGCAACGCAAGGATTAGGATAAGACTATGGCGATATCCTCGGGCGGAGGCGGTGCCGAGACACCGATGTCCGACATCAACACGACGCCGCTCGTCGACGTCATGCTGGTGCTTCTGATCATCTTCCTGATCGCGGTTCCGGTCGCGATCCAGACGATCGAAAAGCTGAAGATCCCTGTCATCGAAGCCGTCGAATCGAAGGACAAGGTTGAAAACCTTCTCCTCACCGTCTCGACCACCGACGATGGCGGCAAGGCAGCGGGTGAACCCGGTTACGCTGGCGCTTCGCGCAACGGCGAATGCCGCGTCTACTTCAACAACATCACGCCGGTGACCTCGCAGGAACTGCGTGACATGGCCTTCAAGCGCCTCGACAACATCGTGAAGCGCGAAGGCGGTCCGCAGGCCCTTCAGGCTAACCCCGATCTCGTGCCGCAGGTCCACATCCGTGGTGACGTCAACGCCCCGTGGCGCTGCGTTGCCGGTGCGATCTACAACGTTCAGATCTCGGGCTACCCGACGGTTGGTTTCATCACCAACCCGGTCGACCCGAACGGCTGACGTTCGGCAGGAACAGGAGTAACTTTCCATGGCAATGTCAGGCGGCAAGGATGATGGCGCGCCGATGATGGAAATGAACACGACGCCGTTGATCGACGTCATGCTCGTTCTCCTCATCATGTTCATCATTACCATCCCGGTTGCGACCCACTCGATCGACATCGATCTGCCGGTTGCAACCCCTCCGACGAACAACCCTCCTCCGGTCGATCCGATCCGCAACAAGGTGGTTCTCACCGCGGACGACAAGATCCTCTGGAACGGCACGCCGGTCGACGGCCCGGGTCTCACCAATCTGCTCAAGCAGTCGATGAACTACCCGGTCGAACCCGAGCTGCAGTACCAGCCGGAGCCGAACGCCAGCTACGATCTCTCGGCCGGTGTGCTGCAGCTGATCAAGGCGGCGGAAGTCACGAAGTTCGGCTTCGTCGGCAACGAACAGTTCCGCGACTTCGGCAAGTAAGCCGGATTGCGAAACGGTCTCTCAAGGACCAACGAAGGGGCGGAGCGATCCGCCCCTTTTTTGTTGTCTAGAGCGGCTTTCGACCCGATTGCATCGGATCGGCCGCTCTAGGTTATTGTTTTGTCGAATTTTCCGAGTCATCAGGAAATTCCACCTGATTAGAAAATGCTTTCAATCGCCTTCCGTTTCCATGGGATCGACCCTCATCGCCATCGAGGCCAGGCTTTCCGCCTCCACCAGCAAGTCGTCGTCGGCCGAGCCGGAGGGCAGCGATTCCCGGCCGATCATCGAGATCGCCGGAACCGAAAGCGGGCTGATCCGCTCCAGCCGGACATGGTCCACTTCGCGCGCGGCGCGGTCGAGCACATCGGCCACGCGAGCAACGTCGGTCATGCGCGTGCGGGCATCGGCCCAGGCGGCATCCATCAGCAGGTGATCCGGCTCGTACTTGCGCAGCACGTCGTAGATCAGGTCGGTCGAGAACGTGACCTGCCGCCCGGACTTGCGTTTTCCCGGCTGCTGCCGCTCGACGAGGCCGGAAATCACCGCCACCTCGCGGAAGGCCCGCCGCAGCAGGTAGGACTGCTGCACCCAGTCCACGAATTCATGCGTGAGGATATCGGGCGAGAGCAGCGCGGCCGGATCCTCCACCGCCTTCAGCCCCCAGACCACCAGCGCATAGTCGGTCGCCACGAAGCCCAGCGGCCCCAGCCCCCGGTCTTCCATGCGCCGCGTGACCAGCATGCCGAGCGACTGGTTCGCGGGCCAGCCCTCGAACGTGTAGTAGGTCGTATAGGCATGGCCCCGGTGCGGAAAGCTTTCCACCAGCAGGCGCCCCGGCGCGGGCAGGTGCGATCGCCAATCCTGCACTTCCAGCCATTCGCGCACATCGTCGGGAAACCTCGCCCACCCCGCGCGGTCGAACAGCATCGCCCGCACCCGGTCGGCCAGATGGGTGGAGATCGGCATGCGCTGGCCCATGTAGCTGGGTATGGTCGCCGAACGCTTCGCGGCCCGCACCACCAGTTCCAGTTCGCGCATGGCCTCGACTTCCAGATCCATCCCGGCGAAGCGGAACGTATCGCCCGGCTTGAGGCTGGCGCCGAACCCTTCCTCGACTTTCCCCAGCGAGCGTCCGTTGCGAAAGCGCACGTCGAGCATCTCGGCATCGACGATGATCCCGGCATTGAGCCGGTGGCGCGCAGCATGTTCGGGATGGGTCAGCCGCCAGGTGCCGTCCTTCTCCCGCACGATCCGGCGGAAGCGATCGTAGGAGCGCAGCGCGTAACCCCCGGTCGCCACGAAATCGAGCACCCGGGCGAAGATCGTCTCGTCCACCCAGGCATAGGCCAGCGACGAGCGTACTTCGGAGAGCAGTGCCTCTTCCCGGAACGGCCCGCTACAGGCCATGGCCATGACATGCTGGGCAAGCACGTCCAGCCCGCCCGGGCGGAACGGCTCGCCGTCACGCTGGCCGTCCTCCACCGCCTGCTGCGCCGCGAAGGCTTCGAGAAACTCGAAACGGTTGCCCGGCACCAGCAGCGCCTTGCTGGGCTGGTCGAGTCGGTGATTAGCCCGGCCGATCCGCTGGAGCAGGCGCGATGAGCCCTTCGGCGCACCCATCTGCACGACAAGGTCGATATCGCCCCAGTCCACGCCCAGATCGAGGCTGGCGGTGCAGACCAGCGCGCGCAGCCGCCCTTCCGCCATGGCCCCTTCCACCTTGCGCCGCGCCTCCTTGGAAAGCGACCCGTGGTGGATGCCGATCGGCAGGTTCTGCTCGTTGGCGTTCCAGAGTTCCTGGAAGATATATTCCGCCAGAAACCGCGTGTTGGTGAAGATCAGCGTGGTGCGGTGGGCGGCGATCTGCTCGATCAGCTGCGGGATCGCCCATGTCGCGGCGTGACCGCTCCAGGGGATGCGTTCTTCCTGGGGCAGGAGAATGGAGACTTCGGGCTGCGCCCCCGTCTCGCCTTCCACCAGCTCGACGGCATCGATCTCGCCCCAGGGGGCCAGCCAGCCGCGAAAGGCATCGGGGTCGGCGAGCGTGGCCGAGAGACCGGCCCGCTGGAGGCCGGGCGAGAGTGCCTGAAGACGCGAGAGCGCCAGGGCCAGCAGATCGCCACGCTTGCCGGTGGCGAAAGCGTGGATCTCGTCGATGACCACACGCTTCAGCCCCGCGAACAGCGCCGGGGCCTCGGGATAGCTGAGCAGGAGCGAAAGCGATTCCGGCGTGGTCAGCAGGACATGCGGCGGCCTTGCGCGCTGCCGCGCCTTGCGGTCGGAGGGGGTGTCGCCGCTGCGGGTCTCGATACGGATCGGCAGGCCCATTTCCTCGACCGGGGTGAGGAGGTTGCGCTGAACGTCATGCGCCAACGCCTTGAGCGGCGAGACGTAGAGCGTGTGCAGCCCCACCGGCAGCACCGCCTCTCCCAGCCGCGAAGGACAGAAGGCGGCCAGAGTCGGCAGGAACCCCGCCAGCGTCTTGCCCGCGCCGGTATCGGCCACCAGCAGGGCATGGAGCCCGCGATCGGACGCGGCCAGCATTTCCGCCTGATGCCGCCGCACCCGCCATCCCCGCCCGGCGAACCAGGCGTCAATCTCGGCAGGAACGGCGCCGGCAGGCATCATCAGGTCGGTCTCGGCATGTGGTTCGACAGGGACAGGGTTGAAGCACGGAGTTGAAGCACGGGCAGGCCCTTCAGGAAAGCCCGAGCAGCGGTCCGGGTTGCGCAATCTTCTTGCCTACTTGCGCCCCTTCGCGGATGGTTGGGCCACATCGCAGCAGCACCCCTGGGGACGATGCAGACGGATCTCGACTTCGGCCACCTGACCGCCCTTGCCGTCAGTCTCGCGCTAGGGCTGCTGGTCGGGCTGCAACGCGGCTGGGCCACGCGCGAGCGGGCCGAGGGCGCCCGTTTCGCCGGGATCCGCACGTTCGCGCTGATGGGCCTTGCGGGCGGGCTCTCCGGCATTCTCCTCGCACCGGCCCCCGGCCCCGCGACCGTGCTGCTGGGCGCGGCCGGGATGCTGGTGATCCTGGGCTACTGGCGCGACGCCCGGCTCAACCGCAGCGTCAGCGGGACATCCGGGGTAGTGGCGCTGCTGATGCTGGCCAGCGGCCTGCTGGTCGGCATGGGGGAGCGGCTGATCGGCACGGTGGTCGCCGTGGTCATGGTGCTGCTCCTGGCCATGCGCGAGCAGCTTCACGACTGGATCGAGCGCCTCAGCCAGCGCGAGGTGCTGTCGATCGCCCGCTTCGCCCTGATCGCGCTGGTGATCCTGCCCCTGCTGCCCAACCGGGATTTCGGCCCCTACGACGCATGGAACCCAAGGAAGCTCTGGCTGATCGTGGTGCTGGTCTCGGGCTTCTCCTTCGCGGGATATTTCGCGACGCGGATCGTCGGCGCCGCACGCGGGGTCATTGCCACGGCGGCGGCGGGCGCTCTGGTATCCTCGACCGCGGTGACCGCCTCGATCGCCAATCGCATGAAGGAAGACGCGATCCCCGCGCCCGTGCTGGCCTCGGCCGTCTCGGTATCCTCGGTGGTGATGTTCCTGCGCGTCATGGTGCTGACCGGGCTCTTGGCCCCGCCCGCCCTGCCGATGCTGGTCAGGCTGGTCGCCCCCGGCCTGGTCGTCAGCCTGGCCCTGGCCGCCTGGTATCTGCACCGCACGCGCCTGGTGGAAGTGTCCGGCACCAGCCACGCCATGACCATCCGCAACCCTTTCGACATCGCCCCGGCCCTCATGCTGGCCGGGCTGGTCATGGTCCTCACCGTCGCCTCGCTCTGGGTGCTCCAGAACTTCGGGGACCGGGGCCTTGCGCTGGTACTGGCAATCTCGGGGACGGTGGACGTCGATTCGGCGATCATCACCATGGGCGGCCTTGCCGGCCAGGCGCTCGATCCCCGGACGGCGGGGCTGGTACTGGCCGTGCCGGTGGCGCTCAATACCCTGTTCAAGGCAGGCGTCGTCGTCAGCGTCGCCGGATGGCAGAAGGGCCGGGACGGCGCGATCCCGCTGATCGCCAGCGCGCTGGCGGTCGGCCTCGCCTGGCTCGTGCTTCGTTAATGCCCGGCTTGAGGCCCGCGCCGCAGTCCTGAAAGCGTAAGCTGCGCGTCGACTTGCGCAATCAGCCGCTCCAGCCCTTCAGCCGTGCCGCTTTCCGCCCGTGCTACCAGAACGTCCTGCGTGTTCGAGGCGCGCAGCAGCCACCAGCCTTCGGGCGTGGTGACACGCACCCCGTCGATATCGACGAAATCGGCCCCCGCCGCAGCAAGCCGCGCCCGCACTTCGTCGATCGCCGCGAACTTGCGGCTTTCGTCCACCTGGAAGCGCAGTTCCGGCGTATTGAGCATCTCGGGCATGGCAGATCGCAGCGCAGTCACCGAGCGGCCGAGCCGCGCCGTCGCCGCCATCAGCCGCACGGCTGCGTAGAGCCCGTCGTCGAAACCGTAGAAATCGTCCGCGAAGAACAGGTGCGCGCTGGTCTCACCCGCCAGCGGCGCGCCGGTTTCGCGCATTTTCGCTTTCATGTGCGAATGGCCGCTCTTCCACATGAGCGGCTGCCCGCCGCACCGCCGGATCGTGTCGAACAGCGCGCCGGAAGCCTTCACGTCCCCGATCACGGTCGCCCCCGGAAGGCGCGCCAACAAGTCCTCGGCAAAGATCCCCAGTAGCTGGTCGCCCCAGATCGCGCGCCCGAGACTGTCGACCACGCCGATCCGGTCGCCGTCCCCATCGAAAGCCACGCCGAAATCCAGCCCTTTCGCAGCGACGAGCGCCTTCAGGTCCGCAAGGTTCGTTTCCTCGGTCGGGTCCGGGTGATGGTTGGGAAAGCGGCCGTCGATCTCGGTGAAGAGCAGGTGATGCTCGCCCGGCAGACGCGCCGTCAGCCGCTCCACCGCCAGGCCCGCCGCGCCGTTCCCGGCATCCCAGCTGATGCGCAGATGCGCCAACCCGGCAATCCCGGCGATCCCCTGAGCGATCCGCTCGACGTAGGCATCCAACACGGGACGATCCTCGAGGCTGCCCGCGCCCTCATCCCAGTCGTCCCAGTCGCCCCGCTCCGCCATTTCGCCAAGCATCGCGATGTCCGGCCCGAAGAACGGTCGCCCGCCCAGCACCAGTTTGAAACCGTTGTGATCGACGGGATTGTGGCTGCCGGTGATCTGGATCGCCCCGTCCACATCCGCGCCGGACGCCTCGGCATAGTAGAGCATCGGCGTCGGCCCCAGGCCGATCCGCACGACATCCGCGCCGCTTGCCCTCAGTCCGTCGACAAGGGCCGCCTCCAGCATCGGCGAACTCAGCCGCCCGTCGTAGCCGACCGCCACCTTGCGCCCGCCCGCGCGGCGCAGCACGGTCGCGAAGCAGCGGCCTATGGCCCACGCGTCCTCAGCGGCCAGATCCCGGCCGACCACGCCGCGAATGTCGTATTCGCGCAGGATCGTGGGATCGAACCTGTGGCTCATGCCCCGGCTATGCGTCGTTCAGCCTGGAAAGCAGCAGGTCGCGCGCGGCATTGGCCTCGTGGACTTTCTCGTTCGACCCGCCGCGATCAGGATGGACCTGCGCCACCACGCGGCGATGCGCGTCGAGGATCTCGCGCCGCCCGGCCCCCTCCGCCACGCCCAGCAGCGCCCGCGCCTGCGTATTGGCGTGGATTTCGGCAAAGGACGGGCCGGGTTTAGTCTGGCCGATGCCATATCCCATGCTTTGCCAGGGCCAGCGACCCTTGATCAGCCGCCAGGCAATGCAGGCAAGCGCGATGAGCCAGAGGAATTTCATTCGTCGGCAGCGAGTTGCAGGTCGGCCTCGCCCTTCGCGGGCATCGGCAGGTTCAGGCCGGCGACGAGCTGGCGTAGTTCCTGGCGCGCGACGAGATGGCTGGTACCAAGCTCGCCGAGGTGCCCCTTGTCGAGCAGGGTCAGGCCAGAGGGGAACAGCTCGCGAAAGATGACGCGCTCGGACAGGCCGTTGGAAATGCGGAAGCCCACGCGCTTGGACAGTTCCAGCAGCGCGCCTTCGAGGCGGCGCATGTTCTTCGCCTCGACGTGCTGGACGCGGTTGCGCACCACCACCCAGTCGAGTTCGCGGCGGCCTTCGTTGATGGTCTTGAGCCCGCGCTTCTTGCGGGTTTCCCACATGAGTTCGGCGTAGAATGAGAGCTTCTTCACCTTGAAGGTCTCGCTTTCCACTTGGCCGATGAGGTCGAAATCGATGAAGCTGTCGTTCAGCGGGGTGACGAGCGTGTCGGCCGTCGCCGCGACGTGGCGGGCGAAAGCATCGTCACGGCCCGGCGTGTCGAAGATCAGGAAGTCGTAGCCCTCGGCAATGGCCTCGGCCAGATCGTCGAGTTCCCCGATATCGTCGCCGTCGTAGACCGCGAAACGGGCGCCCGGCAGCGCGATCTCGCGGCGGCGCTCGGTTTCCACGCGGTTTTCGAGATAGCGGAACAGGGTGCGCTGGCGCGGATCGAGATCGATCGCGGCGACCTTGGCCCCCTGATAGGCGAGTGCGATGGCGACGTGAACGGCCGTCGTGGACTTGCCGGTGCCGCCTTTTTCGTTGGCGAAGACGATGCGATGCGCTGTCACGGACCCTGTTCGCTTTCCTGTTGCCCCCGGACTAAGCCCGGATTCCTTGCCCCCGGTTCTAGTCCCGGAAGCGAAATCAAACCGTTAACCGGCGAAACGGATCAAACCCGTTGCCCGCCCCCCATTGCCTTGATGGCTTGCCCCCCATTGCTCACTGGGGCGCGGTGCGGCTATGGGCAGGCCCGACCACCGGTCAAGTGCATCCTATCGGAGCAGGGACACCCAATGCAAACCCTCCACAGCCTTGATCCACTGCGCCGTGCCGTTGCCGGGCTGCGGGAATCGGGAAAGATCGCCCTCGTGCCGACCATGGGCGCGCTTCATGAAGGCCATCTGACACTCGTGCGGGCCGCACGCGAACAGGCCGATCACGTCGTCGTCTCGATCTTCGTCAATCCGCTCCAGTTCGGCGCCAACGAGGATCTCGACAAGTATCCGCGCCAGCTCGAACGCGACTGCGCGCTGCTGGAAGCCGAAGGCGTGGCGCTGGTATGGGCACCGACGGTGGAGGCGATGTATCCGCAGGGCTTCGCCACCAACATCTCGGTTTCCGGCGTCAGCGAGGGCCTGTGCGGCGCCTCGCGGCCCGGCCATTTCGACGGCGTCGCCACCGTGGTCTGCAAGCTGTTCCACCAAGTGCTGCCCGATGTCGCGCTGTTCGGCGAAAAGGACTGGCAGCAACTCGCCGTGATCCGCCGCATGGCCCGCGACCTCGACCTGACGCAGCCGCACGTCGATGCGGTGCTGGGCGTGCCGACCGTGCGCGAGGAAGACGGGCTCGCGATGTCCTCGCGCAATGCCTATCTCACCAGCGAGCAGCGCGCGCAGGCCGTGACCCTGCCCATGGCGATGAAAGTCGCGATCGCGGGCATCGAGAGCGGCGAGCCGGTGGAAGCCTGCCTCTCGCGCCTGAACGCGGCGCTGCTGGCCGGGGGTTTCTCCTCGATCGACTATGCCGAACTGCGCGATGCCGAAAACCTCGCCCCGCTGCATGCGCGCGGCGACACGCCGATGCGGCTGCTGGTCGCGGCACGGATCGGCTCGACCCGCCTGATCGACAACATGGCGGTGGAGCCGGCGTCCGTTTGAAAATTCGCTGAAGGCGGATTTTGGCGGCACCGGCCCGAGTCTTTATTGAGTGCGCCTTCGACATCCGTCGAAGGCTTGCGGCACCGGCCCACGCCCCCACCCGACCTCCCACGAGTGTATCCTGATGGGAGGTCGGGTGGGGGCGTGGGCCGGTGCCGCATCAAAAATGCCCATCCGGGCATTTTTCAAACAAACACAGCACATGCCTATTTTTCTGGAGGGAAATCTCACAGCAATAGTCATTTGCGCGGAAAGATTTCCGGCCTAATGTCGCGCGGGGTTGGGAAGGCCGGGTCGCATCGTGTCCGGCGCAACAGAGGGAATCACCATGAAGAAGATCGCCTGTGCGCTCGCCGCACTTGCCGTCATCGCAGGCGCGCCCTCGGCATTCGCCGAAGACAGGTCGTCCGCACGCAAGGTCCAGGACAAGGGCATCCAGGAAATCCCGGTTTGCCGCAAGAATCTGGGCTCCATCTCCATCGTCGAGCCCGACACCCAGTGGTGGCGCGAACTGAGCCTCGGCAGCCCGGAGGCGATCCTGCGCGTCTTCGTGCAGAAGTCGCACTGCTTCACGCTCGTCAATCGCGGCCGTTCGCTCCAGAACAGCGCCATGGAACGCGCGCTGGCCGAACAGGGTGAGCTTCAGAAGGGCTCGAACATCGGCAAGGGCCAGATCAAGGCGGCGGACTATTTCCTCCAGCCTGACATCGTCTCGACCAACAACAATTCGGGCGGCGGCGGCATAGGCGGCGTGCTCGGCGGTGTCGGCGGCCTGTTCGGTCGCGGCGTCGGCGCGATCGCCGGCGGTCTCAACATCAAGAAGGGCGAGGCCAACGTCACGCTCTCCATCGTCAACTCGCGCACCACGGTCGAGGAAGCCCTGACCGAAGGCTATGCCCGCAAGTCCGACGTCAGCTTCGGCGGCGGTGGCGGCGGCTTCTTCGGCGGCACTTTCGGCGGTGCCGGTGGCGGCGGCTACCAGAACACCCAGATCGGCCAGATCATCGTGCTGGCCTATCTCGACGCCTATACCAAGCTGGTCACCGAGCTTGGCGGCATGCCCGAGAATCCCTCGGCAGCCGCCCCGCAGGCCACCAACGCCTCGGCGCACTGATCGCACTGCGTGAGACATCTCCGTTCCCGGCCGGGCATCGGCCGGGAACGGGAACGATCCGGCCATGACCACGCCCAAGACCCTCTACATCGAAGACGATGCGCGCGCCGCCTGTCAGGTCAGGGAACTGGCCGAGCAGACGGGGATCACGCTCGTCTGGGCCTCCAGCGGCCAGGAAGGGCTGCGGCTGGCGGGCGTCGAGCACTTCGACGTCATCATTCTCGACCGCATGCTGCCCGATCTCGACGGACTGACGATCCTTTCGCGCCTGCGTGAAAGCGGGATCGGTACCCCGGTGCTGATGCTCTCCGCGCTCGGCCGCACCAGCGACCGCGCCGAAGGGCTCGACGCGGGCGCCGACGACTATCTGGCCAAGCCCTTCGAGGCACCCGAACTGCTGGCACGCCTGCGCGCCCTGCATCGGCGCGCATCGGGGCGCGAGCACAGCGCGATGATCCTCTACGGCGCCTTCGAATGCCACGTGAAGGCGCGCACCGCCTTTCGCAGTAACCGCCACCTCGCGCTCAGCCCCAAGGAATTCGAGCTTTTCCGCTACTTCATGGAAAATGCCGGCGAGATTCTCACCCGCGAGATGCTGCTGCGCGACGTGTGGAAAATGAACTTCGATCCCCAGACCAACGTGGTGGACGTCAATATCGGCCGCCTGCGCCGCAAGCTTGAGGAAGGCTTCGATTCCCCGGCTCTGGAGACGATCTGGGGATCGGGCTACCGCCTGCTCGACGGGCGCTAGAGGGTCATGGCGCGTCTGGTGGACATCCACAGGTCGATCTTCACCCAGATCGTGGCCTGGGCGATCCTGATCGCCGCGCTGATCACGTTCGGCCTCTGGCTGCTGACCGATACGACCATCCAGCGGACCAACCACATCGCCCTGGAACGCGCCGTCGACGTGGATCTGGCGGGCATGGTGGACATCTTCGCCAGCGGCGGCGCGGTGGAACTGTCCAATCGCATCAACGAC
This sequence comes from Novosphingobium sp. TCA1, assembly GCF_009811895.1. Taxonomy (NCBI): domain Bacteria; kingdom Pseudomonadati; phylum Pseudomonadota; class Alphaproteobacteria; order Sphingomonadales; family Sphingomonadaceae; genus Novosphingobium; species Novosphingobium sp. TCA1. The sequence goes on along the minus strand of NZ_BLJH01000002.1, from coordinate 138,402 downwards.
CGCCTTGCCCTGCAACCGCGCGACGCCAACCCGGCCCATTATCTCCTGGCCGATGCCAAGGGCACGCCGCTGGCAGGTGACGTCCGCGCCTGGCCCGGTCTTCATGCGGGAGTCTCCGAAACCGGAGAGATCGTCCTGCCCGACGGGGAGCGCGCGCTGGCCCGCGCCACCCAGCTCGGCCCGGATCTGCGGCTCATGGTCGCGCACGAATATCGCGATCTGGGCCTCCTGCTGCGTCAGGTGGCGCTGGCGTTCCTCGCCGGCGGACTGCTCGCGGTAGGGGCCGTGGCGCTGGCGGGATGGCTCGCCGCGCAGCGGCTGGCGGGCCGCATCGAACGCATAAACGCCGCCTTTCGCCACCCGGACGATGCCGCGCTGGCCCAGCTCGCGAAAGGCTCCAAGGACCGCGACGAGATCGACGAACTGACGCGCCATTCCGGCGATGCCCTGGCGCGCCTGCGCCGCCTTGCCAGTGCCCAGCGCGAGACGACGGATCAGGTGGCGCACGAGATGCGCACCCCGCTCATGCACCTCGACAACCGGCTGGTGCGCGCACTCGCCACGCTTCCTGCCAATGGATCCGCCGATGATGCGGGCAGCGAGGCCGCCGCCCGCATCACCGATGCCCGGCTGGAAATCCGCAGCATCATCCGCATGCTCGAATCGCTGCTGGACATCGCCGCCAGCCAGGCCCGGCGCGGGGACCGCCACGGGCTTGCCCAGGTCGATCTCAGCGCCCTGGCCGAACGTCTGGCCGAACTCTACGCGGACAGTGCCGAGGAATCGGGCCACGCCTTCGAACTGGCGATCGAGCCGGGCGTCACCCTGGAGGGCGAGGAGATGCAGCTTACCCGCCTGATCACCAACCTGCTGGACAATGCCTTCAAGTTCGTGCCGCCGGGCGGAACCGTCCGGCTGGAGCTGGCCAAAGGCCCGAGGCTGACGGTGCGCGACGACGGCCCCGGCGTACCGGAACCCGACCGCCACCGGATCTTCGACAAGTTCAGCCGCGCGGGCAATCATGACGGGCACGGCGGCGCAGGCCTGGGTCTTACGCTCTGCCGCGCCATTGCCGAGCGCCATCATCTTGAAATCAAGCTCGTACCCTCCGAAAAGGGCGCCTGCTTCACGATCGCACCGGAGTCGAAATCATGACCGCGGCCAAATCCGTCCTGAACGCCGCCGCTGCGGCTGCGCTGCTGGCGGCCGCGCCTCTCGCCGCCGTGCCTCTGGCCGCATTGGCGCAGAACGACGGCGCAGCGGAGAAAGGCCGCGACGAACGCGTGGCCATGGCGCTGACCGCCGCGCAGGAAGCGGAGCAGGCATCCGATTCCGCCGCCCTCGCCAGTGCGCTCCGCGTGATCGCGCGTTCCGGCGCCCGGCCGATGGAAGGCTGGACCGGCGCGGACCCGGTTCCCGCATGGCGGGCCCTGGTTCCGGCCGCCGTGCTTCCGCCCCTGCGCGGCAGCCCGCTGGGGCCGGGATATCGCTCGGGCCAGATCGGCGCGGGCCAGAGCGATTCGTTCCAGCAGGTCTTCCTGTCGGGCCGCAAGGCCAGCATCGCCCTTTCAGCGGCAGGCACCCAGCCGCTGAGCCTGCGGGTGGTCGACGCCGCCCGCAAGCCGGTCTGCGTGGCCGATGCCCGGCAGCGCGCATGCCACTGGGTGCCGATCTTCACCCAGCGCTACCTGATCGAGGTCCGCAACGCCGGTCAGAGCGAGGCGAACTACTTCCTCGTGGTGGACTGATCGCCGCCGCGAAGGCGCTGGTCCCGACCGAACGAGGGACTTCGCTCCTGCGAATAATTGAACGGAAGTTCAGTCAATCCTTCTAGCAGCGCCCGATTGGAGCTAGCCCACGGGAAATGCGCCGGACCGATCTTCGACACAGGCGCCGCAGCGGGAGAGTGCCAGTGTCAGATAACTCGGCGTCCTACAGGGTTGCCATCGTCACCGGCGCCGCCGCGGGCATAGGCGCGGCCTGTTCCCGGCGGCTGGCGAAGCAGGGCGTGGCCGTCGCCGTGCTCGACCTCGACGCCGGGCGCTGCGCCGATACCGTCGCCGCCATTCGCGATGCGGGCGGTACCGCGCTTGCCGTGGGCGCCGACGTGGCCGACCGCGCCTCGGTCAAAGCAGCGGTGGCACAGGTTCGCGAGACACTGGGAGCGATCTCCATCCTGGTGAACAATGCGGGTGTCACCGACTTCACCCCCTTCGAGGACGTGACCGACGCGCGCTGGGACTTCATCTACGCCGTCAACGTCAGAGGGCCGTTCATCATGACCCAGGAATGCCTGCCGGACATGAAGGCGGCCGGTTGGGGTCGGATCGTCAATATCTCGTCCTCCAGCGCCCAGACTGGCGCGACGAGCATGATTCCCTATTCGTCTTCCAAGGGCGCTGTGGTGACGATGACGCGGTCCATGGCGCAGGAGTTCGGACCTTACGGCATTACCGTCAACAATATCCCGCCCGGCTCGGTGATGGGCACGATCATGTCCGAGGCGAACCGCGACCGTTTCCAGATTCCCACCGAAGTGCTGCTCCAGTCGGTTCCCGTGCGGCGCCTGGGCGAGCCGGACGACATCGCCAATGCCTGCGCCTGGCTGTGCCACGAGGATTCGGGCTACGTCACCGGCCAGACGATCGGCGTCAACGGTGGGCGCGTGGTAAGCTGAGCACCAAACATGAAGGGCCGGCGGTTTTCACCGCCGGCCCTTCGTTCCACATGGGGGGTGGTGGAACTTTATAGGCTAGATCAGGCCTCGACCTTCTTGCCTTCGGTCTCGTAGCGTTCGATCGCTTCGAGCACGATCTGGCGGGCTTCCTCGGCGCCGCCCCAGGTGCCGACGCGCACCCACTTCTCGGCCTCAAGGTCCTTGTAGTGCGTGAAGAAGTGCTCGATCTGGCTGAACACGATCGGCGGCAGATCGCCCTTTTCCTGCACGTCGGAATAGTAGGGGAAAGTCTTGTCGTCCGGCACGCAGACGAGCTTTTCGTCGCCGCCATGCTCGTCTTCCAGGTTCAGCACCGCGATCGGGCGAACGCGCACGACAGAGCCGGGCACGAAAGGCGAGCGCGCCACGACCAACGCGTCAAGCGGGTCGCCGTCGGGTGAAAGGGTGTGCGGCACAAAACCGTAATTCGCAGGGTAGCGCATCGGCGTGTGCAGAATGCGATCGACGAACAGTGCGCCGGAGTCCTTGTCGAACTCGTACTTGACGGGCTCGCCACCGACGGGAACCTCGATGATGACGTTCAGGCTCTCCGGCGGGTTCTTGCCGACAGGAATCATGTCGATGCGCATGTTGGTCCTTCATTACTGGCACGGCTAAGGCGCGCCGGTTAGTCTTTGACCGCGGGGCTTAGCCTTGCAGGTAATGCATCGCAACTGCCTTATCGTGGTAAATACCTCCAGTTTGCGACACACACGCCGCTGCGATCGACGAAATTCCGCGAACCCATGGAAAAAGCCCGGAACCGGATCGAAATCCGGCTCCGGGCTATCTTTTTGATCTTCAAAAGAAGATCTGGCCGCCTGTTACTTGGCGCGCGGCGCCAGCAGGCGGTCCAGCCCGTTGACCTTGCCCGGCGTCGTGCTTTCCAGCCAGGGCCAGCGCAGGCCGCCGTGATAGTCGAGCGTCACGGTGCTGAAGGCGTCGCCGCGCTTGACCAGCAGCGAGATCGGCGCCTTCGCGGTCTTGGCGGCAGTGATGGCGTCCTTGATCGCCTCGCTGCTATAGGCCGTGCCGTTCACCGCCATGACCTTCACGCCGCTGACGAGCCCTGCATTGTAGCCCAGACCGTCGAACACCGCGCCCGTCACCGTGCCTTCGTTATCCAGCGACACGCCCAGCGAATAGGACAGGTCCAGCGACTTGCGCGAATCCGCGATGCCCTTCTCATAGCCGTTCTGCGTGTCCTTCCAGACCAGCTTGTAGCCGGCCATCTCCACGCCCTTGGTGGGGGCGGGCTGGTTGGTGTCGTAGATGCGGGTCTTGAGGAAGGCGGCCCAGTCGTAGGGATAGACGCCGTTCAGCGTCTTCACCACTTCGTCGAAATCGTAGGTCAGCTCGCCCCAGTCGCCATCGCGCACGCCGAAGAAGGCCTTGGCGAAATCGTCGAGACCCTTCTTGCCGCCGGTGCCCTGGCGGATGATCTGGTCCGCCTCCAGCCAGGTCAGCGCGCCTTCGACGTAGTAGTCCTCGGTACGGGTGACGGAGGTGTAGGGCAGCGGGCGGCGCATGTTGAGCACCGGCGCGAAGGTGGTGTCCTCCACCGAGCGCCAGCCGCGACCCGGCGTCGCTTCCGAATAGCGCGCAACCGCGCCCGCCAGCGTGTCGAGGATGGTCTGCTTGGTCTGCACACCCGAACGCGCGGCCAGGATATAGCCCCAGAACTGGGTCTGGCCCTCGTAGACCCAGAGCAGCGTGTTCTGCATCGGCTGCTGGTAGTCCGGCGTCCAGAGGTCTGCCGGGCGGCGGTACTTGCCGTTCCAGCTATGGACGAATTCGTGCGGGATCACGTTGCGATCCCAGTCCATCTTGTCCCACTCGGTCCAGACCTTGGGCTCCATCTGGTTCTCGCTCGAACGGTGGTGTTCGAGGCCGATGCCGCCCATGCGGTCGGTCAGCGCCAGCAGGAAGTCGTAGTGATCGAAGTGACGCGCGCCGAAGGTCAGCAGCGCTTCGGACACGAGGTTGCGATAGACCTTCATGTTCTCGGGCTTGATGCCCAGCAGCTTGGCCTCGTCCGCGACCACGGCCATGCCGACGTCATGCCCGAGATCCCAGCGCTGGGCATATTTGCCCGCGAAGATCGGCTCGTCGACCAGGCGTTCGTAGTCAGTCGGCGTCCAGGTGACGGTGTCGCCCTGCTGCACTTTGCCGTCGAGCGAGGTATAGACGGTCCAGCCTGCGGGGAACTTCACGGTCGGCTTCACGGTCACGCCGCGCGTGTAGTAGCCCGAAGGATAGAGGCTCATCTTCTCCCACTGCAGGTTGAGCATTTCCTGCGTCATCGTGATGCGGCCTTCCTTGGCCTGCACCGGGGACGTGTGGATGAACTTAGCGGTGACAAGCTGCGTTCCTGCCGGAAGGTCCAGATGGAAGGCGTTCACCGCCACGGTGTCGCGCTGCCACTTGATCTCCTTGCCGTCGGCAAAGAAGTGGATCTGCGCCAGCAGCGCGGCGGGGCCGGTGGGCGAATGGTTGCCGGGCAACCAGCTCGGCTGGACCAGGATCAGCTTGTCGGTCCCGGCGGCGACCGGAAACTGCTGGGTGACGCGGTAGACGCCGTGGACGACGTCGCTGGCATCGATGTCGAGCGCGACGGTGCCGGGATAGGCCTTGTCCTGCGCGGCAGGCAGCGGCGCAGGCAGCGCGGGTGCCATCGGCTTGCTGCGCTGGGCGGAATCCTGCGCGAGCGCGGGGGTTGAAACCGAAAGAAGGGCGAGGAGCGTGACGACCGCGTTACGATATTTCATGTCGCCAGTCTTTGCGGCTGTTGCCGGATTTGGCAACCATCCAATTCGCTCCGCCGCGAAGGGACCACGCATCGCCGTTCGGAAGAAGACGTCCCCGGATTTTCGGCCCGGCCGCCTTTCCCCCGATCCACAGCCACTTTCCCCGCCGCCGCAATCGGGCTAAGCGCGCGCGTTATGAGCACGACATTGACCAAGACGCCTCAGGCGATCCGCGGAACCCAGGACATCTTCGGCACCGACGCCGAGGCTTTCGCGCATGTCGTCGAGACCTTCGAGCGGATCCGCAAGCTCTACCGCTTCCGCCGCGTGGAAATGCCGGTGTTCGAGAAGACCGAAGTTTTCTCGCGCTCGATCGGCGAAACCACCGACGTGGTCTCCAAGGAAATGTATTCGTTCGAGGATCGCGGCGGCGAATCGCTGACCCTGCGCCCCGAATTCACCGCCGGCCTTGCCCGCGCCTACCTCACCGACGGGTGGAAGCAGTTCGCCCCGCTCAAGGTCGCCACGCATGGCCCGCTGTTCCGCTACGAACGCCCGCAGAAGGGCCGCTACCGCCAGTTCCACCAGATCGACGCCGAGTTGATCGGTTCGCCCGAACCGCTCGCCGACGTGGAACTGCTGGTCATGGCCGACCAGCTGCTCAAGGAACTGGGCATCTCGGAAGGCGTGACGCTGCAGCTCAACACCTTGGGCGATACCGAAAGCCGCGACGCCTGGCGCGCCGCGCTGATCGAGTACTTCCGCGCCCACAAGGCCGAGCTTTCGGAAGATTCGCAGGACCGCCTGGAACGCAACCCGCTGCGCATCCTCGATTCCAAGGACCCGCGCGACAAGGTCTTCGTCGGCGATGCCCCGAAGATCGACACGTTCCTCTCGTCCGAGGCGCAGGACTTCTTCGCCGCGGTGACGGCTGGCCTCGACGCGGCAGGCGTCGCCTACGAGCGCGCGCCCTCGCTGGTGCGCGGGCTGGACTACTATCGCCACACCGCCTTCGAATTCGTCACCACCCGCCTCGGCGCGCAGGGCACCGTGCTCGGCGGCGGCCGCTATGACGGCCTGATGGAGAGCCTCGGCGGCCCCGCCACCCCCGCCGTGGGCTGGGCGGCCGGGATCGAGCGCCTGTCGATGCTCGTCGCCGACGCCGGCCTGCTGGCCGAAGCGCCGCTCACCGTGGTTCTCGCGGTCGAGGACGATGCCGCGCTGGCCTATGCCCAGAAGGTCATCACCGCCCTGCGTTTCCAGGGCCTCGATGCCGAGATGGTCGCCACCGGATCGGCGCGCAAGCGCTTCGACAAGGCGGTGAAGATGGGCGCCAAGGTCCTCGTCTCGTTCGGCGTGAAGGACGGCGCGCCCACGGCGAACCTGCGCGCGGCCGAGCCGACCGCCGAATATCTCGCGGTCGAGCAGGTTCTCCAGTCGGTCCATCCGTGAGCGTTTCCGACGCCCGTCTGGCGCAGATTGCCGCGCGTTTCGCGGAGCTTGAGGCGCGCCTGGCCTCGGGCACGCTGGAGGGCGACGCCTTCGTCACCGCCAGCCGCGACTATGCCGAGCTGGAACCGGTGGCGCGCGTCGCCGCCGAAGTCGTGTCGATGCGCGGGGAGCTGGAAGCGCTGCAGACGCTGGAAGACCCGGACCCCGACATGCGCGCCCTGGCGGAGGAGGAAGTGTTCCGCCTCAAGGCCGAATTGCCCGAGGCCGAACGCCAGCTCTCCATTGCCATGCTGCCGCGCGATGCGGCGGACGTACGCCCGGCCATGCTGGAAATCCGCGCCGGTACGGGGGGCGACGAAGCTGCCCTCTTCGCCGCCGATCTCTACCGGATGTACGAACGCTATGCCGCCGAACAGGGCTGGCGCGTGGAGATGATCAGCGCCAATGCCAACGATCTCGGCGGCTTCAAGGAAGTGGTCGCCAACGTCAACGGTGCTGGCGTCTTCGCCAAGCTGAAGTTCGAAAGCGGCGTTCACCGCGTGCAGCGCGTGCCCGTTACCGAATCGGGCGGACGCATCCATACTTCGGCGGCCACCGTCGCGGTTCTGCCGGAGCCCAGTGAAGTGGACGTGCAGATCGAGGACAAGGACCTCAAGATCGACATCTTCCGCGCATCGGGCGCGGGCGGGCAGCACGTCAACACCACCGATTCGGCGGTGCGCATCACCCACCTGCCCAGCAATCTGGTGGTGATCTGCCAGGACGAGCGCAGCCAGCACAAGAACAAGGCCAAGGCCATGCAGGTCCTGCGCGCGCGCCTCTACGAGAAGATGCGCGACGAGGCCCACGGCGCCGAGGCCGAGGCCCGCAAGGCCATGGTCGGCTCGGGCGACCGTTCGGAGCGCATCCGCACCTACAATTTCCCGCAAGGCCGTGTGACCGATCACCGCATCAACCTCACCTTGCACCGCCTGCCCGAAGTGCTGGAAGGCCCCGGCCTTGCCGAACTGGTCGATGCCCTGATCGCCGAGGACGAGGCCAAGCGCCTCGCCGCCATGGATGCCTGACCCTTCGACACGCTCAGGGCGAGCTTGCTCCCTAAAGTCCGCTCATCCTGAGACTGTCTTCCCCGCGCATCCTGAGCCTGTCGAAGGATGACGGCCCACACCCCCACCGTCGGCGAAGCGATCCGCGAGGCGGCACAGCGCCTTGCGGAAACCAGCGACACAGCAAGGCTCGATGCCGAAGTGCTGATGGCCCATGCGCTGGGCTGCTCGCGCTCCTCGCTGCTGCTGGCGCACATGCGCGATGCCGCGCCGCCGGACTTCGCGCCGCTGGTGGAGCGCCGCGCCGCGCACGAACCCGTGGCCTATATTACCGGCCATCAGGAATTCTTCGGCCTGCCTTTCGCGGTCGGCCCCGAAGTCCTGATCCCGCGCGGCGATTCCGAAGTCCTGGTCGAAGCCGCCCTCGCCGCCCGCCCCGATGCCCGCACCGTGCTCGATTGCGGTACCGGTTCCGGCGCGCTGCTGCTGGCAGTGCTGGCTAACTTGCCCGAAGCCCGCGGCACCGGCATCGACAGCTCGCCCAGCGCCCTCGCGAAAGCGGCGGAAAATGCCGCCTCGCTCGGCCTGACGCAGCGCGCCCGCATGGTCGCCGCCGACTGGCACGTTCCCGGCTGGGCCGATGCGCTGGGCGGGCCGTTCGACCTGATTCTCGCCAATCCGCCCTACGTGGAAACCACTATCGCGCTCGACCGCTCGGTGGCCGAGTACGAACCGGCCAGCGCCCTCTATTCCGGCGAACTGGGGCTGGACGACTACCGCGTGCTGGTGCCGCAATTGCCGCTTCTCCTGGCCCCAGGCGGCGCCGCGCTGGTGGAGATCGGCCACCAGCAGGCCGAAGCCGTCGCCGCGATCGGGGCGGGATCGGGCCTTTCCAGCCGACTCCACCGCGATCTCGGCAATCGGCCGCGCGTGCTGGAGTTTTCAACAGCCGAGTAAGTTTTCACTTGGAATTTCGCCCCGGAATGCCTAAGGATTACGGCGAACCGGCACATGGATGAAATTTCCCATGTGGGCGGCTCGCCTCCAACCTTAGCAGATCGTCGCGGCCTTTAGCGCCTCGGCACGGCAAACGGTGGAGTTCACGGCACTCGGGGGCGATCCGTGATCATGTGACGTGTGGCAGATCGGCCCGACGGGAACTGGCCGATGCCCTGGGTTTTGAGGAAATAATCCTTGAATAATAATCGTGGTAACAACCGTCGGCGCGGCCGCGGTAACAATCGCCAGCAGGGCGGTCAGCAAGTCAACAGAATCGACAGCAGGGCTCGCGGTAATGCGCCGCAGCTGCTGGAGAAGTACCGGAAGCTGGCCCATGACGCGCACCTCAACGGAGATCGCGTGCAGGAGGAATATTACCTCCAGTTCGCGGACCATTACTTCCGTGTGATTGCCGACCAGAAGCAGCGCCAGGAAGAATCGCGCCAGCCGCGCCGCGAAGACCGTGGGTCCGATTACGGCGACGACTACGCGGCCGACGAGTATGGCGATTTCGATTCGCCCGCACCGGAACGCCAGGAGCGGCAGGAGCGCAATTTCGATCGGCAGGACCGGCAGGAACAGCGCCAGCCCCGTCGTGAAGATTCGCGTCGTGACGATTCCCGACGTGAGGATTCGCGCCGCGAAGAACGCGCGCCCCGCAGCGCGCCCGTCGAGGAAGAAGCCGCGCTTCCCGCTCCCGGCAACGAAGCGGAACCCGAAGGCGAAGCGACCGTGTACGAACCGGCCGAAAATCCCTTCGTGCGCGACAACCGCGCCTCGCGCGGGCTGAAGCAGCGCAAGCCGCGCCGCCGCCGCGACGAGGATGAAGCGGGCGAGAACGCCGATGGTGAAGCTCCGGCCGCCGCCGAAGCCGAGCCGGTCGCCAACCTCGATCCGGCCACGCTGCCCCCGGCCATCGCCGCCGCCCCGGCCAAGCGCACCCGCGCCGCCAAGACGGCTGAAAAGCCTGCCGAACCGGCCGCCGAGCAGGCTACCGGCGAAGCCGAAGCCGGCGAGGAAAAGCCCCGCCGTCGCCGCACCCGCAAGGCTGCCGCGGCAGACGAAGGCGGCGAAAGCCCGCTGGAAGCGGTAAACTCGTAAGATCCTGCCGGGGCGCACGGCCCTCAAGGCATCGCGATACCAAAAACGACCTTAAAAACGACCCACGTCTCGCCGCAAGGCAAGACGTGGGTCGTTTTGGTTCGGGTCGCTGCGTTTCAGGCGGTTCTTTCGAGGTTGCCAAACCACACCTACGGGCCTTCCGTTTTCCCGCTGCAATTCGCTTGCCTCGCACGGGCTTGTCCCTCCATAGCGGCGGTCCTACACACCCTTCGGCACATACCCATCGGCACGAGGCCCGGCTCTGAAACCCGTATTGGACTTTCTCGAACGCCGCCCGCGCCTTGCGGCCGGTCTTGCCGCGATCCTGGCCGGAACCGCAGCCGCCTGCGGCTTCCAGCCGCTGGCGCTCTGGCCGCTGACGCTGCTGGGTGTAGCTATCCTGGCCGAACTCGTGGCTCGCGCCCCCGGTTGGCGGCGCGCATTCCTGATCGGCTGGTGCTTCGGCCTCGGGCACTTCACGCTGGGCAATAACTGGATCGCCACCGCCTTCACGTATCAGGCCTCGATGCCTGCCTGGCTAGGCATGATCGCGGTGTTCCTGCTCTCCCTCTACCTCGCGATCTATCCCGGCCTCGCCGCGCTGGGCACCTGGCTGGTGCTCCGGCTCGACGGACGGTCAGAGCGCGCTGACCACCGGGGGCCGGGCAGGTTCCTCCTGCTCGCCCTCGCCTTCGCACCGGCCTGGATCGTCAGCGAATGGCTGCGCGCCTGGGTCTTCACCGGCTTCGCCTGGAACCCGCTCGGCATCGCCCTGCTCGGCGGCTACCAGAGCCGGGGCCTGGCCATGGCGGCGCCATGGGTGGGAACTTACGGCCTCTCCGGCCTGCTGGTCCTGATTGCCTGCCTTCCCGGACTGTTCTGGCGGTTTGCCAGCACTTCGGTCGGCGCACGCCGCTGGGTCTGGGCACTGCCCTGCATCGTGATTTTCGCCGCGCTGGCGGCACTGATGCTCCTGCCCGACCACTGGGCGCAGCGCACCGAAGGCGCGGTTCGCTACACGCTGGTCCAGCCCGACATCCGCCAGGAGTTCATCGACGATCCGCGCTACTACGAGGGCAACTTCGTCAAGCTGGCGCGCCTCTCCCTGCCCCGCTCGCCGGGAGAGACCCGCGTGGTGTTCTGGCCGGAATCCGGCCTTGGCGACTATATCCGCGACGGTTATCCGCCGTTCCTCTACCGCATGTACACTTACGCGGGCGATCCCGTGCTCGCCCGCGAGCGGATCGGCCGGGTGATCGGCCCCTATTCCCTGCTGATGACCGGCGCGGTCGATCTGGTGCTGAAGGACGGCGAGGGCGTCGCGGCGCGCAATTCGGTCTCGATGGTCGATGGGAACGGCAACCTTCTGGCCAGCTATTCCAAGGCCCATCTCGTGCCCTACGGCGAATATCTCGCCTTGCGCTGGCTACTGGAGCCGCTGGGTGCCACCCGTCTCGTGCCCGGTGCGATGGACTTCTGGCCCGGCCCCGGCCCGCGCAGTTTCGATCTTGGCCGCTGGGGCAAGGCGGGGATCCAGATCTGCTACGAGATCGTCTTCAGCGGCGAGGTGGCCGACCCCCGCGTCAGGCCGGACTACATCTTCAACCCCTCCAACGACGGCTGGTTCGGACGCTGGGGGCCGCCTCAGCACCTCGCCCAGGCGCGCCTGCGGGCGATCGAGGAAGGTCTGCCGGTCATGCGCTCCACCACTACCGGCATCAGCGCCGTGATCGACGCCGACGGCCTGGTACGGGCGCACGTCCCCTGGCACCGCGCCGGAAGGCTGGATGGGCGCATTCCCCCGCCCCGCGAGCCGACGCCTTTCGCAATATTCGGAAACCTGCTGCCACTGGCACTTGCCACGGCTTTCTGGATCATTGCGCTTTCCGTTATTGCGCTTCGCCGTCGCGGTCGCTAGACCATGACCCACATAAAGATTTCTTTATATGTGGTGTCACGATGCGAAATGACTATGTCTTTACCTCCGAGAGCGTCTCGGAAGGCCATCCCGACAAGGTTTCGGACCAGATTTCCGACGCCATCGTCGATCTCTTCCTCTCGAAGGACCCGGAAGCCCGCGTCGCCTGCGAGACCCTGACCACCACCCAGCGCGTCGTCCTGGCGGGCGAAGTGCGTGGCAAGGGCATGATCGACAAGGACGGTCACTGGGAAGACGGCGCGCAGGAGGAAATCCAGCACATCGTCCGTGAGACCGTGAAGCGCATCGGCTACGAACAGGCCGGTTTCCACTGGCAGGACCTGCTGTTCGAAAACCACCTGCACCCGCAGAGCGCGGACATCGCGCAGGGCGTGGACTCGGCCGGCAACAAGGACGAAGGCGCGGGCGACCAGGGCATCATGTTCGGTTTCGCCTGCGACGAGACGCCGGACCTCATGCCCGCCACGCTCGACTACAGCCACAAGATCCTGGAACGCCTCGCCGCCGACCGTCACTCGGGCGCGGCCCCGTTCCTGGAGCCCGACGCCAAGAGCCAGGTGACCCTGCGCTTCAAGGACGGCGTGCCGGTGGAAGCCACGGCCGTGGTCGTCTCCACCCAGCACAAGCCCGGCTACCATGAGGGCGCGCAGGACGCGGAACTCAAGGCCTATGTGAAGAAGGCCGTGGGCGAAGTGCTGCCCGAGGGCTTCGTCACCGCGAACACCAAGTTCCACATCAATCCCACCGGCAAGTTCGAGATCGGCGGCCCTGACGGCGACGCGGGCCTGACCGGCCGCAAGATCATCGTCGACACTTACGGCGGCGCGGCTCCGCACGGCGGCGGCGCATTCTCGGGCAAGGACCCCACCAAGGTCGACCGCTCGGCTGCCTACGTCACCCGCTACCTCGCCAAGAACGTCGTCGCGGCGGGCCTTGCCAAGCGCTGCACGATCCAGATCGCCTATGCCATCGGCGTGTCCGAGCCGCTCTCGCTCTATGTCGACACCCACGGCACCGGCGCGGCCAGCGATGCCGATCTCGAAGTGGCGATCACCAAGGTTGCGGCCGACAAGCTCGGCGGCCTGACCCCGCGCGGCATCCGCACCGGCCTTGGCCTCAACAAGCCGATCTACGGCCCGAGCGCCGCTTACGGCCACTTCGGCCGCAAGCCGGAAGGCGACCTGTTCCCCTGGGAACGCACCGACCTTGCCGATGCGCTGAAGGCCGCTATCGCCTGATGTGAAAGCAGGGCCTTCCGGTCACACGGAAAGTCATGAGACGGGCCGGGTTTTCCTATCGGGAAACCCGGCCCGTTCGCATTTCCGCAGCGGCAGGCGTCGACAGCAGGCCCTTCTCCTCCTAATTCCACCGCGCAATCCACCGCGCGATCCACCGGGGCAGGTTCCATGGCTTACGACACGCTGATTTCCGTCACAGATCTGCACGAGATTCTCGCAGCGGGCAGCGACGTCCTGATTCTCGACTGCGATTTCGAGCTGGGCCAGCCGGACAAGGGCCGCGAATCCTATCGCGCCGGGCACCTTCCGGGCGCGCGCTATGCCCATCTCGATGACGATCTGGCCGGGCCGCCCGACGGCACCAACGGCCGCCATCCGCTGCCCGCGCGGGTCGCTTTCGCGGCATGGCTGCGCGCGCAGGGGCTTAAGCGCGGCGGGCAGGTCGTCGCCTGCGATTCCAGCGGCGGCGCCTGGGCCGCCCGTGCCTGGTGGCTGCTGCGCTGGATCGGCCATGCCGAAGTCGCCGTGCTCGACGGCGGCAAGCAGGCCTGGGCCGCGGCGGGATTGCCGATGGAGACGGGCGAGGCCCCGCCCGTCGTCCCCGGCGATTTCACCGCCGACGAACCGCTCGTCCCGGCACCGCTTACCGCCCGTCAGGTCCTTGCCAATATCGGGACGGGCGAAGCGCAAGTGCTGGACGCGCGCGATCCCTCGCGCTTCCGGGGCGAACCCAATCCGATCGACCCGGTGGCCGGGCATATCCCCGGCGCCCGCAACCGCTTCTTCAGGGACAATCTCGCCGAGGACGGATCCTTCCGCCCGGCCGAGGAACTGTCGCAGGCGTTTCGCACGCTGCTGGGCGGCAAGCCTGCGGTGCTCTCCTGCGGTTCGGGCGTAACGGCCTGCCACAACGCGCTGGCCATGGCGGCGGCGGGTCTGCCGCAGCCCCGGCTCTATCCCGGATCGTGGAGCGAATGGATCGCCGATCCTGCCCACCCGGTCGCGACCGGAGACGCGTGAGCGGGCGACAAAGCCGGATTTAACCCGCGAAAACAATTGCCGACTTGCTCAAGCGCACGAATCCTGCGCTTGAGAGGCGGTGCTGGAAACGATTGAATGGGGATTCGCCCGTCCATCGGCTCCGGCAGGGGGCGCAGATGAGCAAGCGGGTATGGGCCTGCCTGGGGGCGGGCCTTCTGGCGGGAATGACGGCGGGTAACGCAGGCGCGGCTGCCGCCGCCCCTACCCCTGCGACCATCGACGCTGCACCGCCTACGGCCACGATCGCTCGCGAAATCCGGGCGCTGGCAGACTACGATACGTCCGGCGATCCCCAGGCGGCGCTGCGTCGCATTGATGCCGCCCTCGCCCGCGCCCGCAAGGCGGGAACCGTCGATGCCGCCGACCTGCTCCTGGCAGAGGCGACGCGCGGCGAGGCGCTGTTCTGGCTCGGCCGTTACGAGGAAGCGCTCGGCGCCTTTCGCGATTTCGATGCCCGGATGACCGCCCTCGGCGGACCGATGACGCCGCGCCGGGCCGATATCGTCAACAACATCGGTTCCGCCCTCTCCAGCCTCGGCAGACTGGACGAAGCCCGGATCTACAAGCTACGCGCCCTGGAACTGAGCGAAAGCTTGGCCGGTCCCGACAGCAACGAATATGCCGCCGCCCTCTATGGGCTTGCCCTGATCGACTATCGCCGGGGCCTGCCGCTGGAAGCCATCCCAAAAGTGCAGCAGGCCGTGGACATTGCCGTGGCCGCCAGCACCCGCAGCGGCCGGAACAGCGAATATCCCACGCTCTACGGGATCACTCTCAGCACCCTGCAGATACAGGCGGGCGATTCGACTTCGGCGGTCGCGGCGGCCCGCGCTGCCGCGAATTGGGCGGACGGCCATCTCGGCAAGGATCACCGGCTGACGCTGGCCGCGCTCAATGCGCTGGGCGCGGCGCTCAACGACGCGGGAATCTACGGTCAGGCCACGCCGATCCTGCGCCGCGCGCTGGACCTGCGCATGGCGAAAAGCGAGCCGGACGACCGCGACGTGGGCTATTCGCTCAACGCCGTCGCCTACTCGCTGGACCTTGCCGGTTTCTCGGACGAGGCCCTGGCCTTCTACGAGCGCTCCGCGAAGATCTTCGAGGCCCTGCCGCCCTCGTCGCAGCCGATGTCCGGGGCCAATGTCTTCGGCCAGATC
Source organism: Novosphingobium sp. TCA1 (assembly GCF_009811895.1). NCBI lineage: Bacteria > Pseudomonadati > Pseudomonadota > Alphaproteobacteria > Sphingomonadales > Sphingomonadaceae > Novosphingobium > Novosphingobium sp. TCA1. The sequence continues at coordinate 122,966 of NZ_BLJH01000002.1, read as the reverse complement.
GCCCGCATCGTCCGCGACGACGGCCAGCCCGAGCGCGCGCTGGCGCTCAACCGCAAGGCCCTGGGCATGGCCCGCCGCATCGCCTCCTCCCCCGACGATCCCGAAGTGCTGCGCGCCGAACTCAGCCTTGCCAAGATGCTGATCTCGCTGGGCGATGCGGCAGAAGGCAATCTCGATGCGGCGCAGGCGCTGCTGGACCATGTCAACGCCGCCTATGCCCGGCGCGCCCTGCCCACCAATCTCGACCGCGTGGCCGCACTGACCCTGCGCGGCGCCGTGGATCTGCGCCGGGGCGATCCGGCAGGCGCCCTCGCCCGCGCCAGGCCCGCCGTGGCCGCCTTGCGCGCCCATCTGCTCGACCGCACCAGTGCCGCCACCAGCGCGGTGCGGCTACGCGATCAGGCTGCGGGCACGTTCGTCCTCGAAGCGCGCATGGCCCTAGCCGCCGGCGCCCCGGAAACCGCTTTCGACGCCTTGCAGATGGCCGGAATGGGCGACCTGCAAACCGCCTTCACATCCGTGGATGCGATCCGCGACCGCTTCGGCCCGGAGGCCGACACGGCCATCCGCGCCTATCTGTCCGCCGCCGCACGGCTGCGCGAACTGCACAAGCAGCAGGACCGCGAGATCGGCCTCAGCGGCGGGGACGATACGGGTCGCCGTGACACTGCCGCCCGTATTGCCGAGGCCGAAGAGGAATTGCGCGCGCTGGACCGGCGGATCGCTGCGCTCGTCCCCGGCTATGCCTCGCTGACCGGCTTCGAACCGGCCACCCTTGCCGAAGCCCGCGCGAAGCTGGCGAAAGGGCAGGCACTGGTGCTCTACGGCCAAGATGCCGACGGGCTGGTGATCATGGCGATCACCCGCGACGGCGTAGCTTCGGCGCAGACCACGATCGCCTCGCGCGCCCTGCGCGATCTGCAACGCCGCCTGCGCGCCTCGATCGAGGAAGGGCTGCTGACCGACGGCACTTCGGCTTTCGACCGGCAAACCGCCTACCGCCTCTATCAGCAACTGTTTCCCGCCCCAATCGCCGAAGCCCTGCGCGGCAGCCGCGAACTGGCCATTCTCGCCCCCGGCATGCTCGCCTCGCTTCCGTTCGATACGCTGGTGACCGCAGAGCCGAGCGGCAATGACGCCGACCCCGAAGCACTGCGCAAAACCGCCTGGCTGGTCCGCCGCCACGCGGTGCGCACGCTGGTCAGCGCCGCCTCGCTCGGCAAGGGCGGAAAGCGGGCCAGTCCGCCCAGCGGCTTTGCCGGGATCGGCGCGCCGCTCTTGCCGGTCACGGGAGCGCAAGGCTGGTCCGATGCGGTCGAGCCTGCCCTCGCCCAACTTCCCGAACTGCCGGGGGCGGCGCGCGAATTGCAGGTCATGGCCCGTAACGTCCCCGGAGAGCGCCGGATCCTGATCGGCGCCCAGGCCACGGAGCAGGCGGTCAAGTCCGCTTCTTTCGGCAAGGCGGGGGTGATCGCCTTCGCCACCCATGGTCTGGTCGGCGGCGCCTATCGCAATCTCGTGGAACCGGCGCTGGTGCTGACGCCGCCCTCCGGTTCGGCTTCCGGCAGCGATGACGGCCTGCTCACCGCCTCGGAGATTGCCGGACTGAGCCTCGATGCCGACTGGGTGATCCTGTCCGCCTGCGATACCAGCGCGGGCGAAAGCGAAAACGCGCCGACTTACTCCGGCCTGGCCCGCGCTTTCGTTTCGGCGGGTGCCCGCTCGCTGCTGCTGTCGCACTGGCCGGTGCGCGACGACGTCGCCAGTCGCCTCACCTTGCGCACGGTCATGGCCGCCCGCGGCAGGACCAGCCGCGCCGAAGCCCTGCGCCGGGCGCAGCTAGACGTGCTGGGCGATGCCGCGATCGCCGGAAGCGCCCATCCTGCGACCTGGGCGCCCTTCGTGCTCGTCGGGAATTGAGGGATCACCGTGGCGGCGCATCGCGCCACCACGGCGTTTCAGCCCCTTACCTGGCCAGCTCGCCTTCGATCGCTTCCACCAGCAGCGGATCCTGCGGCGCGGTGCCGGGCGCGAAACGGCCAACGACCGAACCGTCGCGAGACACCAGGAACTTCTCGAAGTTCCACAGCACTTCGGGATCTTCGTTCGGCGTCATGCCGTAGCCCCGGAAACGCTCCTTCATGCCCTCGACATCCCCCTGCTTGGTCGGGATCGCCTCGGTAAGCGCGGCATAGAGCGGCTGCTTGTCGCCGCCGGTCACGTCGGCCTTGGTGAAGAGGGGGAAGGAAACGCCGTAATTGAGCTGGCAGAATTCGACGATCTCCTCATCGCTGCCCGGCTCCTGGGCGCCGAAGTCGTTGGCCGGGAAGCCCAGCACCTCGAAGCCCTGCGCCTTGTAGTCGCCATAGAGCTTCTCGAGCCCTTCGTACTGCGGCGTCAGCCCGCACTTGGAAGCGACATTGACGACGAGCAGGACCTTGCCTTCGTGATTGGCGAGGCTGTCGGCGCTGCCGTCGATACGGGTCAGCGGAATTGCGGTAATGTCGGCGGCCATTGCGTTATCTCCCGGATTGTCGGCCGGGAACATGGCGCAAGGTCATGACCGCCGCAAGACGCCAGGAACTCGTGAAGACCCCGTGTGCGATCACTCCGCGATGCGGTAGTCGGCAATCACTTCCCCGGCCTCGGCCAGTTCGGCCTCGTGGCCTTCCTCGCGCCAGGTCTCGGCCAGCGCCTCGGCTTCCCACTGCTTCATGGCCGGGTGATCGAGGACGGTGTCCACCCAGGTCTGGCAGGTGCCGACGTCCAGCCCATAGGTGCGGATGCGGAAGGCGACCGGCGCGAAGAAGGCATCGATGGCGGTAAAGCTCTCGCCCGCCAGCCAGGGGCCGCCGAAGCGCGACAGTCCCTCGCCGAAGATCTCGCGCAGGCGGGCGACATCGCGCACCAGTTCGGCGCGCATCGCCCGGGGGCGGACGCGGACGCCGACGTTCATCGTGCAATCGCTGCGCAAGGCGGAGAACCCGCCGTGCATTTCCGCCACGGCGCACTGGGCAAAGGCGCGGGCGCCCTCGTCGGCAGGCCAGAGGCCGGGGTGGCGCTCGGCCAGATAGAGCGTGATTCCCAGCGAATCCCAGACCGTCCGCTCGCCGTCGATCAGCGCCGGCACTTGCCCCGTGGGCGAGAAGCTGCGGAAGGCGTCGTAATTGGTCGGTGCCAGGAAAGGCTCGACCCGATCGGTAAAATCGATGCCGAGCGCCTTCATCAGCACCCAGGGGCGCAGTGACCAGCTGGAGTAGTTCCGATTGGCGGTGATCAGGGTATAGGCCATCGGAACTCTCCCAAGTGGATATCAGGTTACGTAATGCGCCGTGGTCTTAGCGGCGACTTCCTCCGCCGTCACGCCCGGCGCCAGTTCTATCAACTTGAACGGGCTGTCATGATCGACCCGCTGGAACACGGCCAGGTCGGTGACGATCATGTCGACCACGTTCTTGCCCGTCAGCGGCAGGGTGCAGGCCGGGATGAACTTGGGATCGCCGTTCTTGGCATTGTGCTCCATGACGACGATGATCTTCTTCACACCGGCGACAAGATCCATCGCCCCGCCCATGCCCTTGATCATCTTGCCGGGGATCATCCAGTTGGCGATGTCGCCGTTCTCGGCAATCTCCATCGCGCCCAGCACGGCCAGGTCGATATGGCCGCCGCGGATCATGCCGAAGCTGGTGGCGCTGTCGAAATAGGCCGATTGCGGCAGTTCGCTGACGGTCTGCTTGCCCGCATTGATGAGGTCGGCATCGACTTCGTCGGCATAAGGGAACGGCCCAATGCCGAGCATGCCGTTTTCCGACTGGAGCGTCACCGTCATGCCGCTGGGCACATGGTTCGCGACCAGGGTGGGAATGCCGATGCCGAGGTTCACGTAGAACCCGTCCTGAAGCTCCTTCGCCGCGCGCGCGGCCATTTCGTCACGAGTCCAGCTCATCAGGCAGTCTCCCTCTCGCGGGTCGTCGTGAATTCGATCTTCTTGTCGTAAGGCGCGCCCAGTACCAGCCGCTGGACGAAGACGCCTGGCAAGTGGATGCCGTCGGGATCGAGCGAGCCGGTGGGAACGATCTCCTCCACTTCGACCACGCAGACCTTGCCGCAAGTGGCGGCGGGCACGTTGAAATTGCGCGCGGTCTTGCGGAACACGACATTGCCGGTCTCGTCCGCCTTCCACGCCTTCACCAGGCTGAGGTCGGCGAAGATGCCTTCCTCAAGGATGTATTCCTCGCCCCGGAACATTTTCACTTCCTTGCCTTCGGCCACCTGGGTGCCGACGCCGGTCTTGGTGTAGAAGCCCGGAATCCCGGCGCCGCCCGCGCGCATGCGCTCGGCCAGGGTGCCTTGCGGGCAGAATTCGACTTCGAGTTCGCCCGAAAGGAACTGGCGTTCGAACTCCTTGTTCTCGCCCACATAGGACGAGATCATCTTGCGCACCTGCTTGGTGCGCAGCAGCTTGCCGATGCCTTCGTTGTCGATACCGGCATTGTTCGAGGCGAAGACGAGGTCCTTCACGCCCGAATCGCGTACCGCATCCAGCAGCCGCTCAGGGATGCCGCATAGGCCGAAACCGCCCGCGGCGATCAGCAGGCCATCCTTCAGCAGTCCGTCCAGCGCGTCAGCGGCGCTGGGGTAGATCTTGTTCATGCATATCTCCCGTTCTGGGCGCGAACCTAGACAGCCAATTTCATGACGAACAGCGATTGTTTTCCATCGGCTGTCTTCGATCGGCAAGGATAAGTCTGTGCCGCGGCACGCTATCACTCCCCGAATCGAAACCGGAAGCGAAGTTTGATCTTCGTCATGGCAATTCCATGACCTTGCGGTAGGTTACCTGCGGTCAACGGGAGAATTACCATGCGCTCGATACTCGTGAACGCCGACCGCAAGCCCGACAGCGAAGCCCGCGTCGATGCCGCGCTCGAACTGGCCCGTCATCTCGACGGGCACCTTACCGTGCTCGTCGATACGCCGGTCTCGCGCTATATCGCCATGGACCCGATGGGCGGCAGCTATGTGATTTCCGAAGCGCTCGACAAGGCCCGCGGCGAGGACGATGCCGCCGCCGAGGCGATCGAGGGGCGGCTGACGCGCGGCGACATCGCCTTCGAGGTGATCCGCAGCGAAGAAGATCCCGTTCCGGCGCTGGCCGGCGCGGCGCGGCTTTCCGATCTGGTGGTGGTCTCGCGCTCCAGCGGCATTGCCGGGCAACTGGCGATGGTGGCCCGCGCGCCGGTGCTTACCCTGCCGGAAGGGCGCAGGCTTTCCCTGCCGATCCGCCGCGCCGTGATCGCCTGGGACGGCGGCGAACAGGCGGCCAGCGCGCTCAAGGCGGCCGTGCCGCTGCTGCAAAGCTGCCAGGTGGTGAAGCTGGTGATGGTCATCGAAAAGTCCGGCGGCTTCCCCGCCACCGATGCCTTGCGCTACTTGTCCCGCAACGGCGTCCACGCCGAATACGAGGAATACGAAAGGCGCGGGTCCACCGAGGAAACCCTGGCGCTTGCCGTAAACCAGAACCATGCCGAACTGCTGGTCATGGGCGCCTATGGCAAGGGTCGCCTGCGCGAATTCCTGTTCGGCGGCGTTACCGCCCATTTCCTGTCGGAGGCCAGTGCGCCTGCGGTCCTGTTCTGTCACTGAGCCGATACGGAACAAACGAAAGACGGCAGAAAGAGGCGCCGGTGCCCGTCACCGGCGCCTCTTGTCGTCAAGGTGAGGCTCCGGCGCAGCCTTGCAGCTCAGATACTTAGCAGGGTGAGTAAATTTCGCGGCGCAACAGTCAACGATTGCACCCCGTCGCCAAGGCCGATCGCCATGACGATTACGTCAAGCCGAAGCTGACGCCGCATTCAACTTGCAAGTCATTGTTTTATATAAATTCAACTATCATTACGCAGGGTAGTTACAAGCCGCGCAACATTGCTTGCATGTTTCGCAATCACGATCCTGCGTTTTCGCACTTGCACAAAAACCGAGTCGGGGTCATAAAGACAGTGCCTTTCAGGCATCCTCTCCCAAAACTTTCACGGCCCGGTTGGAAACTTCCGGGCCTTCTTTTTGGCTGTTTGAGAACAACGTTCTCAAACAGTTCCATCGGAAACATCCAGAGCGGTCGCGGGTTGGTTTGAAATCCGGGGGAGCCATACCTAGTTCCAGTCCACATCCCGGGCGACCCGCGCGAACCGGCGCGGCGTCGGAATCGGGAGGATGGAAAGGACACCCATGGCGGACGCCCCAACTCAAGCCGACGAACGGACGGTGAAGCTGCAGGTCGCAGCCGCGCGTCAGGAAGAAAGCGGCCAGGGAATTGCCCGTCTCTCGCGCGCCTCGCTCTCGGAAATCGGCGCGATGGAAGGCGATGTGCTCGAAATCACCGGCAAGGCGGCCACCGTCGCCCGCGCCGTGCTCGCCTATGACGAGGACGAAGGCCTCCAGGTCATCCGCCTCGACGGCCTTCAGCGCGGCAATGCCGAAGTCGGCTCGGGCGATCACGTCGTGGTGCGCAAGGCCGAATCGCGCCCGGCGCAGCGCGTGGTCTTCGCGCCCGCGCAGAAGGACATGCGCCTGCAAGGCCCCTCGGCGGCGTTGAAGCGCAACTTCTTCCAGCGCCCGATGGTGCAGGGCGATCTCGTCGCCACCACCGGCCAGCAGCAGGTCGCGGACATTCCGCCGCAGCTTCGCCGCATGTTCAATGCCCCGGCCTATGCGCTGACGCAGATCCGCCTCAACGTCGTCTCCACCACCCCGCGCGGCATCGTCCACATCGACGAGAACACCGAAGTGGAACTGCGCGAGGTCTTCGAGGAAGCGCATGACGCCCGCGGCGACGTCAACTACGACGACGTCGGCGGCATGAGCGACACCATCCGCCAGCTGCGCGAGATGGTGGAACTGCCGCTGCGCTATCCCGAACTCTTCACCCGCCTCGGCGTCGCCCCGCCCAAGGGCGTGCTGCTCCACGGCCCGCCGGGCACCGGCAAGACCCGCCTCGCCCAGGCCGTCGCCAACGAGAGCGAGGCCAACTTCTTCACCATCAACGGGCCCGAGATCATGGGCTCCGGCTATGGCGAGAGCGAGAAGGCCCTGCGCGAAGTCTTCGAGGAAGCCACCAAGGCCGCGCCTGCCATCGTCTTCATCGACGAGATCGATTCGATCGCCCCCAAACGCAGCCAGGTTCACGGCGAGGCGGAAAAGCGCCTGGTCGCGCAGCTGCTCACCCTGATGGACGGCATCGACAGCCGCGCCCATGTCGTCGTGATCGCCGCCACCAACCGGCCCGACGCCATCGACGAGGCGCTGCGCCGCCCCGGCCGCTTCGACCGCGAGATCGTGATCGGCGTGCCGGACGAGGCCGGTCGCCGCGAGATCCTGGGCATCCACACGCGCGGCATGCCGCTCGGCAGCAAGGTGGATCTCACCGAACTCGCCCGCACCACCCACGGCTTCGTCGGCGCCGACCTGGCCGCCCTCACCCGCGAAGCCGCGATCGAGGCGGTGCGCCGGATCATGCCCCGGCTCGACCTCGAAGCCCGCACGATCCCGCCCGAAGTGCTGGAGGAACTGCAGGTCCTGCGCGAGGATTTCGTGGCCGCGCTCAAGCGCGTCCAGCCTTCGGCCATGCGCGAGGTCATGGTGCAGGTGCCGAACATCGGCTGGGCCGATATCGGCGGCCTCGACGAGGCACAGCTCAAGCTGAAGGAAGGCGTGGAACTGCCGCTGAAGAACCCGGAAGCCTTCCACAAGCTGGGCATTCGCCCGGCCAAGGGCTTCCTGCTCTACGGCCCGCCCGGCACCGGCAAGACCCTGCTGGCCAAGGCCGTGGCCAAGGAGGCCGAGGCGAACTTCATCTCGATCAAGTCCTCCGACCTCCTGTCGAAGTGGTACGGCGAAAGCGAGCAGCAGATCGCCCGCCTCTTCGCCCGCGCCCGCCAGGTCGCGCCTTGCGTGATCTTCATCGACGAGATCGACAGCCTCGTGCCCGCGCGCGGTATGGGGGGCGGTGGCGGCGAGCCGCAAGTGACGGGCCGCGTGGTCAACACGATCCTCGCCGAAATGGACGGGATGGAGGAGCTGCAGTCGGTCGTGCTGATCGGCGCGACCAACCGCCCTGCCCTAGTCGATCCCGCGCTGCTGCGTCCCGGCCGCTTTGACGAACTGGTCTATGTCGGCACCCCCGACGAGGCCGGACGCGCGCACATCCTGGGCATCCATACCAGCAAGATGCCGCTGGCCGACGACGTTTCCCTGCGCGACATCGCTGCCCGCACCGAGCGCTTCACCGGCGCCGACCTGGAAGACGTGGTGCGCCGCGCCGGCCTTATCGCCATCCGCAAGCGCGGCGCCGAAGTGGAACAGGTCCGCCGCGAGGACTTCGAGGACGCTCTCGAAGACAGCCGCGCCACCGTGACCGAGGAGATGGAAGCCGAATACGAGCGCATGAAGGGCGAACTCAAGAAGCGCGCCATGGAAGTGATCCCGATCGGCTTCATCGCCCCCGGCATGGTGGAATCTACCCGCGAGCGGAAGCACGGGGACTGATCCAGACACGTCGTCCCGGGCTCGCCCCGGGACCGCTGGCAGATCTTGAGGCGCTTCCTCGCGAGCAGGGCGCGGCTCGGCCAGCGGTCCCGGATCATGTCCGGGACGACGTGAATCTCTTGCGATCGTCCGAACGGGATCGCTCACTCGCCCCGAAAGACCGACGAAGCGAACCTCGTTCTGAAACTGCTGCGGTGCAGCATAGTTAGATCACCATGATCCGGCTCATCGAAAACCTGCTCGGCGGCCTGCCCGACTGGGCGGAGCGGCCGCTGGTGGCGGTGCTTGCGGCCTTGCTGGGGGTGGCGATCGCGCTTCTGGCCCATGCCGTGCTGTTCCGCATCCTCCACCGCGTGACCCATCGCAGCGCGAGCGAGGCGGACGATATCGTTGTCAATCGCCTGTTCCGGCCCACGCGCTGGGCTTTCGTGGCCATGGGGGTCGTTCTCGCGGCACGGGAAACCCCTGCGCTCGAAGCGGTCTGGGAACGGTTCGCGCCTTTCGTCATGCCGCTGCTGACCGGCTGGGTGGCGGTGGCGGTGCTGCGTGCTTTCGTCGAGGCGATGATCGTGCGCGCCGATATCTCGGTGGAGAACAACCGCAATGCCCGGCGGCGGCGCACCCGCCTGGCCATCTTCAGCCGCATCGGCACGTTCCTGATCGTGTTCCTGACCGTCTCGGGCATGCTGGCCTCGATCCCGGGTGTGCGCGAGATCGGCGTGACCCTGATGGCATCGGCGGGCCTCGCGGCACTGGCCGTGGGCGCGGCGGCGCAGCCCGCGCTCAAGGCACTGATCGCGGGCTTCCAGATGGCGATGACCGAGCCGATCTCCATCGACGACGTCGTGATCCTCGACGGCGAGTGGGGCCGGATCGAGGATATCCGCACCACCTACGTCGTCGTGCGGCTGTGGGACGACCGCCGCCTCGTCGTGCCGTCCAACCGTTTCCTGGAAGACACTTTCCAGAACTGGACCAAGACGACCTCGCAGCTGCTCGGCACCGTGTTCCTCTATCTCGACCAGGGCACCGACATCGGCCCGATCCGGGAGGAATATTCCCGCCAGATCGCCGCCCACCGCCTCTGGGACAAGCGGGCGCAAGTCCTTCAGGTGACGGACTGCAAGGACGACGCCATCGAAGTCCGCCTGCTGATGAGCGCCCGCGACGGCCCGACGCTGTTCGACCTGCGCTGCGAGCTGCGCGAGAGCATGATGGACTGGATCCGTCGCAACCAGCCCGAAGCCCTCGTGCGGCGGCGGACCCTGCCGGTGGCACCGGTCGAACTCGGCGCAAGTGCGGGGCTGGCGGAACTGGTCGCGGGGTCGGTAAACGGCGACGCGCGCAAAGCCAATTGAACTGAGCCTATCCCAGCGCGATCGTCTCTTCCAGGCCCAGCGCCTCTCGAAAGGCCCTATCGTGGCTAACGCAGACCACCGCGCCGTCGTAGCCGCGCAGAGCCTGTTCCAGCATTTCCGCCGATGCGAGATCGAGGTGGTTGGTCGGCTCGTCGAGGATCAGCAGCCAGGGCACCTCCCGCCGGGTGAACAGGCAGGCCAGCGCCAGACGCATCCGCTCTCCGCCGGAAAGACCGGCCACATCGCGTTCCGCCCAGGCGTTGCGAAAGCCGAAACGGGCGAGCGCGGCATGGGCGGCGTGGCGGTCGGTCCCGGGATCGAGGCGCAAGTAGGCGTCCAGCACGGTGCCGCCGTCGCCCAGCAGCGAGACGTGCTGGTCGAGCAGCGCGCTGCGTGATCTTTCGGCGCGAATCTCGCCCCCGTCCGGACCCCCGTCCGGCCGGTCCAGCCCGGAGAGAATACGGATCAGGCTGGTCTTGCCCGAACCGTTGGCGCCGGTGACGGCGATTCTCCGGGGGCCGCGGATCACGAGGTCGAGCGGGCCGAACAAGTGCCTTCCGCCGCGCGTGCAGGTAATGCCGCGCGCCTCGATCAGGACATGGCCGGAGGGCAGGCCGCTGGGCGGCAGTTCGATATGGATCGGGGCCAGCACTTCCACCTCGCGGCGCGCCGCGTCGAGGTCCTGCTGCGCGCGGCCCACGCGTTCGTCGCCGAGCTTGCCCTGACGTCCGCCGGTTTCCTCGGCGCGCTGCCTGCGGGCGCCGAGCAGGATCTTCGGTGCGCCGCCCCTGGCGGCGTCCTGACGGCCCCGGCTGTCGCGCCGGGCCTGCTTTTCGACCTCTTCCTGACGTTCGCGGCGTGAACGGCGCAGCGCGTCCTCGCTTCTTTCCAGCACTTCGGCAGCGCGGGCACGCTCCCGGCTGCGTTGCTCGTCGAAAGCATCCCAGCCGCCGCCGACCATGTGAACGCCCGTGCCGGTCAGCTCGACGATGCGATCCGCGCGGCGCAGCAGTTCGCGGTCGTGGCTGGCGACAAGGGCGCCGCCGGGCCAGCCGTCGAGCAGGTCCGCCACCACCTTGCGCCCTGCCTCATCGAGATTGTTGGTCGGCTCGTCCAGCAGGAGCACGTCCGGCTCGCCCATGAGGAGGCCGGTCAGCATCAGCCGGGTGCGCTGACCGCCGCTGAAGGCACAGAGCGGCCGCTGCGGATCGAGATCAGCAAAGCCGGCCAGTGCGGCGGCCTTTTCGAAGCGTTCGGGCAAGGTCCAGTCCGCCAGATCGAAGTCGTCGTCCTCGAAGCGGCCCTCAGCGATGCGATCGAGCCGGGCGAACTGCGCGGCGAGGCCCAGTGCCTCGGCCACGCTGGCGCTCTCATCGGGAGGAAGCTGATGCAGCAGGCCGACCCGGCCCTGCCGCGTGATCGTGCCTTCCAGAACCGGCGCTTCCCCGGCGATCGCGCGCAGCAGGGTGCTCTTGCCCGCGCCGTTGCGACCGACGAGGCCAAGCGTCTCGCGGCCGAGCGAGAACGTGAGATCGGAGAAAAGCGGGGAACCGTCCGGGGCCGAGCAGGCCACGCGGTCGAGAGTCAGGAATGTCATGAGAACACCGGCAGATAGCGTTTGGGAAAAACGGGCTATGTGCTCAGTTGTTCATCGATCCATTCCTTCGCTTGCGGGCCGCTTTCTATTGCAAACGGCCCGATCCGGCAAGTCATGCGCAAGTCAGGCGCCTTTGGTGCAGTCCGGGACGATCTGGAAGATCTGGTTCCAGTTCTTGCCGGTCACGAAAATGCGGTTTGCCGGGGCATCCCAGGCAATGCCGTTCAGCACCGCATCGACGCCGACCCCGCCCGCCTTTTCGCGCAGGCCGGTCAGGTCCAGCCAGGACGTGACCTTGCCGGTCTTCGGATCGATCCGGGCGATGCGGTCGGTCATCCAGACATTGGCCCAGATCTCGCCGCCGATCCATTCCAGCTCGTTGAGGTTCGCCACCGGCTTGCCCTCGGCAGTGACGGTAAGGCTGCCGGTCTGGCGCATCGTCGCCGGATCGCGCAGGCGCAGGGTGGCGGAGCCGTCGCTCTGGTAGATCGTCTCCCCGTGCCGGGTCATGGCCCAGCCTTCGCCCTCATAGCGGAACGTGCCCAATAGCTTCAGCGTCGCGCGGTCCCAGCGATAGCCGATGCCGTCGCGCCAGGTGAGGCTGATGAGTTGGTCCTTCCAGTCGACCAGCCCTTCGCCGAAAACGCTAGGATCGACCTGGGCCTCCCGCACGGGATCGAGCGTCTCCAGCTTGCGCACGACGATGCGGGAATCGCCCTCGCGGCCGGTGCTTTCGTAAAGCAGCCCACGGTCGAACAGCAGGCCTTCGGTGAAGGCGGCGGTATCGTGGGGGTAGGCGTTGTCGATGCGGTAGGTGCAGACCGGCGGGCTCTTCGCCTGCGCCGTGGGCGCGGCGATGAGGCTGAGGGCGGCTGCAATCAGGACACGGGCGGGAGAAAGCATGCGCGGGAGGTGCCGGAAGGCGGGGTTCTCCGCAAGGGGGTTGCCGGTCATCCGCGAGCGCAGCGAAGCAAACCGGAGACGGGCATGACCACGCCGGCTTGCTGCGCTACGTTCATGGATGACGACGGGGATCCCCCTCAGTGCGCCGCGCCCCAGCTGAGGCCGGAGCCGATTTCGACGCCCAGCGGCACGTCCAGCCTGACCGCGGGCTCGGCCGCGCCCGCCATGACGGCGCGGATCACGTCCGAAGCCGCTGCGACATCACCCTCGGGGAGTTCGAACACGAGTTCGTCGTGGACCTGCAGCAACATGCGCACATGGCCGAGGCCCGCCGCCTCCAGTGCAGGCATCATGCGCACCATGGCGCGCTTGATGATGTCGGCGCTGGTGCCCTGGATCGGGGCGTTGATGGCGGCACGCTCGCTGCCCTGGCGCTCGGCGCCGTTCTTCGAGGTGATGCGCGGGAACCAGGTCTTGCGGCCGAACAGGGTTTCCGAATAGCCGCGCTCGCGCACTTGCTCCAGCGTGTGGACGATATAGCGCTGGATGCCCGGGAAGCGCTCGAAATAGCGGTCGATCATGGCCTGCGCCTCGTCCGCCTCGGTGCCGAGACGGCCTGCGAGGCCCCAGCGCGAAATGCCGTAGAGGATGGCGAAGTTGATGGTCTTGGCCCGTCCGCGCGTATCGCGGTCCACCGTGCCGAACATCTCCATAGCCGTACGCGAGTGGATGTCCTCGCCCTGGGCGAAGGCTTCCTTCAGGCTCGGCACATCGGCCATGTGCGCGGCAAGGCGCAGCTCGATCTGCGAATAGTCCGCCGCGAGCAGGACATTGCCCGGCTCGGCCACGAAACAGTCGCGGATCTGGCGGCCGATCTCGGTGCGGATTGGGATGTTCTGGAGGTTCGGCTCGGTCGAGGACAGACGCCCGGTCTGCGCCCCGACAAGGCTGTAGCTGGTGTGGACGCGCCCGGTCCGCGGATTGATCGCCGCCTGCAAGGCCTCGGTATAGGTCGAGCGCAGCTTGGAGAGCTGGCGCCATTCGAGCACCTTGGTGGCGACTTCGGCACCCTCGCCCGCCAGCTTTTCCAGCACCGACTGGTCGGTGGAATATTGCCCGCTCTTGCCCTTCTTGCCGCCCTTGTAGCCCAGCTTGTCGAACAGGATATCGCCGAGCTGCTTGGGGCTGCCGATGGTGAATTCCTGGCCGACCTTGCCGTGGATCTCGGCCTCCAGCGCGCCGATGGCCTCGGCGAACTGGCTGGAAAGGCCCGCCAGCCTGTCTCGGTCCACCTTCACGCCGTGGCGCTCCATCTGCGCGACGACCGGGATCAGCGGCCGGTCCACCCGCTCGTAGATGCGCGTGCCGCCCTCGTCGGACAGGCGCGGCTTGAGGATATTGTGCAGGCGCCAGGTGACGTCGGCATCCTCGGCCGCATAGGGCGTGGCACGGTCCAGCGGCACTTCGCCGAAGGGAATCGCCTTCTTGCCGGTACCGCAGACATCCTTGAACGCCATCGTCTTGTGCGAAAGGTGGCGCTCCGACAGCTCGTCCATGCCGTGGCCGCCGCCGATGCCCTCGATCTGGCGGCCCGCGTCGAGGCAGAAGCTGACGATCATCGTATCGTCCACCGGCGCCACCAGAATGTCGTGCCGGGCCAGCACGTTGAGATCGTACTTGATGTTCTGACCGACCTTGAGCACGGCATCGCTTTCCAGCAGCGGCTTCAGCAGCGCCAGCGCGGTCTGGAGCGGCACCTGCTGCGGCTTCTCCGCGAACATGTCGCTGCCGCCGTGGCCGAGCGGGATGTAGCAGGCGTCGTTCGGGCCCAGCGCCAGGCTGATTCCGGCAAGCTCCGCCTTCATCGCATCGAGCATCGAGGTCTCGGTATCGACGGCCACCATATGCGCCGCCTGCGCACGCGCCACCCAGCGCTCCAGCGCCTCCACGGTCTGCACGCATTCGTAGGCGGCATAGTCCACCGCCGGCCATTCCGGCAGCGACTGCCGCGAGGCGCCTTCGCCGGGGCCGCCAGCCGCCGTTACAGGCTTGGCGGGATTGAGCTGGGTCGGACGGTCCGGGCTGCCATGGCCGCCGTCGAGCCGCTTGAGCAGGCTGGTGAAGCCGTGCTTGCCAAGGAACTCCGCGAGCGGCGCGGGCGGAATGGCATCGAGCTTGAAGGCGTCCAGCGCCATCGGCAGCGTGCAGTCTTCCTTCAGCGTCACCAGCACCTTGGACAGGCGGGCCTGCTCGGCCTGTTCGATCAGACGCTCCTGAAGCTTCGACTTCTTCATTGCGGGCGCGGCAGCCAGGGCGGCTTCGAGGTCGCCGTAGTCCTGGATCAGCTTGGTCGCGGTCTTGGGGCCGACGCCGTAGACTCCCGGCACGTTGTCCACCGCGTCGCCCATCAGCGCCAGCACGTCGCCCACCTTTTCAGGGGGCACACCGAACTTTTCGACCACTTCGGGAATGTCGATGCGCTGGTTCTTCATCGTGTCCAGCATGTCGACGCAGCCGCCGCCGATTGCGCATTTGCCGACCAGCTGCATGAGGTCCTTGTCGGAGGACACGATCGTCACGTCCCAGCCCTGCGCCGTGGCGGCGCGGGCATAGGAAGCGATGAGGTCGTCCGCCTCGAAGCCCGGTTCCTCGATGCAGGGCAGCGAGAAGGCCCGCGTCGCGTCGCGGATCAGCGGGAACTGCGGCACCAGGTCTTCGGGCGGCGGCGGGCGGTTGGCCTTGTAATCCTCGTAGATGTCGTTGCGGAACGAATGGCTGCCCGCATCCAGGATCACCGCAAGGTGAGTGGGGCCATCGGCCTTGTTGAGGTCGTCCGCCAGCTTCCACAGCATCGTCGTATAGCCGTAGACCGCGCCGACCGGCGTTCCTTCCGGGTTGGTGAGCGGCGGCAGGCGGTGATAGGCGCGGAAGATATAGGCCGAGCCGTCGACGAGATAGAGATGCTGCTTGGAATCCATGGCAAGACCCCTAGCAGCGCCGGGGCTGGTCGTCAGCAGGGCAGTGAGGCGCGGCGGGTGAAATCGGCCCGGAGGATCGGGCGGATGATCAGGCGGGAACCAATTCGCTCCACCGTCGTTTGCCCGCGACTGCTTGAATCGCGTTTGCGACCGGCCTAGTTTCCCTGCCCAAGGGGCGAAGCCGCCCGCATTCGCGGTTGGGCTCACGGGGTTTGTCTTTTCAGCAAACGCTTTTTAGCAAACGAGGGAATACCGAGAACATGCGCAAGATCGTTATCGCCGCCACTGCCGCCGTTGCGGCCCTGTCGCTCGCCGCCTGCTCGGAAAAGACGCAGGACGCGGCTTCGGACACCGCCACTTCGGCTGCCGGCGACATGTCGGAAGCCGCCGACGACGTGGGCGATGCCGTGAGCGATCTCGGCGCCAAGGCTTCGGATGCCGCCAATGACGCCGCCGACGGCGTCAAGGATGCCGCCGCCGATGCCGCCAAGAAGGCCGAAAAGACCACCGACGACATCGCCGCCGATGCCGAAAAGGCCGCTGCCGACGTCACCGATGCCGAAGGCACGCCCCACGACGGCACCCAGCAGCACTGATCACTTGCAAGCGCCGGGCTTCGCGGCCCGGCCCTTCAGGCCACAAAAAAGCGCTTCGGAGTGGCTCCGAAGCGCTTTTTTCATGCGTGCCGGACTTAATGAACCTCAGCGCGCGGCGGTGCGGTAGGACGACCCTTCGGCCAGATAGCCGTCGTAGATGGTACGGGCGATGCTGGCGATCCGCGCCTCGCGATTGGGGCGGGTGCCCTGGCCGGTGACGTAGATCGCCACGGCATAGGCATGGCCGTCCGGCGTCTCGATGATGCCGATGTCGCTCGACGTGTTGTTGAGCGACCCGGTCTTGTGCGAAACCACGACTTCGGCGGGAAGCCCGGCACGGATGCGGCGCTTGCCTGTGACGGTGCGGCTCATGGCGCCGAGCAGCACGTCGCGGCCCTGCTTGCTCATCCACTTGCCGTTGTAGATGCCCGCCAGCAGCTCGACCACGGCAATCGGCGTGGCGCTGTCGCGCTTGTCGACGACCTTGGCGGGATCGATGGCGCCGTCATCGCGCACCAGCGTGGCGATGTCGCGGTCGATATGCCACTCGTCGATGCCGGTGCGGCGCACCCAGGCATTCACCGCCGAGGGGCCGCCGACGACCTTGAGCAGGGCATCGGTGGCATAGTTGTTGGAGCGGGTGATCATCAGCTCGATCAGCTGGCGCGCGCTCATGTAGGTCCCGGCGCGGACCGGCGCGACCGCGCTGGAGAACGGCGCCGAAGGCACCGGCACCATCAGCGGAAATTCGCTGGAAAGCGTCCATTTGCCCTTGTCCACGCCTTCCAGGAACGTCGCGGCAATGGCGATCTTGCTGGTGCTGGCCATCGGAAAACGCTGGTTGCCGAGCACATCGACCATGCGTCCGGTCGCAAGGTCCATGGCGGCAACGCCGATGCGCCCACGCGAGGCTTCCGCAACGGTGGCGAGCTGCCTGCCGAAATCGCTGGAATAAGTGCGCGGCGCGCGCTGCTCGGTTCCGAAGACGGAATCGAAGGAATCCTGAACATCGCCGATAGCGCCAGCCTGGGCGCGGACTTGGGTACGCACTTGCGCCTGCGCCGGCAGGGCCGTCACCGCAGCGAGAGCGACGCCTCCCGCGAGAAGGCCCGCAGCGTTGAGAAAGCGCCGAGTGCCCTTGCGGCACCGCGCGATGAGTTCGTCTGCCCCGATCATGCAGATCCCACCCTAATCTTGTCCATGTTCCCGAACGGTTAACGACAATAAGGCAAAGCGCCAGTCCTGCGCGATGAAATGCATGATCCATGCGGGCAATTGCTTGGATTCGAACAATCCTGTCGCCCAGATGAACGAATCCGTCCAGTTTGAATCACGCAAACGAAAAGGGCCGGAAGGATCGCTCCTTCCGGCCCCAATTCGCGTCGGTGACGTGAGCGCTTTAGAAGCCGCCCATGCCGCCCATGCCGCCCATGTCGGGCATCGCCGGCATGGCGGGCTTGTCGTCGGCCTTTTCGCTGATCGCCGCTTCGGTGGTGATCAGGAGCCCTGCGACCGAAGCCGCATCCTGCAGCGCGGTGCGCACGACCTTGGTCGGGTCGATGACGCCGGCGGCGACGAGGTTTTCATAGACGTCGGTCGCGGCGTTGAAGCCCAGCGATTCGTCCGAACCGTCGAGCAGCTTGCCGGCGACGACGGCGCCGTCGTGGCCCGCGTTTTCAGCGATCTGCTTCAGCGGAGCGGTGATCGCCTTGCGGACGATGTCCACGCCGCGGGTCTGGTCGTCGTTGACGCCGGTCAGGCCTTCGAGGGCGCGCGTTGCGTAGAGCAGCGCGGTGCCGCCACCGGGGACGATGCCTTCTTCAACGGCAGCGCGGGTCGCGTGGAGAGCGTCGTCGACGCGGTCCTTGCGTTCCTTCACTTCGACTTCGGTCGCACCGCCGACCTTGATGACGGCCACGCCGCCAGCAAGCTTGGCCAGACGCTCCTGCAGCTTCTCGCGGTCGTAGTCGCTGGTGGTGACTTCGATCTGGGCACGGATCTGCTCGACGCGGCCCTTGATGTCGTCCGCCGCACCGGCGCCGTCGACGATGACAGTGTTGTCCTTGTCGATGGTGACCTTCTTGGCCTGGCCGAGCATGCCGAGCGTGACGCTCTCAAGCTTGATGCCGAGGTCTTCCGAGATCATCTCGCCGGCGGTCAGCGTGGCGATGTCGCCCAGCATGGCCTTGCGGCGATCGCCGAAGCCCGGAGCCTTGACGGCAGCGATCTTCAGGCCGCCACGCAGCTTGTTGACGACGAGCGTGGCAAGGGCTTCACCCTCGATGTCCTCGGCGATGATGAGGAGCGGACGGCCCGACTGCACCACGGCTTCGAGGATCGGCAGCAGCGCCTGGAGCGACGACAGCTTCTTCTCGTGGATGAGGATGTACGGGTTTTCGAGTTCGACCGTCATCTTCTCGGGGTTGGTGACGAAGTAGGGCGACAGGTAGCCGCGGTCGAACTGCATGCCTTCGACGACGTCGAGTTCGAATTCGAGACCCTTGGCCTCTTCGACGGTGATGACGCCTTCCTTGCCGACCTTTTCCATGGCTTCGGCGATCTTTTCGCCGACTTCCACGTCACCGTTGGCCGAGATCACGCCGACCTGGGCGATTTCCGAAGAACCGGCAACGGCCTTCGAACGGCCCTTGATGTTCTCGATGACCTTGCCGACAGCGAGGTCGATGCCGCGCTTCAGGTCCATCGGGTTCATGCCGGCGGCAACCGACTTCATGCCTTCGCGCACGATCGCCTGGGCGAGAACGGTCGCGGTGGTGGTGCCGTCACCGGCTGCGTCGTTGGCCTTCGAGGCCACTTCGCGCAGCATCTGGGCGCCCATGTTCTCGAACTTGTCCTTGAGTTCGATTTCCTTGGCGACCGAGACACCGTCCTTGGTGATGCGGGGAGCGCCGAAGCTCTTCTCGATCACGACGTTGCGGCCCTTGGGGCCCAGGGTCACCTTGACGGCGTTGGCGAGGGTGTCGACGCCGGCGAGAATGCGTTCACGCGCGTCGCGGCCGAACTTTACGTCCTTGGCTGCCATGTTTTAAATCCTTCCAGAAATTATGAAAAATGCGGAAATTCGGGTGATCAGCCGATCACGCCCAGAATGTCCGATTCCTTCATGATCAGCAGGTCTTCACCGCCGACCTTGACTTCGGTGCCCGACCACTTGCCGAACAGCACGCGGTCGCCAACCTTGACGTCGAGGGGGGTGATGGTGCCGTTTTCAGCGCGGGCGCCGGTGCCGACGGCGACGATTTCGCCTTCAGCGGGCTTTTCCTTGGCGCTGTCGGGGATGATGATGCCACCGGCCGTCTTTTCTTCGGCCTCGACGCGGCGCACGAGAACACGGTCGTGCAGCGGGCGGAAAGTCATGGGGATCTCCCTTATCCTACGAACTAAAAGGGCAAGAAACTGGAATTGGCACTCACACTCGAAGAGTGCCAACGGCCGTGGATATGGTTCGGCCCATGGGCGGCGTCAAGCGCGCAGCTTTCAAAAAATTCTCATCCGGTATGGGTGCGGGATGAGACGAGAGCATTACACCCGGTCGAGGTGGAACTCTTCGCGCCAGTGCCAGCGGGCGATCAGCATCAGCGCCGCCACGGTCAGGCCCACTGCCAGGCCGATCCACACACCCACGCCTTCCAGCGGGGTGAACAGGCCGAGGACGGCGGAGGTGGCGAACCCGGCGGCCCAGTAGCCGAACAGGGCGATGGCCATCGGCACGCGGGTATCCTGTATCCCGCGTAGCGCGCCTGCCGCCACCGCCTGGAGGCCGTCGGTCAGCTGGAATATCGCCGCCACGAACAGGAATTGCAGCGCGAAACCGACGAGGACGGCGTTCCGGGGCGCGTCCACGTCGACATAAGCCGAGAGAATGAAGCGCGGCGCCAGCAGCATCGTCGAGGCGGAGACGACCATGAAGATCATCGCCACCGTGATCGCCGCCCAGCCCGCCATGCCGACGCCGACGCGGTTGCCCGCCCCGTAGTGATAGCCGACCCGGATCGTCGCCGCCTGGCCGACGCCGAACGGCACCTGGAAGGCGAAAGCGGCGATCTGAAGGGCCACGGTATGGGCGGCAAGCTGCGCCTCGCCAAGGCGGCCCATCAGGAAGGCGGCGCCGCTGAACAGGCCGCCCTCGGCGATCAGCGTCGCCGCGATCGGCAGGCCGAGCGCCAGGATCTGGCGCAGGCGCAGCCACTCGGGCCGCCAGATGCGTCCGAACACATGATAGCGCCGCAGCCTGCGGTCGCTGCGGATGGCCAGGGCATAGGCGATGACCATCACGCTTGCGGTGGTGATGCTGGCCAGCGCCGAACCCATCAGGCCAAGCGCCGGAAAACCGAAGTGGCCGAAGACCAGCACATAGTTGCCCATGGCGTTCACGGCGATCGCGAGCGCGGTGATGACGGTCGCGAAGATCGGCCTGCCGAGCGCGGACACGAAAGTGCGCAACACATTGGCGATCGTCATCGGCAGCACCGCGATCGAGACGATCCTGAGGAAATGCGCGGCGAGGCCTGCGACTTCAGGCTCCTGCCCGGTCACTTCCATCAGCCAGTCGCCGAACTGCGAGATCGCGATGGCGCCCAGGCTGAACATCACCGCGACCCAGAGCGCCGTGCGCGCGGAGCGGCGCACGTCGCGCACCGAAGTGGAACGACGCCCGATCTCGGCGGCAATCAGCGGGGCGACCGCGCCGGTCACGCCGTTGATGCCCATCATCATCAGCGCAACGATGGCGATCGCCAGGCTCGATGCCGCCAGGGCCTGCTGGCCGAGACGCGCCACGAAGATCACGTCGGTCGCAAAGACCGCCATCTGCAGGAGATTGGCGAGCGCGAGCGGCCCGGCAAGGCGCAGGGTGGCGCCGAGTTCGGCACGGAAAGTCGAGGGAAGGTGCTGTGTCGCCATTTCGGCAGGGTCGATAGGGGACGGGACCGGCAAGCGAAAGGAAATTCAGGGGTCTCTTTCGCGGGATTTGCGCGATGTCATGGTCTTCCCATCGGACGGGCGGTGGAATAGGGCACCGCCAGCGCCGGAGAAACCATGACGACTTCACGCCTGACTATCGCGTTTTCCCTGCTCCTGCTGACCGCTTGCGGCGGGTCGCAGGACAATTCCCAAACGCCTGATGCCGATAAGACCACATCCTCGAACCCCGTCGCGACGAGCGCCCGCCTCGCGGGCGCCCCGCCCGGCTTCGCCACCTGTCGGTCCTGCCATTCGGTGGAACCCGGCCGGAACGGCATCGGTCCCTCGCTGTTCGGGATCGTCGGCACCCGGGCCGGCGAAGTGCCGGGCTTCAATTTCAGCCCCGCTCTCAAGGCATCCGGCGTGACCTGGGACCGCCAGTCGCTCGACACCTGGCTGCAAGGCCCGATGAAGATGGTCCCCGGCACCCGCATGGTGATCGGCGTACCCGACCCGCAGCGGCGCAAGGACGTGATCGACTACCTCGAAACCCTGAAGTGACGCGCAGGGCCCGGCCTGCGTCCTACAGGCCGGGCCCCGCATAGCGCATCGCCACGTCGCATCGTGCGTAGCGCGCGCCGTATCGCGCCATGATCTCGGCGTCGTGGCGGAAGCCCAGCTTCTCGTAAAGATGGATCGCCGCCTCGCAGTGCTTGTTGGTCAGCAGGTAGAGCGGATCGGCGCCCATTTCCTGCGCCCGGCCGATCATCGCGGCGAGCAGGAACTCCCCCGCCTTGAGCCCGCGCGCCGATTGCCGCACGCCCATCTTCGTCAGTTCGAACGCACGCTCGCCCGTCTTCTGCAGCGCGCAGGCGCCGACCACGCCCAGCCCCTGTGCTTCGACGAAAAGGATGGTGCCGCCCGGTTCGACGATGCGGCGGCGCGGGTTTTCGAGGACGTCGCGGTCGGTGGGCTCCAGCTGGAACATCGCCTCGATCCACTCGGCATTGATGTCATGGAAGTCCTGGGCGAGGTCGTCGCTGAATTCGCGGATGGTCAGGACCGGAGGCTGGAGCCTTTCGCAGCGCGCCACCATCGACGATTCGTCCAGCGCGTTTTCGACGCGCTCCAGAAGCGCCAGCAGCGCCGCCGTCTCGCCGCCGCACATCTCGTCCACGGCAAGGCCGATACCCGGCCAGACCTGCATTTTCGTGCGCTTCATGACCGCCTGCCCCGCCGGAGTCAGGGAGACGAGGCGCTGGCGAAGATCGCTGCCCTGCTCCGCCTTCACCAATTCCAGCGCGGTCAGCTGGCCGATCGCCCGTGTCACCCCCGGCTGGCTGGATCCGACCGCCTCGGCCAGCTGGCCCACCGTCATCGCGCCCGCATCCAGCGCCGTCAGCAGCGGCATATGGGCGGGCTGCGCCGGGATGCCGGCCGCCTGGATGATCTGCGCTGCATCGCCCTGGAGACGCTCGGCCAGTCGCTTGAGGCGGCTGCCCAGATAGACACCGCCGAGGCGCGCGATCACATCGGTCATTTCGTTAACTCCATACCACGTTATATATCGCGTTATGGATATTCGGCTGGCGCGTCAACAGGGCAAAGAGAAAGGGCGGCTCCGAAGAGCCGCCCTTCCCTGTCTGCTCGGAAAAACCGAGAAGATCGATAATCGGCGCGGGCCAGGGCCCGCAGCAGATTACTTGAGCTCGACGGTGCCGCCGGCTTCTTCGATCTTCTTCTTGATTTCTTCGGCTTCAGCCTTCGAAGCGCCTTCCTTGACGGCCTTCGGAGCGCCTTCGACGAGAGCCTTGGCTTCAGCCAGGCCCAGACCGGTGATGGCGCGGACTTCCTTGATGACGTTGATCTTCTTGCCACCGTCGCCGGTGAGGATCACGTCGAATTCAGTCTTTTCTTCGACGGCAGCGGCTTCACCGGCCGGGGCAGCAGCCACGGCAACGGCAGCAGCGGCGGAAACGCCCCATGCTTCTTCGAGAGCCTTGGCGAGGTCAGCGGCCTCGAGGACGGTCAGCTGCGACAGTTCTTCAACAAGCTTGGCGATATCGGCCATGATAATAACTCCTGATCTGTGGTCCACCGTGAGCCTCATGCCCAACGGCGGAATAAATCGTTAGAAAAGCGTTGCTTAAGCTTGAACTCAAGCAGCCTTGTCGGCGTAGGCAGCGAAGACGCGCGCCAGCTTGGCCGCCGGAGCGGTCTGAAGCTGGGCGATCTTGGTCGCCGGAGCCTGAACGAGGCCGATGAGCTTGGCGCGCAGTTCGTCGAGCGAGGGCATCGAGGCGAGAGCCTTGACACCCGTTGCGTCCAGAACCTGCGAACCCATCGCGCCGCCGACGATCTCGATCTTGTCGGTCGTCTTGGCGAAGTCCACGACAGCCTTTGCAGCAGCGACGGGGTCCACCGAAGTGGCGATGGCCGTCGGGCCGGTCAGGAAGTCGTCGATACCGGCATAGTCGGTATCCACGATGGCAAGCTTGGCAAGACTGTTCTTCGCAACCTTGTAGGTCGCGCCCGCGTCACGGATCTTGCCGCGCAGGGCAGTGGACTGAGCCACCGTCATGCCGAGGTTGCGGGTGATGACCACCACGCCGACCTTGTTGAAGACCGCGTTGAGCTGGGCGACCGAATCGGCTTTCTGCGAACGATCCATGCCTTACTCCTTCACATGTGACCGCTTGGGACTTGCGCCCCGCACGGCCGGCTACGTTTGTCCGAAGCGCTGATGCACTTCGGGCGAGTCCGTTGGCGATGGGGAAGGAGTTTTCGGGTCGAAACCCGAATGGACACCACGCTCATGAGCGAGGGCCGGAAAATTTCCTGTTCCCCGTCTAGGCTGGAAATTAAGCCCCCGCGAATCGAGGGCACCAACTGTCTCGGACGGATGAACGATGGGCCGAAACCCAACGGTTCGGGCGCGCCTCTGAAGGAAAGCGCGCCCGAAGTCAAGCGATTCGCGGGTAATGCGGGAACTTCAAACCGCCGGCTCGTATCCCAGCAGGTCGCCCGGCTGGCAGTCCAGTTCCCGGCAGATCGCCTCCAGCGTGGAGAAGCGGATCGCCTTGGCCTTGCCGGTCTTGAGGATCGAGAGATTGGCGAGCGTGATGCCGATGCGCTCCGCCAGTTCGGTCAGCGTCATGCGGCGGGCATGGAGCAGGTCGTCCAGCTTCACCACGATGCCCGCGCCTTCGGTGCCGTCTTCCCCCATCACACGGTCCCTTCCAGTTCGGCGCGCATTTCGGCGCCCTTGCGGAAGACCCGGGCCAGGATGAAGAGGATCAGCATCAGCAGCAGGCCGTTGCCGGAGACGCCGCCCATGGTCTCGATCCTGGTATGACCCTCGCCGATATGGTTGATCCATGCGCCAAGCCCGGAAAGCGGCAGGCCCAGAAGCTGGACGACGAGGCTGAGCCACGCCATCTGCGTCAGCCGCGCGGCATTGTCCGGCACGAAAGGATCGCCGTCAGCGACCGTACCGACGATCCGCTTGAGGAGCTGGAAGATGCGGAACAGGACGCCGCAAAGCACCGCTGCCACCACCAGGATCGCGCTGACCACCCAGTAGAACTGCGGCAGGAACAACGGCATTTCCTTGGCCATTTCGGCGGAAATATCGCTCTGGAACAGCAAAAGCAGTGGGATCGCCACGACACAGGCGGCAATGCCGATGACCATGCTGGCCATCAGGAACCAGAGCAGACCCTTGGCAATGGCGAGCAGCGGATCGCGGGTGATCGATTGCATGGTGGAAGTCATCGTCCTTGCCCCTTTTCCCTAGCTTACATCAGTGCCGGTGCGACCGGGGCCGCGATGACGATGCGATTGCCGAAAGCCGCCTCGCTCTGGGGCGCCTCATGAACCGCTGCCTCGGCTGCGGGCGCCGCATGGGCGGGCGTCGAAATCGTCGGCAACCAGAATGCGGCCACGAAGGCCAGCGAGAGCATGGCTGCGGCGGGGCGAGAAGCGGCCTGTGCGGGCGAAAAGCGTGCGTTCGAGAAGGTCATTGTTCGTTCTCCGATATGCCTGATATCGAAATTCAATAAACCTGATTCGGCTTATCGTCAAACAATAATATTGAAAAACGATATGTGCCGCATCGCTTTTCGAAAAACCGTGCGGGAGAACCTCGGACGCGCATAAGGAAACGGGACGATTCCCGAAGGAACCGCCCCGCTCCTTCCGGCCTGCCGCGCAAGGGGTGCAGCAGGCCGGAGTCACGCCATTTCGGCGTCAGGCAATTTCGGCATCACACCTTCTCGGCATCCTCGCGCTCGGGCACGGGCTCTGTCGAAGTGGTCTGCATGGTCGGGCGATACGTGCGCCAGTCGAAGGGCTTGCCCTGCATCTGCATATGCTCGCGGTGCTGGAGAATCAGCCGCGCGCGGCGCATCCGGGCCTTGTGCGAGGTGAACGGGTTGGCAGCATTGGGCGCCGCCGCGACCATGGCGTCGAGCAGGGCCTGGCGGTCCTCCGCCAGTGGCACCGGCCCCTGAGACAGGGCCTCGGACGACGGGCCGGCGCGCGCAACGGGAACCCCGGCTTCGGCGGGGCGTGCCTCGGCCGCAGGTTCGAGCGGCTGAATCGACGCGAAGTCATCGACCGATGTCGATGCTGCGGGCCACGCATGGTTGGCGTGCTCGTCCAAGACCTTGCGGCGGCGCATCAGCATGGCCGCTATGCCGGCACCCGCCACGCCGAGCGCGGCCAGAAGCCCAAGCACGCCCTGGGCGGGCAAATCACCGCTGCCGGGCTCGCGCTGCGCGGGCGCCTGGACAGGCTCGGCGCGGCGAGGTGCGGCAGCTGCGACGGGAGTAACCGCATCGCCCTGCGCGAGCGCACCGTCACGCGCCGTGCCGAGGTCGGCCTGGGTCGGAACCCGTGTCGCCTCAGGCGCGGAACGTGCGACCGCCTGCGCAGCATCGCTAGATCGCGCTGCGACAGGAGGCGCGGCTTCGGCGGGGGCCGCCGCTTCCGGCGCTGGCTCTGGGGCCTCACCAATCTCGGGAAGCGTGACCACCGGGCGTTCGGGCACCGAACTCGCAGGAGGGGGCGCTGCCGAAGGCGGTATAGCGCTCGGCACGGACGGGACGATGACGGTCGGCGGCATCGGCGCGGACCCGGGCTGGGTCGGCAAGCTGGTGCCGGACGTCATGTCCTGCGCGAGAGCAGGGATGGCGGTGAGCGCGAGAACGGCGGAAATCGCCGTTACCGCGCCATACGAGCGGGGGGCGTATTCTTTTTCCATGCAGACTGAATGCCTGAGCCACGATCGGGTTACAGAAATCCGCAACTGCAGGGACGAGCTGAAATAAAAATACCGATGAAATGCAGTCTAATACGAACAACTGCACACAAGGAGACAAAAGCCTTCCTTGTCGAGACGCCATCAAGGGCCGGCGTGTTCATTCACCGACCACGCCCAGAACACGCCTCGACTTCTTCGATTCTTGCATCGTGGCACCACCGACCGCCCGAACACCCTCGATCACCCCCGGGCGCCGCAGCGGACCGTTTGACATCGACCCTGCCCACTTCTATATGACGCCCTCGCTCGATCGCTTCGAGCAAGGTTCGTTCATGCGCGGGAACGGGCTCGGGAAGGAAGCGATACGGGTTTCATCTGACGCAGAAGGCTGCTGGCCGCAACCGTGAAACCCCAGGTTTTGCGCGCGTGCCGGGCGGCCTTTTGGCGTTTTGATGCCCTGCCTCCAGGCAGGGAAAACGTCACTCGCGACGACGAATTTTTACGGGCCGGTTCATGCGAATCGGCCTCAGAAGCGAAGAGGCAAAGACCAGCTCATGGCCACCAAGCCCGCAAGCGTCCGATCCGCGAAGAAGCGGATCCGCAAGATCTTCGGCGACATCCACGAAGTCGTCCAGATGCCCAACCTGATCGAGGTCCAGCGCGAGAGCTACGAACAGTTCCTGCGTTCGGATCCGGCCACCGGCTATGTCTCGGGCCTGGAAAAGACCCTGCGTTCGGTCTTCCCGATCCGCGACTTCGCGGGCACCAGCGAGCTGGACTTCGTCCACTACGAGCTGGAAGAGCCGAAGTACGACGTGACCGAGTGCCGCCAGCGCGGCATCACTTACGCGGCCCCGATGAAGGTCACGCTGCGCCTGATCGTGTTCGAAGTGGACGCCGAGACCGAGACCCGCTCGGTCCTCGATATCAAGGAGCAGGACGTCTACATGGGCGACATGCCGCTCATGACCGAAAACGGCACCTTCTTCATCAACGGCACCGAACGCGTGATCGTCTCGCAGATGCACCGTTCGCCGGGCGTCCTGTTCGACCATGACCGCGGCAAGACCCACTCCTCGGGCAAGTTCCTCTTCGCTGCCCGCGTGATCCCCTATCGCGGTTCGTGGCTGGACTTCGAGTTCGACGCCAAGGACATCGTCAACGTCCGTATCGACCGCAAGCGCAAGCTGCCGGTCACGGCGCTGCTCTACAGCCTCGGCCTCGATTCCGAGCAGATCCTCGACTACTTCTACCAGACCGTGACCTGGAAGCGCGGTTCGGGCGGCTGGCAGCTGCCCTACCAGCCCGAAGCCTGGCGCGGCGCCAAGCCCGCCTTCGACATCGTCGACGCCAAGTCGGGCGAAGTCGTGTTCCCGGCCGGCCAGAAGATCAGCCCGCGTGCCGCCAACAAGGCGCAGAAGGACGGTCTTGAGGAACTGCTGATCCCGACCGAGGAAATCTTCGGCCGCTATTCGTCGAAGGACCTGATCGACGAGTCGACCGGTCGCATCTACATCGAGGCTGGCGACGAAGTTTCGCCGGAGAACCTCGAAGCGCTCGACCGCGCGGGCATCGACCAGATCGACCTGCTCGACATCGACGACATCAATACCGGCCCCTGGATCCGCAACACGATGAAGGCCGACAAGGCCGACAATCGCGACATGGGTCTGGAAGCGATCTACAAGGTCATGCGTCCGGGCGAACCGCCGACGAAGGAAACCGCCGAAGCCCTCTTCGCCGGCCTGTTCTTCGACGCCGACCGCTACGACCTCTCGGCCGTGGGCCGCGTCAAGCTGAACATGCGTCTCGGCCTTGACGTCGAGGATACCGTCACCACCCTTCGCACCGACGACATTCTCGCGGTCGTGAAGGAACTGGTCGGCCTCAAGGACGGCAAGGGCGAAATTGACGACATCGACAACCTCGGCAACCGCCGCGTGCGTTCGGTGGGCGAGCTGCTCGAGAACCAGTACCGCGTCGGCCTGCTTCGCATGGAGCGCGCCGTGAAGGAGCGCATGTCGTCGGTGGACGTGTCGACGGTCATGCCGAACGACCTCATCAACGCCAAGCCCGCCGTGGCCGCTGTGCGCGAGTTCTTCGGTTCCTCGCAGCTCTCGCAGTTCATGGACCAGACCAACCCGCTTTCGGAAGTCACCCACAAGCGCCGCGTCTCGGCACTTGGGCCGGGTGGTCTTACCCGTGAGCGCGCCGGCTTCGAAGTCCGCGACGTTCACCCGACCCACTATGGCCGCATCTGCCCGATCGAAACGCCGGAAGGCCCGAACATCGGTCTGATCAACTCGCTCTCGACGTTCGCCCGCGTCAACAAGTACGGCTTCATCGAAACCCCGTACCGCCGCGTCGTGGACGGTCACGTCTCGGGCGAGGTCGTCTACCTTTCGGCCATGGAAGAGCAGAAGCACACCGTCGCGCAGGCGTCGGCAGGGCTGAACACCGACGGTTCGTTCGTCGAAGAACTCGTCTCGGCGCGCCAGAACGGCGAATTCGTGATGAGCCCGCGCGACCAGATCACGCTGATGGACGTTTCGCCCAAGCAGCTCGTCTCGGTGGCCGCCTCGCTCATTCCGTTCCTGGAAAACGACGACGCCAACCGCGCGCTCATGGGATCGAACATGCAGCGTCAGGCCGTGCCGCTCGTGCAGGCGGACGCTCCGTTCGTCGGCACCGGCATGGAAGAAACGGTTGCGCGTGACTCGGGCGCCGCGATCTCGGCGCTGCGCGCCGGTATCGTCGACCAGGTGGACGCCACCCGTATCGTCATCCGCGCCTCGGGCGATATCGAACCCGGCAAGTCGGGCGTCGACATCTACCGTCTCCAGAAGTTCGAGCGTTCGAACCAGTCGACCTGCATCAACCAGCGCCCGCTGGTGAAGGTGGGCGAAGTGGTCCAGGCCGGCGACACCATCGCCGACGGTCCCTCCACCGAGCTGGGCGAACTGGCCCTGGGCCGCAACGTGCTCGTCGCGTTCATGCCCTGGAACGGCTACAACTACGAAGACTCCATCCTGATCTCCGAGCGGATCGTGAAGGAAGACGTCTTCACCTCGATCCACATCGACGAGTTCGAAGTGATGGCCCGCGACACCAAGCTGGGCCCGGAAGACATCACCCGCGACATCCCCAACGTCGGCGAGGAAGCCCTGCGCAACCTCGACGAAGCGGGCATCGTCTACATCGGCGCCGAAGTGCATCCGGGCGACATCCTGGTCGGCAAGATCACGCCGAAGGGCGAAAGCCCGATGACGCCGGAAGAAAAGCTCCTGCGCGCCATCTTCGGTGAAAAGGCTTCGGACGTCCGCGACACCTCGCTGCGTCTGCCGCCGGGCGTTTCGGGCACGATCGTCGACGTTCGCGTCTTCAACCGCCACGGTATCGAGGTCGATGACCGTACCCGCGCGATCCAGAACGAGGAAATCGAACGCCTCGCCAAGGACCGCGAGGACGAACGCGCCATCCTCAACCGCGCCACCTACAACCGTCTGAAGGACATGCTCCTCGGCCAGGTCGCCGCTTCGGCGCCCAAGGGCCTCAAGAAGGGCGTGGACATCACGGAAGAGGTGCTGGACGAGGTCGAGCGTCACGAGTGGTGGAAGTTCGCGGTTGCGGACGATCACATGCAGTCGCAGCTCGAAGCGGTGAAGACCCAGTACGACCTCACCGTCAAGGCGATCCAGGAGAAGTTCGAGGACCGCAAGGAAAAGCTGGAGCGCGGCGACGAGCTGGCCCCGGGCGTCCTGAAGATGGTCAAGGTCTTCGTGGCCGTGAAGCGCAAGCTTCAGCCGGGCGACAAGATGGCCGGCCGTCACGGCAACAAGGGTATCATCAGCCGCATCCTGCCGCTGGAGGACATGCCCTTCCTCGAAGACGGTACCCCGGTCGATTTCGTTCTGAACCCGCTCGGCGTGCCTTCGCGCATGAACGTCGGCCAGATCTTCGAAACGCACCTCGGCTGGGCCGCTCGCGGCCTGGGCGCGCGTATCGGCGCGGCTCTGGACGACTGGCGCGCAGCCAATCCGAACCCGGAAGCCGGTCAGCCGCCGGAAGCCGTTCGCGAACTGCTCAAGGAGATCTACGGCGAGAACTACACCGCCGACATCGAAGCGCGCAGCGACGAACAGATCGTCGAGTTCGCCCAGTCCGTCCGCAAGGGCGTGCCGATGGGCTCGCCGGTGTTCGACGGCGCGGTCGAGGCTGACGTCTCGGCCATGCTGAAGCTCGCCGGTCTCGACGAATCGGGTCAGGTCGATCTCTACGACGGCCGCACCGGCGACCGTTTCGACCGCAAGGTGACCGTCGGCTGCAAGTACGTGCTCAAGCTGCACCACCTTGTCGACGACAAGATCCACGCCCGTTCGATCGGCCCCTACTCGCTCGTCACCCAGCAGCCGCTGGGCGGTAAGGCGCAGTTCGGCGGCCAGCGCTTCGGTGAAATGGAGGTCTGGGCTCTCCAGGCCTACGGCGCGGCTTACACGCTCCAGGAAATGCTCACGGTGAAGTCGGACGACGTGGTCGGCCGCACCAAGGTCTACGAAGCGATCGTCAAGGGCGACGACACCTTCGAGGCCGGCATTCCCGAAAGCTTCAACGTGCTCGTCAAGGAAATGCGCTCGCTGGGCCTCAACGTCGAACTCTCCTCGCTCGACAACGACGAGGACGACGACGGCGTGGCGCTGGCGGCGGAATAACGGGATCGGGCGGGGTTCGCGCTCCGCCCTCCCACCTTCCGCCTAGAGAATTCACCCCCAGGGGACTGAAACTATGAACGACCTGTCCAAGTTCACCAACCAGATGGCGAAGCCCGAGACCTTCGATCAGATCCAGATCGGTCTCGCCTCGCCCGAGCGCATCCGCTCCTGGTCCTTCGGCGAGATCAAGAAGCCGGAAACCATCAACTACCGTACGTTCAAGCCTGAGCGTGACGGCCTCTTCTGCGCCCGCATCTTCGGTCCCGTGAAGGACTACGAATGCCTTTGCGGCAAGTACAAGCGCATGAAGTACAAGGGCGTCGTCTGCGAAAAGTGCGGCGTCGAAGTCACCGTCACCAAGGTGCGCCGCGAGCGCATGGGCCATATCGAGCTGGCCGCGCCTGTCGCGCACATCTGGTTCCTGAAGTCGCTGCCCTCGCGCATCGGCCTGCTGCTCGACATGCAGCTCAAGCAGCTTGAGCGCGTCCTCTACTTCGAGAGCTACATCGTCATCGAGCCGGGCCTGACCCCGCTCGAGAAGTACCAGCTCCTCACCGAAGACGAGATGCTCGACGCCCAGGACGAGTACGGCGAAGACGCCTTCTCGGCCGGTATCGGCGCCGAGGCGGTGAAGCACATGCTCATCAACCTCGACCTCGAGCAGGAGCGTGCGGACCTTCTCCAGGAACTTGAGACGACCAAGTCGGAACTCAAGCCCAAGAAGATCATCAAGCGCCTCAAGGTCGTGGAATCGTTCATCGATTCGGGCAACCGCCCCGAGTGGATGATCCTTGACGTCGTGCCGGTCATTCCGCCCGAACTGCGCCCGCTGGTGCCCCTGGACGGCGGCCGCTTCGCGACCTCGGACCTCAACGACCTCTATCGCCGCGTCATCAACCGCAACAACCGTCTGAAGCGGCTGATCGAGCTGCGCGCGCCGGACATCATCGTCCGCAACGAAAAGCGCATGCTGCAGGAAGCCGTCGACGCCCTGTTCGACAACGGCCGCCGCGGCCGCGTCATCACCGGCGCCAACAAGCGTCCGCTGAAGTCGCTGTCCGACATGCTCAAGGGCAAGCAGGGCCGCTTCCGTCAGAACCTTCTGGGTAAGCGCGTCGACTATTCGGGCCGTTCGGTCATCGTGACCGGTCCCGAACTCAAGCTGCACCAGTGCGGTCTTCCCAAGAAGATGGCGCTCGAGCTGTTCAAGCCGTTCATCTACGCCCGCCTGGACGCCAAGGGTCTCTCCATGACCCTGAAGCAGGCCAAGAAGTGGGTCGAGAAGGAGCGCAAGGAAGTCTGGGACATCCTCGACGAAGTCATTCGCGAGCACCCGGTCATGCTGAACCGCGCGCCCACGCTCCACCGTCTGGGCATCCAGGCGTTCGAGCCCGTGCTGATCGAAGGCAAGGCGATCCAGCTGCACCCGCTCGTCTGCTCGGCCTTCAACGCCGACTTCGACGGTGACCAGATGGCCGTCCACGTGCCGCTCTCGCTGGAAGCCCAGCTGGAAGCGCGCGTGCTGATGATGTCCACCAACAACATCCTCTCGCCCGCCAACGGCAAGCCGATCATCGTGCCTTCGCAGGACATGGTTCTCGGCCTCTACTACCTGTCGATGGACCGTACCGGCGAGCCGGGCGAAGGCATGAAGTTCGCGGACATGGCCGAAGTGCATCAGGCGCTTCACGTCGGTGCCGTGACGCTGCACTCGAAGATCGAGGCCCGCGTGCCGCAGACCGACGAGAACGGCGAGCAGTACATGAAGCGCTTCGAGACCACGCCGGGCCGCATGCTGCTGGGCGAATGCCTGCCCAAGTCGCACACCGTGCCCTTCGACGTCGTCAACCGCCTTCTCACCAAGAAGGAAATCGGTGACGTCATCGACCAGGTCTATCGCCACACCGGCCAGAAGGACACGGTGCTGTTCGCCGACGCGATCATGTCGCTCGGCTTCCGCAACGCGTTCAAGGCCGGCATCTCCTTCGGCAAGGATGACATGATCATCCCGGAATCGAAGGAAGCCCTGGTGAACGAGACCAAGGAACTGGTTGCCGACTACGAGCAGCAGTACCAGGACGGCCTCATCACCCAGCAGGAAAAGTACAACAAGGTGATCGACGCCTGGAGCCGTTGCGGCGACCAGGTGGCGAACGCCATGATGGAAGACCTCAAGGCGCAGCCGATCGATCCCGAGACCGGCCGCATGGCCCAGATCAACTCGATCTACATGATGAGCCACTCCGGTGCGCGTGGTTCCCCGGCGCAGATGAAGCAGCTGGGCGGTATGCGCGGCCTCATGGCCAAGCCGTCGGGCGAGATCATCGAAACGCCGATCATCTCGAACTTCAAGGAAGGTCTGACCGTTCTTGAATACTTCAACTCGACCCACGGCGCCCGTAAGGGCCTGGCGGATACGGCGCTCAAGACGGCGAACTCGGGTTACCTGACCCGCCGTCTGGTCGACGTGTCGCAGGACTGCGTCGTCGTGATCGAGGATTGCGGTACCGAGCGCGCGCTGGAAATGCGTTCGATCGTGCAGGGCGGTTCCACCATCGCCTCGCTCGCCGAGCGTATCCTGGGCCGTACCCTGGCCGAGGACATCGTCGACAAGGAAGGCAACGTGGTTGCCGCCAAGGGCCAGCTCCTCGACGAAGCCGCCGTGGCGGCTATCGAGGCGACCGGCCTGCAGGCTGCCCGCATCCGTTCGCCGCTGGTCTGCGAAGCCCAGCAGGGCGTCTGCGGCAAGTGCTACGGTCGTGACCTTGCCCGTGGTACCCCGGTCAACATCGGTGAAGCCGTCGGCGTCATCGCCGCACAGTCGATCGGTGAACCGGGCACGCAGCTCACCATGCGTACCTTCCACATCGGCGGTGCCGCGCAGCTCAACGAAACCAGCCACCTGGAATCGATCTGCGACGGTAAGGTCGAGTACCGCGACATCCCGACGATCGTCGACAAGCGCGGTCGCCGCCTGTCGCTCGCCCGCAACGGCGAGATCGTGGTGTTCGACAGCGAAGGCCGCGAGCGCGCCATGCACCGCGTGCCTTACGGTACGGTGCTGCTGCACACCAACGGTGCGGCGGTGAAGGAAGGCGAACGCCTGGCCGAGTGGGATCCGTTCTCGCTCCCGATCATCACCGAAACCTCGGGTACGGTGAAGTATCAGGACCTGATCGACACCCGCACGCTGACCGAGCAGGTCGACGATGCGACCGGCATGACCAGCCGCGTCGTCACCGAAGACCGTTCGTCGCGCAGCGCGAAGAAGAAGGAAGACCTGCGTCCGCGCATCACCCTTCTGGACGAGGGTTCGGGTGAAACCGCACGCTACATGATGGCGCCGGGCACCACGCTCTCGGTCGAGGACGGCCAGACCGTCGAAGCCGGCGACATCATCGCCCGTGCTTCGCGCGAAGCCGCCAAGACCCGCGACATCACCGGCGGTCTGCCGCGCGTTGCCGAACTGTTCGAGGCCCGCAAGCCGAAGGACAACTCGATCATCGCCAAGGTCTCCGGCCGCATCGAGTTCGTGCGTGACTACAAGGCCAAGCGCAAGATCGCGATCATCCCGGAAGAGGGTGATCCGGTTGAGTACCTGATCCCGAAGAGCCGCGTGATCGATGTGCAGGAAGGCGACTTCGTCAAGAAGGGCGACAACCTGATCTCGGGCTCGCCCGATCCGCACGACATTCTGGAAGTCCTCGGCGTCGAGGCTCTGGCAGAATACCTCGTCGCGGAAATCCAGGAAGTCTACCGCTTGCAGGGCGTGAAGATCAACGACAAGCACATCGAGACGATCGTTCGTCAGATGCTGCAGAAGGTCGAGATCACGGCCGGTGGCGACACCACCCTGCTGCCGGGCGAACAGGTCGACTACGAGGAAATGTTCGAGATCAACAGCAAGCTTCCCGAGGGCAAGCAGCCCGCGGAAGGCAAGCCGGTGCTTCTCGGCATCACCAAGGCGTCGCTCCAGACCCGCTCGTTCATCTCGGCGGCGTCGTTCCAGGAGACCACCCGCGTGCTCACGCAGGCGGCTGTCGAGGGCAAGAAGGACTCGCTCATCGGCCTCAAGGAAAACGTCATCGTCGGCCGCCTCATCCCGGCGGGTACCGGCGCCGGCATGAACCGCGTCCGCGTGGCGGCCACCAGCCGCGATGCTGCCCTGCGCGCGTCCTACCGCCGCATGCAGGAAGCCCTGATCGCCGCCAATTCGGCGGAAGAAGAGCATGCAGCCGAACTGGCCCAGGGCCCGGAAGCCGCGATCGGCAACGATCCGCTCGCCGCAGTCGAAGGTGAAACCCATGGTCTGGACGCCGATGCCGGCGATTACCTGATCAAGGGTGACGAACAGCCGGAAGGTGGCGACGAAGCGTAAGCTTCCCGCCTCCACCTGACAGGCACACGAAAGGCCCCGCCGGATCGCTCCGGCGGGGCCTTTTGCTTGAGGTTCGATGACAGGCGCTTCGATGGGCGGCTTACCAAGCTCGACCGGCGACATGGCCTGCCCGCCCCGTCACGGGCATAGAGGCGCTACCTTCCGTTCGCTCCGCAAGGCTGATTCCAGATGGGCAATCCCGAGTCCAAGTTCGTACCCGCAGCGATGGCCTCGGTCATCGCCATGGCCGCGTTCGCAGTCTGGTCCAGCCTTGCGGGGATCGGAGGGGTGGCCTGAGGGCGGCCCCTGCCCCCTCGACCTGGCATCCCGATCAAGCGGCGCGCTACGCTTGTAATGACGAGCTAAGGAAGCGCCCGCCCCGATAGCCGTAGTAAAGCCCCGTCCCCACCATGGTCGCGATCAGGCCGACCAGCAGGGCATCCCAGGTCATCAATCCCCAGACCACCGCCAAGGGCTTGCCGAGCGCGAAGACGTGGTTGCCGTGATGGAGCTGTTGCAGCAACGCGAAGACCGGCCCGGTAAAGAGCGCCATGCGCAACGCCTGCCCCCAGCCGTTCCGATAGGCGTCCTTCAACCCGCTGGTCCGGTCTCCCAGCAGTCCGCCGATCATCAGCACCAGACCCGGCAGGCTGGCCACGAAGAGCGACGCCGACAGCGCGAACTGCCCGGCAGGCGGCAGGCGAAAGGCGAAGAGGCCGGGGATCGAGCACAGCACCTGCACGGCAAAGCCCAGCAGCACCTGCTTCCAGCCGATCCCGGCAAGGCTCCAGAACCGCGCGCCTTCCGCCCGATTGGCCCAGAAGCGCGCGGCCAGCAGGATGGCGATAAGGAACCCCGCCATCTTGATCGCCCCCAGCGACATCCGCGCGGGCGCGGAACCGAACGCAGCGAAGGCATCGTGGCTGGCGAACATGCCCAGCCTTATCTCGACGACATGCTGCGCAAACTCCGGCAGCACGGCGAGCGCGGGGATGATCGGCGCCAGCTTCCACAGCCTGACGCCGTCACGCAGCGAGGCGAGGAAAGCGCGTACCTCCCCGCCCATGCGCTGGCTGAAACTCATTCGGCAGGAGTCATTCGGCTGCCTGGGCCTGCGCCTCGTTCGCGGCTTCGATCTCGGCAGCCTTGGCCTCTACCAGCTTGACGATATGGTCGAGCATGTCCTCGGACTGGACGACGTGGTCGGTCACGCCCGAAAGGTAGACCATGTGCTTTCCGTTGCCGCCACCAGTCAGGCCGATGTCGGTCTCGCGCGCCTCGCCGGGGCCGTTGACGACGCAGCCGAGCACCGAGAGCGAGAGTGGGGTCTTGATGTGCTGGAGGCGGTCTTCCAGCGCCTCTACCGTGCGGATCACGTCGAAGCCTTGCCGCGCACAGCTGGGGCAGGACACCACGCGCACGCCGCGCGTGCGCAGGCCCAGCGCCTTGAGCATCTCGAAACCAACGCGCACTTCCTCTTCCGGCTCGGCGGAGAGCGAGACGCGCAGGGTGTCGCCGATGCCGGACCAGAGCAGCATGCCCATGCCGATGGAGGACTTCACGGTGCCCCCGATCAGCCCGCCCGCCTCGGTAATGCCCAGGTGCAGCGGACAGTCCACCGCATCGGCAAGGCCCTGATAGGCGGCAACGGCCAGGAACACGTCGCTGGCCTTCACCGCCACCTTGTATTCGTGGAAGTCATGATCCTGGAGCAGCTTGATGTGATCCAGCGCCGATTCGACGAGCGCTTCGGGGCACGGCTCGCCGTACTTTTCCAGAAGGTCCTTTTCGAGACTGCCCGCATTGACGCCGATGCGGATCGCACAGCCGTTGGCCTTGGCGGCGCGCACCACTTCGGCCACGCGGTCGTGGGATCCGATATTGCCGGGATTGATGCGCAGGCAGGCGGCACCGGCATCGGCGGCCTCAAGCGCCCGCTTGTAATGGAAATGGATGTCCGCGATCAGCGGCACACGGGCGGCGCGGACGATTTCCTTCATCGCCGCCGTGCTCTCCACGTCCGGGCAGGAAACGCGGATCAGGTCCGCCCCGGCATCCTCGCAGCGGCGGATCTGCTCGATCGTCGCCTTCGCGTCGGACGTGAGGGTATTGGTCATGGTCTGCACCGTGATCGGGGCATCGCCGCCGACGGGCACATTGCCGACCATGATCTGGCGGCTCTTGCGGCGCTCGATGTCGCGCCAGGGACGTACGGATGACATGCCGCCCCTATAGGCCTTTGCGGTGACGGTTTGAAGCACCATTGCGGCTTTCGACGAAAGCCTGAAACCTGCCGTCGGGGGCATTTGTCGTTTTCCGGGGAATCGGGGCATTCTCCAAGGCAGAGAAGACATCCGAAAGTCCGCCATGAAGAGCATCGTTTCAGCCCTCGTCCTCCCCCTCTCGATCGCCTCTGCGCTGGCCTCGGGGACGGCGCTCGCCACGCCGCCGCCTGTGTCGTCATCTCCCCCCTCACCCTGCCCTGCCGCAGCGCCCGAGAGCAACGATGCGGCTGCCTGCAAGCTGGCGGACCTGCTGGAACGCATGTTCATCTCCCCCGAGCAAGGCGCCCGCTATGCCGCCACCTTGCGCGGCGCCGTCGGCGCGGGTCGCTACGCCACGCTGCCGAAGGACGAAGCCGCCAGAGCAATGACTGCGGATCTCCAATCGGCCGCACCGGACGGCCACTTGCGCGTCTGGGCGGCCGAGCCGGAAGCCTCGTCCCAGGCAGGCGCGGCAGCAACGGCGACACGCCCGCCCATCCCGCTCTACGAGCAGCCCGGCTGGATCGCGCCGGGCGTCGCCTATATCCGCATCAACGAATTTCCCGACGACGAGGCGACCACCCGCGCCATGGCGCAGTTCATGGCCGATCACGCCGCCGCGCGGGCCTTGATCTTCGACTTGCGCACCCATCACGGCGGCGGGGTCCAGCAGATGGACGTCATGCTGCCCTGGCTTTTCGCCACGCCGACGCGGCTGGTGACGATGGAAAGCCCGCGCGCCGCCGAAGAGGAACTCGGCTCTCCCATCGCGGGCATCCCCTCGATGAAGCTGCTGCCTGACCCGCGCATGGTGCGGCGCGAGCATTGGGTCACGCCCAATGCCGATACCCGGCTGCGCAGCGCCAAAGTCTACCTGCTCACCGGCCCCCGCACGGCCTCTGCCGCCGAGCATTTCGCCCTTGCCATGAAGATCACCCACCGCGCGACCCTGGTGGGAGAGCCGACAGCCGGGGCGAACCATTTCGGCGGTCAGGTCGATCTGCCGGGCGGTCTCGCGGTTTTCCTGCCGGTGGGGCGTACTTACGATCCTACGACCGGCAAGGACTGGGAAGGAGACGGCGTCGCGCCGGATGAGGCCGTACCCAAGGAGCAGGCGCTTGAACGGGCGCTCACCGACCTTGGCCTGCCCGCCGCCCAGGCCAGGGCGCTATCGGATTCGCACAAGCCCACGCTGCCCATGGAGCGCCGCCAGAGGCGGTAGAACACGCCTCACATCATCCGGGCGTAGAGAAACTCGTCGTCCCGCTGCTCGCCGACCATGAAGTAGATGTCGGCCACTTTCGCGAAACCGTAGCGCGCATAGAACCGCTGCGCGCCTTCGTTGCCGCTCCACACGGACAGCTGCACTTCGTCGGCAGCCTGTTCACGAGCGATTTCCAGTGCCCGGTCCATCAATGCCGTGCCGATCCCGCGTCCGGTGGTCTGCGGATCGGTGTAGAGCTGCTTGAGCTCGATCACGCTCTGCCCGCGCGCATGGTCGGGCCAGCCGCAGGCAAGCACCAGCTTGCAGAACCCCAGCAGCCTGCCTTCTTCCTCGGCAAGGAACACCCGCATGGACGGATCGGCGATCTCCTTCGCGGCCTTCGCCTCGCTATGCGAATCGGCCAGGAAATCGGCGAGATCCTCCGGCGTATACATGTACCCGAACTTGGCGACGAAGCTGCGCGCGCCAAGGTCGGCCAGCGCGGCGGCATCGGCGGCGGCGGCGAGGCGCAGATTCATCACAGTTCCCTGGTCATGCACATGGAGAAAGGATCGGGCTCATAGCTGCCGAAGGGCGGGCACTCCACGAAACCGTGCGCGCGGTAAAGCCCGTGCGCCGCATGGAACGGCTCGGGCCGCCCGGTTTCCAGACTGACCCGCGCATAGCCCCGCGCGCGGGCCTCCTCGATCAGGCGCAGCAGGATCGCCTTGCCCACGCCCTTGCCGCGATAGTCGGGCGCAGCGCGCATCGACTTGAGTTCGCCG
Organism: Novosphingobium sp. TCA1; assembly: GCF_009811895.1. Lineage (NCBI taxonomy): Bacteria > Pseudomonadati > Pseudomonadota > Alphaproteobacteria > Sphingomonadales > Sphingomonadaceae > Novosphingobium > Novosphingobium sp. TCA1. The sequence goes on along the minus strand of NZ_BLJH01000002.1, from coordinate 83,461 downwards.
TGCTCCGCATCGAGGTGCTTGATCGCGCCGCAGCCGACCACGCGCTCCCCGTCCCAGGCCGAAAAGAACGTCACGTCCGGCTGGCGCAGACGCTCCGCAGGCATGGCGTGGACGCTTTCGGGCGGCGACCAGCGGTGCATCTCGTCGAGATGAAACTGGAGCAGGTCCAGCACCCGGCGATCGGTGAGATCGTCCTGCACCAACGAAAATTTAAGCGTCATCCCTGGGTCCCGGAAAACTTGTCGGCCTTGCGGCGGCCCATGCGCATGCCCGCTTCCAGCCGGGCGCGCAACTGGGTGTAGTAGTCCTCCAGGAAGGCACGCTCGTCGTTCCAGCCGTCGGTCCGCCCGATCTTGTGGGCGATTGTCTGATAGACGTTCTCCAACGAATGCGAGCGGTCGTCGCGCAGCACCCGTTCGAGGGCCTGAAGCTCGTATTCGCCGTAGACCGCCAGTTCCGCTTCCTCGAACCGGTAGTGGCGGCGGGTGTCTCCGGCGCGGGGCGCATCCGGTTGCTGCTCGGCGGGAACGGGGGCCGGTGAACCGACCGACATCGCCGCCTCCAGCTTCTGACGCGGCCGCTCCAGCACCCAGGTTCCGGCGATCATGTCGCCCGCGCGCAACCCGTCGCGGTTGAACAGGGGCATCAGCAGGAAAATCGCCAACCAGCCGGTGGCCGCCAGCCAGCCCATGCCGCTTTCCGCGCCCGCCTGCATGATGAAGACGATCGGCAGGAACAGCTCGATATCGCGCAGCAGGTTGCGCGCGATCACCATTTCCGCCGTAAGCCGCCCGCCGTCGCGCGCGGCGATGCGGATGCCGACGATCCGCTTGCCCGGCGTGGCGCCGCGCGGCCCCAGTTCGAAGAACAGGAAATAGGCGTTGCGAAACAGGAACATGGCCACGACCCAGAGGATCACCAGAAACTGCAGCGCATGGCCTAGCGCATTCTTCTGATCGAGATTGCGATCGATGCCGCTGACGCCGCCCGCGATCTCGATCAGGCCCCAGGTGGTCAGGCCCATGAGCACCAGGATCACCACGAAATCGAGAATCAGCGCACCGGCCCGCGCACCCCGGCTGGCGACGGTCACGGGCACCGAAATGCCCTCGGGCGTCACCAGCACGCGGTCCTGCCGGGTGCGGCGGTAGCGGGTCGGGACCACGCTCATGCGATGCGCACTTTGCCGCGATTGCCCCGGAAGGCGAAGAAATAGGCGCACCACAGGGCCAACATGAAGCCGCCGATCGCGAAGCGGCCGAAGGTCTGGTCTACCAGCTGGCGCGCGAAACCCTCAAGCAGCGCAGCAACGATCAGCATCAGCACCACCCCGGTCATGACCAGCGCGGCGCGGCGGCCCGCCTCGGCCGTGGCCTGAAGCACGGGTCGATTGCCGGGAAAGGTCAGGGCACGGCCGATATGCAGCCCCGCCGCGCCCGCCAGCAGGATCGCGAAAAGCTCCGTCGTGCCGTGGACGGCCAGCCAGCCCGCGAAATCGACCAGCAGCCCCGCACCGTTGTAGAGCCAGAGCATTGCCCCCAGCATCGCCATGTTGTGGATCAGCAGGAGCAGCGAAGGGATGCCGAACGCGAATCCCAGCGCAAAGGCCAGGATCGAGACTTGCGAATTGTTGCTGAAAAGCTGGGTGGCGAACAGACTCATGCCGCTGCGGTCGGCTTCACCGAACAGGGTCCGGCGCAAGGCCTCCGGCGTCGCGCCGGGCACGCGCCCGCCCGCCATGTCGCCGCCGACCAGCGCGTGATACCAGTCCACGTCATGCGCCACGAGCAGCCAGCCGACCGCCGTGCCTGCCACCATGACCGCCAGGGCCACCAGAATGTCGAGCCAGATCGTTCGCACCGCCGCGCTCCAGCCGCCGCCCAGAAAGCCGCGCAGCCAGTCCCACAGCGAACTGCGCGGACCGTAGACGACGAACCAGGCGCGCTGCACCAGCCCTTCCAGATAGGCCAGCGTCGCGGCGTCCAGCGATGTCTCGCGGGCGATCGAAAGGCTGGAGGCCACCGTGCGGTAGAGGCCCGGCAGGGCCAGCAGATCTTCGTCGGAAAGGCGGCGCAGGCGCCCCTTTTCCATGCGGCTGACGATCGCTTCCAGCCTTTGCCAATCCGCCTCGCGCTCCAGCCGGAAACGGTCGGAACGCAGCGCGGCGCTTTCGATGGCGGCAACGGAATCGGGCAGACCCGAATTGGAGAACAGGCCGGCGAGGTTCATCCGATCGCTCCCGAGCGCTTGATTTCGAGATAGGCGTCGATCAGGCGCGTGCCGATCGTATGATAGGGTGCCTCGATCACGTCGACGCCCAGCTGTTGCAGCTTCTTCGTCACCAGCGCGCGCTGACGCAGCAGGGTATCGGCCGAAACCGCCATGGACAGCGTTTCCAGATCGTCCGGCGCAGCGCCGGAGATCGCCTCCAGTTCATCGTCCGCCATGGTGACGAAGAGCACGACATGGCGCGAGACGAGGCGTCCGATCGATTCGATCATGAGCTGGGCGCTGGTGGGATCGGTAAAGTCAGAGAAGACCACGATCAGCGAGCGGCGCTGAAGCCGCGCGGCCAGAGTCGCCAGGGCCAGCGTAAAGTTGGGCTCTTCCGAGCGATACTCCAACCCGGCCGCCGCGCGCTGCAGGCGGTGGAAATCGCGCGAGGCGGTAACGAAGGGCGTCGCCACTTCGGGGCGCGCCGCAAAACCGAACAGCGAGACCCGGTCGCCGCCCTTCAGCGCGACATAGCCGGTGGCGAGCGCCGCCGAGACCGCGCGGTCGAGCCGGGGCATACCCTGGATCGGCTCGCACATCGTCTGCCCGCAATCGAAGGCGAAGACGATCTGGTTGTTGCGTTCGGTCTCGTATTCCTTGGCATAGAGATGGACGTGGCGCGCCGAGCTTTTCCAGTCGATCCGGCGACGGTCCATGCCCGGCTGATATTCAGCCAGCGATTCGAACTGGGTACCCTCGCCCCGGATGCGGCGGGCGATCAGACCGAACTGCGCGTCCTTGAGGAAAGTCTGCAAGGCAGGCGAGCGCACGGCGGCAATGTTCGGCCATACCCGCACGTCCTTGTCCAGATCACCCCGAAACTGCCGCGCGCCAAGGCCCATCGGCCCGGTCCAGCGCAGCCATGTCCGCGAGATCCGCCCGGTACCGCGCCGGGAGGCCTGAAGCTTCAGGGTTCCGCCCCAGCTTTCCGGCCCGCGCGTCAGGCTGAGGCCCGCCCTGCCGCCGCTTGCCAGCCGGGGATCGCATTCCAGCGCCAGTTCCACGCGGGCGGCGCGGGCGCCGGACAAGTCCAGCGTAACCGTCGCGTCGAACGGAACGCCGACCTCGACATCGCCCGGAACGGCGACGCGCAGATCCCCGAGCCGCCCGGCCAGCAGCGCATCCACGACGATGAGCGCCAGCACGACCAACCCGAAAAGGGGGGCCACGACCCAGGCCTCTGGCCGGGTGGCGCCGATCACCAGCGCCACCGGCGCGGCCAGCGCCAGTAGCCCGGCCGCGCGCGCGGTGGGAACCATGGGGGCGGAACCGAGGCTCATCGAATCACGCTCATCCGGTCAGCGCGGCGCCTCGGTCTGCTCGACAAGCTGGGCGACGAGCGCCTCCACCTGCTTGCCTTCGATCTCAGCGGCGGGGCTGAGCAGCAGGCGGTGGCGCAGCACCGATCCGGCCAGCGCCTTGACGTCGTCCGGCACCACATAGTCGCGCCCGTCCAGCGCGGCGCGGGCGCGGGCAGCGCCTGCCAGCAACACGGCCGCGCGCGGGCTGGCCCCGCTGGCAAGGTCCGGGCTCTCACGCGTGGCGCGCACCAGGCGCACGATGTAGTCGGTCACGCTCTCGGCCAGGGTCACTTGCGAGACCGCCTGCGAAGCGGCCGCGATCACGCCGTGGTCGGCCACCGGTTCGACGCCGCAGGCCGCGGGACTGGGCGCGCCGCGATTCTCGCCGAAGCGGGCGACGATGCGCAGTTCTTCCTCGAAGCTCGGATAATCGACGTTCAGCTTGAACAGGAAGCGATCGAGCTGCGCCTCGGGCAGCGGGTAGACGCCCTGGCTTTCGATCGGGTTCTGCGTCGCCACGACCATGAACCGCTCGGGCAGGGCATGGGCCGTGCCGTCCAGCGTGACGCGGCGCTCCTGCATGGCTTCGAGAAGCGCCGCCTGGGTCTTGGGCGGCGTGCGGTTGATCTCGTCCGCCAGCAGCAGGTCACAGAAGATCGGGCCATGCGTGAGGGTGAACTGGCTGGTCTGGAAATTGAACAGGTTGGAACCCAGGATATCGCCCGGCATCAGGTCCGGTGTGAACTGGATGCGGCCGAAATCCAGCCCCAGCGTCGCCGCGAAGCACTGCGCAAGGAAGGTCTTGGCGGTTCCCGGAGGGCCTTCCAGCAGCACGTGCCCGCGGGCCAGCAGGGCGATCAGCAGGTGCTCCACCGTCTCGCTCTGGCCGACCACGGCCTTGGCGATCTGCTCGCGGATACGCCCGGCCAGCGCCGAAACACCGCCGAGGTCGATGGCGAGGTCGATGGCGCGATCGGCCGTGAGATCGCCCCCGGGAACAGGAGATGGGAGATCGGTCATCGAGTCAGCATCCTTTCGAGCGCGTGGAGATCGCGCGCAGCCTTGACGAGATCATGCGGCTTGCGCGCGTGCCTGAGGCGCGCGGCAATCGCGGAAAAAGGTTCGACATCGCCCTTGCGCGAGGCCAGCGCCCGGTCGATCGCGGCATCGGCCTGTTCGGGCGCCAGCGTGCGCGGCAGGGCCAGGGCATGGACCAGCCGTTCGCGCGCCCGGTCGGCATAAGGCCCGCCGATCAGGTGCAGGCGGCGCGAACGGCGCACCAGCCCGGCGGAATTGGCCACGAGCGCGCGCTTGCCGAAGGCGATGGCCCGTTCGGCGGCGAGCGGCGGGCCGAAGCGCAGGAACGCCCGCCAGCCCAGCACGAGCGCGGCCAGCAGCAGGCACAGCGTGGCGGCCAGGAACGGCGGCGTGAAGGCCAGGGTCAGCAGGTTCTGCGCGCGGCCGAAGCCGTTCATGGTGAGATCGAAAGTGACCGTGCCGCCAGGCTCCAGTTCGCCCGCCGCGACCAGCGCCTCCAGCAACCCTGCGGCGCGGCGATCGGCCATGCCCCAGTTGTCCAGCAGATCGGGCTCGAACACGACGAGTAGCGGATAGAGGTCCTCGTCCTCGACATCCGCGTAGCGCGGGCCCAGCGCCGCCTTTTCCAGCGCCGGATAGCTGCCGCCGTCGTCGATGAACCCCGCCAGGGTCCGCCCGTCCTGCTCCCGCACCAGCGGCACCAGGGTCTCGCCGCGCGCCGATTGCAGGTGCTTGCGGCTCGGCAGGATCCCCGCCAGCCCGAGCCCCTCCCAGCGCGCGGGCTGGCCATTGGCATCGACATCGCCCTGGACGAGCGACACGTCGTCTAGGAAACCGCGCCATTCCAGGGGCCGCATGCCTTGCAGGTTGACCCAGCCGGTCCTGGCGTCCTTCTGCTGGCGGCCTGCGGGAAGCGCCATCCACTTGGGCAGGATCACCAGGGTCGGCCCGACATAGCGCCGCCCGGACACGATCTTCTCGATATCCTTGCCGTCCGCTCCCGCAGGCGGCGTCAACACCAGCAGGCCGGCCTTGTCGAGCTGCCCGGCATTGCGCGCGCGGACGACGGGATGACCGCGCCGTTCGAGATAGCGCGCCATGGCGGCATAGCCATTGAGGCCGCGCCCGTCGGCATGGGCCTGCCCGTCGTTGGTAGTGCCGAAACCGGTGCCCGTGCCGATCATCCACAGCAGGGCAAGGAACAGCGCCGAACCGAGCAGGACCAGTGCCAGCACCGCCCAGCGCGAAAAGGGATTGGCGCCCACGGCAACGGCGGGATGGAGGTCCGGCCGAGGCGAAGCGCTCTCGGGCGCGCTGCTTGCGATATCGGTCATGCGCGCAGTTCCGTGCGGGCGAAGCGGGCATAGGCCTCGCGCGCGGCGGCCCAGTCTCCGGCGTCGAGGTCCCGCAAGGCGAAGCGGCTGCGCTCCACGCGCGTGGCGATCGTGGCGAAGGCCTCGCGCCCGGTATCCGGCAGCATCGGCAGCACGGAAATCTCGCGCGCGGTGCTGGCGGGGTGGAGCCAGTCCGGCCGCGCCTGCCGGATCTGGCCGACGCTGCGGCGCAGGAGCAGGTGCGTGGCTTCGGCAAAGCGGCCCTGCGCCGCCAGACGATCGGCATCTTCCAGCAGGGCCAGGGCTTCCGCTTCGGCGGGAACCCAGCCTTCCGGCGCTTCCTCGCGGCTGCGACCCCGCCAGGCCTCGATCGCCGGGCCGAAGATGCGCCAGAGCACGAAGAGCGCCAGAACCACGGCCAGCACGATCAATATGTTCGAGAAGACCGGCCAGGACATGCCCAGCAGCCTGCCGACCGGCGCGAAGATCGCCTCCAGCAGGTGCCCCAACGCCTGGAGCCACTCGGGGACCTGCGCCGGTTCGGGCGGCTTTACCGGCGCGAGCGGCGCATACTGGACATCGGCCGCGCCCCGCACGGCTTCCCAGTCGCTTGCGGCCTTCCCGGCCGCATTCGCACCTGACATCTGAGCCCCATCAGCCATACCGGCGCGATGATTGGCATGGGGGGATCGGCTGCGCAAGGCATTGCGGGAATTGGAGGAGTTTGTTTGGAAATCCGCGATGGGAGTCGTTGTTGGGAGCGGGAGTCTTTGTTGAGTGCGCTCGTCACATCCGTGACGAGCTTGCGGCACCGGCCCACGCCCCCACCCACCACCCGCAGGATACTACCGTTGGGTGGTGGGTGGGGCCGTGGGCCGGTGCCGCTAAAATCCGCCTGCGGCGGATTTTCAAACCTGGCCCGACCTCACCCCCGCGCGCGGGCCTGACGATAAGTCCCCAGCGGACGCACGTACTTGCAATGGAACGCCAGTTCCTGAAGCGCCATGTCGATGCGCGGCTCGCCCGGCGCACCTTCGATATCCGCGTAGAACGTCGTCGCGGCGAAGCTGGCACCGATCTGGTAGCTTTCCAGCTTGGTCATGTTGACGCCGTTCGTGGCAAAGCCGCCCAGCGCCTTGTAGAGCGCGGCGGGGATGTTCTTCACCTCGAAGATGAACGTGGTCATCGCCTTCTCGCCCTTGATCTCGAACGGATCGAGCGGCTCGCGCGACAGCACCACGAAGCGCGTGGTATTGTCGGCGGCGTCCTCCACGTTGTCCTCGACGATCTTCAGACCGTAAAGCTCGGCGGCAAGCCGGGGCGCGATGGCGCAGGCCTCGGGATCGTCCTGCTCGCGCACGAAGGCGGCGGCACCGGCGGTATCGGCATAGGCCATCGGCACGATGCCCCGCGCCCGCAAGTAGTGGCGCGACTGGCCGAGCGCCTGCGGATGGCTGTAGGCGGCGGAGAAAGGCCCCTCGCCCAGCGCCATCAGCGCATGCTCGATGCCCATGAAGTGTTCGCCCACGATCGACAGGCCGCTTTCCGGCAGGAGGAAGTGGATATCCGCCACGCGCCCGTGCTGCGAATTCTCGATCGGGATGATCGCCCGGTCGGCCCGCCCTTCCTTCACCGCGTCCAACGCATCCTCGAACGAGAAGCAGGGAAGCGGCAGGCAATCGGGATCGTGCTCCAGCGCCGCGCGGTGCGAATTGCATCCGGGGGCGCCCTGAAAGGCTGCGGCGCGGGAAGGATCGCCCGCAGCGGCCTCCGTCATGCGGGCAACGAGATCGAGAGCGGGTTCGGGATAGGAATGCATAGCGACCGGGCGATTAAGCCGCAAAGGCGATGTCCGCAATGGCTCTTGCGCTAACTTGCTGGCAACTCTAGAGCCTGTGACCAAAGAGGATGATAAAAAACTCCACCCGTGGGGCAAGGGCAAACAAGAAATGGATGATCGTTTCAACACCATTGCCGGTTGGGCGCTGTTCGCCGGTATCGTCGGTCTTGGTCTGACCACCGTAAGCTCTCATTACTTCAGTGCCGACAAGCCGCATCGCCCCGAAACGATGGGATACGCCATCGAAGGCGTGGAACAGGAAGGCGAAGCAGGCGCGGAACCGCCGATCGCCACGCTCCTTGCCAGCGCGGATCCGGCCAAGGGCCAGGCGACCTTCGCCAAGTGCGCCTCCTGCCACACGATCAACCAGGGCGGCGCCAACGGCATCGGCCCCAACCTCCACGGCGTCGTCGGCGAAGCGATCGGCAAGGGCGTGGGCGGCTTTGCCTTCTCCGACGCGCTCAAGAAAGTCGGCGGCAACTGGGACTTCGACAAGCTGAACGACTGGCTGAAGAACCCCAAGGCTTTCGCCCCCGGCACCAAGATGACTTTCGCAGGCCTGCCCAAGGGTGAGGACCGCGCCAACGTGATCGCCTATCTCAACGCGCAGGGCTCCAACCTGCCGCTTCCCGCAGCGCCTGCCGCCGATGCGGCTGCTCCGGCGGCCGACACTGCCGCTGCCCCGTCGGAAGGCGCGGAAGCACCCGCAGCCGACGCCCCCGCTGCCGAAGCCGGCGAAGCCGCCGCGCAGTAAGCCATTTCGGCCCGACAGAAAAACGGTCCGCAAGGCAGGCGCCTCGCGGACCGTTTTTCTTGGTCGATCGGATTTTCGATCAGTTTATTCGGACGCTTCCACCGGCCCCTTGAAGCCCTTGGCGATGACGTACCATTCCGATGAGCCCTTGCGGCTGGCCGGCGGCTTGGCGTGCTTCACGCTGGTGAAGCGCTTCTTCAGGATGCCGAGCAGTTCGGTATCGGTGCCGCCCGCGAAGACCTTGGCCACGAAAGTGCCGCCCGGCGCGAGATACTGGATCGCGAAGTCCGCCGCCGTTTCGACCAGGCCCATCGTGCGCAAGTGGTCGGTCTGCTTGTGGCCCACGGTATTGGCGGCCATATCCGAAAGCACCAGGTCCGGCGCGCCTTCCAGCGCCCCTTCCAGCGCGGCGGGGGCTTCATCGGCCATGAAGTCCATCTCGAAGATGGTCACGCCCTCGATGGGATCGGTGGGCAGCAGGTCGATGCCGACCACTTTGGCCTTGGGGCACTTCAGGCGCAGCACCTGGCTCCAGCCCCCCGGCGCGATGCCGAGGTCGACGGCGCGGGTGACGCCCTTGAACAAGTCGAATTTCTCGTCGAGCTCGATCAGCTTGTAGGCCGCGCGGCTGCGATAGCCGTCGGCCTTGGCCTGCTTGACGTAAGGATCGTTGAGCTGGCGGGTCAGCCAGCGCGCGGAACTGGTGGTCCGCTTCTTGGCGGTGCGAAGCCGCTCGTTGGGGTCGCGTCCTGAACGGCTCATGGCCGGTTCTCCAAATGATGGGCCAGGTGATCCGGTCTGCCGGTCATGGCGGGGTTCTTGCCGCTGGAATGCGAGGCGATGAGGCTGCGCAGGATGCCCTCGCGGATGCCGCGATCGGCCACGCCAAGACGCGCGGCGGGCCAGAGGTCGAGAATCGATTCGAGGATAGCGCAGCCCGCGACGACAAGGTCCGCCCGCTCGCGGCCAATGCAGTTCACCTCGCGCCGCTCCTCGATCGACATCGACGAGAGCCGCGAACTGATCGACCGCATCGATTCGGCGGGCACGATCAGCCCATCGACCATGCGCCGGTCGTACTGCGGCAGTTCGAGATGAAGGCTGGCCAGCGTCGTCACCGTGCCGCTGGTGCCCAGCAGGCGCAGCGGCCCGGTCTGCGCGGCGCTCTCCCGCGCTGTGGCGACGCGCTTGGCAAAGGCGGCAAAACTGTCGGACACGAGGCCGTGCATGTGCCGGTAACGCTCCAGGCGCTCTTCCAGCGTATTGCCTTCGGGGCCGCAGCTTTCGGTCAGCGAGACGACGCCCCAGGGCACCGATTGCCAGTCCAGGATGCGCGGCACCGTATCGGTGCTTTCGATCAGGACCAGCTCGGTCGAACCGCCGCCGATGTCAAAGATCATCGCCGGGCCGATCCCCTCTTCCAGCAGGACGTGGCAGCCGAGCACGGCCAGCCGCGCTTCCTCGCGGGCGCTGATGATATCCAGCGCGATGCCGGTTTCCTCGCGCACGCGCTCGATGAATTCCGGCCCGTTTTCCGCACGGCGGCAGGCCTCGGTCGCCACCGAGCGCGCGAGATAGACATTGCGCCGCATCAGCTTGTCCGCGCAGACCCGCAGGGCGGCCAGCGTGCGCTCCATCGCCTCTTCGGAAAGCCTGCCCGATTGCGCGAGCCCCTCGCCCAGCCGCACGACGCGGCTGAAGGCATCGATCACCGTGAAGTTCTCGCCGGAGGGACGGGCGATGAGCAGGCGGCAGTTGTTGGTGCCGAGATCGATCGCCGCATAGGATTGCCGGTAGGGACGGGCGCCGATCGGCCCCAGCACGCCGTTCTGGGGAAGCGATGCGGGCGCGGCGGAAGGCGCGGCGCTCTCCGCGACCTTGCTTTCAGCGGCCTTGGTCTGAACGCGCGGCTTCTTCGCTGAACGCGCACCGCTCTTGCGGGAGCCCCGCTTGCGGCTGCCGGTTCGGCGTGATTCCGACTGGCGGGGCGACGCCTGCGAACCGGATGTCTTCTCTTCGCGCGGCGCTCCGCCTGCCTCGGCGGCGCTGCCCGGCGGGCGCGCCTTGTCCTTGGCCGTGCCGGGTCCAGTTGAGCGTGACTTGCCCTTCCTCGCCTTGCGCCGCCTTCCCGTGCGGCCCGACACATCGACTCTTGCTGCCGGCGGATCTTGCTCCGCCATGATAAATAATCTCGTTCGAATAAATCTTACCGCCATACGTGGCGGATACCTGAGGCGATGCTAACGCCCCCCGGCCCATGGAGCAACCCTGACTGCAAAAAGGGTGCTTGACGCGAATCAGAAGCCCTACTAGAGGGGCGCCTCCCGATGCCCCGTCGTCTAATGGTAAGACTACGGATTCTGATTCCGTCTATCGAGGTTCGAATCCTCGCGGGGCATCCAATTCTCCCTAAATCGCTGAAATTCGGGCACTCCCTGCCTTGGCTGCGCCGCTCGCAAGCGCTGCGCCCATCACGGCGCGCAGCCCGCGAATCACTTCGCGGTGCAATTGCGAGACCGGGCCGGGCACGGAAAAACGGGCGACCCACGAGGAGCCGCCCGAAGTTGGGGAGAAGCGGTTTCACACCGCCCGCAAGGTTCGCCCTGGCGGTGCGCGACCGACAAGGCCCTTATCGCCGCCGAATCGCGAACCCGCATTGATCGCGGTCAAACCACTCGCTTGAAAATCCGGCCCATCGCTTAAAAATCCGCCGCGATGGTCGTTACGGTCTTCATGGACGCCCCCAGATTCCAGCCGACGCCGATCCCGCGCCCACGGCGGCGCAAGCGCTGCACGCATGTGACGCTGACCGATTCGGCGGGAAATGCCATCGACGTCATGGTCCGCAACCTCTCCTCGCGCGGCCTCAGCGCCGCCTGCGCGGGAACTCCGCCCCACTGCAACGCCGTCGTCCGCGCGGTCATGGGAGACGGCCGGGAACTCTGGGGATTGGTGCGCTGGGTGAAAGGCAACGTCATCGGCGTGGAATTCGACACCGGCTCCTAGGCTGCATGGGCACATTCGAGGACGCATGGCAGCGGTGGCTATCTGGGAAATTCTCCTGAAATCCGCTATTCAGGTCACGCTGACATTGCAGCCAATAGCTGCCTGTCCGCCCCCAACAAAGCTGACCTCCCCACCCGCTCAGGCTGAGCTTGTCGAAGCCCCCTGCGGCGAGGCGCTACGGGCCAGTTCGCTGACCAATATCCAATCCCCAGCCATCATCGCTTCCTTCTTGGCGCGACTCCAACCCTTGAGTTTGCGTTCTGCCGCAAAGGCTTCATCGCGGGTCTGAAAATCCTGAGCCCACAAGAACACCGCCGGCAAGCGCCGGGACGTGTATCCTTGGAATGCGGCGCTCTGGTGTTCGGCAATGCGGCGTTCGAGGTCATCGGTACGGCCGACGTAGTACGTGCCGTCCCGGCAACGCAGAATGTAAGTGTGGAACGCCATCGGGTGGGAAGTCTGGCGTTGCGGGCGGGCTTCGACAAGCTCAGCCTGAGCGGGGGTGGGGTTAAATCCTGGCAAGCGTGAACATATCCGCTAACCCCGACTTCTCTGCCATTCACCCAGTTTGCGTACCTGCCCGAAAGAGGAAGTTCATTCAGAGCGGATTTGTCCACGTGGCCTAGTGCCGTGCGCCCCTAGACCGCGGAACTGAAGCGCCGCAGCGAATCCTTGCGGTAGGGGTCGAAGCGCGCCGCGATCGAGCGGGCGTAAGGCAGGCCCTCCGGCAGGATCACGAGGTCGGCGCCGTCGCCGTCGCACAGGCCCGCCTCGAAATAGGGGAGGAGCAGCGGCCAGGCCTCGCACTGAAGGTCCGGGTCGATGCGTGCCCTGCCCCGGCATAGCAGCGCTTCGATTACCGCGCCGCGCCGCCGGTCTTCCGCGCTGCGCCGGATACCGCGATTGGCCGTCAACCGGTCCTGCGACAGCATCATGCGGTAGCGCCCGCTGTTCTTCTCGTTCTGCACCAGCAGATCGGGAAATCCGCTGATGGAGGACGCGCCGAGGCCCAGCAGCACCGGCGCCCTGTCCTCGGTAAAGCCCTGGAAGTTGCGGCGCAGCCTGCCGGAAAGCGTGGCCTGCGCCAGGGCGTCGCCCGGCCGGGCGAAATGGTCGAAGCCGATCGGCACATAGCCCGCGTCAACCAGCAGCGCATAACCCCGCGCGGCCATGGCGAAGCGCTGCTCGGCGCCGGGCAAGGCATGGGCATCGATCTTGCGCTGGCGCGCGATCAGGTGGGGGACATGGGCATATCCGAACAGCGCGATCCGGTCCGCGCCGAGCGCGACGGTGCGGCGAAGCGAATCCTCCAGATGCGCCATGGTCTGCCCGGGCAATCCGTACATCAGGTCGAAATTGAGCGAATCGACGCCGGCCTGCCGCAGCATGGCCGTGGTCTCCTCGATCATCCGCGCCGGCTGCACGCGGCCGATCGCCTGCTGGAGGTCTTCGGAGAACGTCTGGACGCCCAGGCTGGCGCGGGTGATCCCCACTGCGCCGATCACCGCCGCCCATTCAGCGCGCATCGTGCGCGGGTCCAGTTCGATCGACAGGACCGGGTTCGAGGCGGAAAACTGCAGCGCCAGCGCATCCACCAGCCGCACGAAATCGACCGGCGCAATGCCGTTGGGGCTGCCCCCGCCGAACGCGATCCGCGTCACCCGCGCGCCTTGCGGGAGCCGCTCGGCAACGAGGCCGATCTCCCGGTGCAGGGCGTCGAGATAGCCGGAGACCCGGTCGGTGCGGTTGGCGACGCTGGTGTTGCAGCCGCAGTACCAGCAGATCTTTTCGCAGAAGGGGATATGGACGTAGAGCGAAACCTCGCCCCCCGCCCCCGACAGCGCCTGCACGAAAGCATCGGCGCCGACGCTCTCGTCGAACTCCGCCGCCGTGGGAAAGCTGGTGTAGCGGGGCACCGGGATCGCCAGCAGCTCGGGATGATAGGTCCACATGCCCCGCAGCATCGCGCGCGCCGCCCCTGCCGTCATTGCGTTCGATCAACTTGCGCCGATCGGCGGAAATTCGCCGATTTTTGCGCGCGATCAATTCCCCGCGCCGCCAATGGGACCAAAGCGTCCCTGCTGCCGCTCAAGAGGGGGGACCCGCACGGTGCGGCCCCGGCGGCGCAGGAAAGACCGAACATGCGCAAGACGACCCTGCTCGCGGCTACCGCTTTCGTTGCCGCCGCCACCGCGATCGCCGCCCCGGCCATGGCCGGAAGCCCGGACGGCAAGTGGCAGGTCAAGGTCCTCGGCACCGCCGTGCTGCCGGACGGCGGAATCGACAAGATCAAGTCGATCGACACCGACACCACCCTCGGCGGCACCCTGGCCACGCTCGACACCGTGGGCACCAAGGCCAACGACAACGTCGTGCCGACGCTGGCGGTGGAATACTTCTTCACTAAGGCCTTCTCGGTGGAGACGATCTGCTGTTTCACCCAGCACCATGTCAACGGAACCGGCGATATCGCGGGCGCGGGCCTCGTCGATCACGTGCTGATCCTGCCCGCCACGGTGACCGCCAAGGCGCACCTCGACACCGGCACCCCCTTCAAGCCCTATGTCGGCGCGGGCCCTGCCTGGTTCTTCGTGTTCGACGAAAAGCCCGGCGCGACCGCGCGTTCGCTGGGCGTGGACAAAGTGAAGATGTCGAACAAGCTGGGCTTCGCGCTGCAGGCGGGCATGGACATCGCCATCAACGACAAGGGCCTCGGCCTTTCGCTGGACGCCAAGAAGTACTGGGTGAAGCCCACCGCATCGTTCTACGAAGGCGACGACCTGGCGCTGAAGACGCGCCACGACCTCGATCCCTGGGTGCTCAGCGCGGGCGTATCCTACCGCTTCTGAACGGCGCCGAGATCCAAAAGGAAAAAGGGGAGCTTCGTGCTCCCCTTTCTTCGTCTACCCCGCCTCTGCCACCAGCGCCGCATGGTCGAGGATCGTCACGTCCCGGCGCGAGGGCAGGTCGATCACGCGGTCGTTCTTGAAACGGGTGAACTGGCGGCTCACCGTCTCGATGGTCAGGCCCAGCACGTCGGCGATCTGCTGGCGCGAGAACGGCAGGGTGATGCGGCGCGGCGCGGCATCCTCGAAATTCCACGTACAGCCCGGAGGCTGGAGCCGCTCGTCCATTTCCAGCAGGAAACTGGCCAGCTTTTCCGATGCCGACTTGCGGCCGAGCAGCAGCATCCAGCGGCGCGTGCGGTCAAGCTCGGCGAGGGTGCGTTCCAGCAGCTTGTGTTCCAGCGCCGGATGCTCGCGCGCGAAGGCATCGAAATCGCGGCGCGAGAAGACGCAGACCTTGGCCTCGGTCAGGGCCGTGGCGCCGTGGCCGGTCGTGCCGCCGAAGGGCCTGCCGATGAAGTCGGAAGGGTAAACCACGCCCACGATCTGCTCGCGCCCGTCCTCGGTATTGGTCGATAGCTTGAGCACGCCTTCGATCACATTGGCGACGAGAACCGAATCCTCGCCCTCCCAGATCAGCGATTCGCCGGGTTCGATCGTGCGCGTGCGCCCGATCGCGTTGAGCGCCTCCAGCTCTTTCGCATCGAGGGATGAACAGATCGCCCGGTTACGAACGACGCACAGGTCACAGTTGGACATGGCGCCTGCGATAACAGCCACTTCCGCATGGCTCAAGAGCGGGTCCCCAGACCGCTTGAAGCCATTTGGAGGAACTCGGGGTTTTCACAGAGTCTGTTTGAAAATTCGCAGAATGCGAATTTTGCGGCACCGGCCCACGCCCCCACCCTACCACCCAACGGTAGTATCCTGCGGGTGGTAGGGTGGGGGCGTGGGCCGGTGCCGCTCTGAAAATGCCTATACGGGCATTTTCCAAACGGACTCCCAAACTCAGATCACGGCCGGTTCCAGCAGGCGCATGGTGCCGGCATCGGCGTCGATCTCTACTGGGAGGCCCACCGGCACGCTCAGCTGCGCGGCGACATGGCCGATCTGGAGCCCCTGGAACGCGGGCACCTTGAGCGCGGAGAACTGGCGGTCCAGCACCTCGTAGATCGTGAAGTTCGAATAACCGCCGTCGGGGTTCCGGCAGCCGGTGCATTGGCCGAAGACGACGCCCGCGACCTTGTCGAACACCCCCGCCAGCGCGAACTGGGTGAGCATCCGGTCGATCCGGTATTCGGATTCGTTGGTATCCTCGATGAACAGCACCGCGCCGGTAAAGTCGGGCAGATAGGGCGTGCCGACCAGCCCGGTGAGCACGGTGAGATTGCCGCCCAGCAGGCGCCCCTGCGCCTTGCCGCCGCGAAAGGTGCGCAAGTCCTTGCCCCGCCCGGAAAGGTTCGCGCCTGCTCCTTCCGGCACGCGCCAAGTCGGCGTCGCCCCTTCGAAAGCAAGCGCATGGAACGAATCCCACGCGGCAGGCGGCCAGGAGGCGGAGGCGTTGGGGCCATGGATGCTGGCCACTCCGGTGCGCGCCGCGAAAGCGAGGTGGAGCGCGGTATTGTCGCTGAAGCCGGCGAAGATCTTGGGATTCGCCGCGATCCGGTCGAAATCGAGCAGCGGCAGGATTCGCGCGCAGCCCCAGCCGCCCGCCACCGACATGATCCCGCGCACTTTCGGATCGGTGAACATGGCCATGAGATCGCCCGCCCGCGCCGCGTCCGAACCGGCCAGATAGCCTTCGCGGTCCAGCAGATGCGGCGCCGCCTTCGGCTCCAGACCCATGGCGCGAACGGTGGCCATGATCGAATCCAGCCCGAACCGGTCCCCCACGAAACGCGCAGGCGCCGCGAGGCCAAGCACGTCACCCTCGCGCAGACGCGGCGGCTTCACCAGCTTGCGCGAAGGCGCGGAGAGGGCCGGAAGCGCAGGCAGCATGCTCGCCGCCAAGGCCATGCTCCCACCCGCGAGAACCGAGCGCCGCGTCAGTATCTGTTTCGACATGAAGGCAGGCTAGGGAAGCCCATACTTGCACGCAACCGTAAGGAACTTAAATCCTTACCCCTCGACGCCGCGCCTCCGAGCGGCCATGGAATGCAGATGACCGAAAAAGAAGACAAGAAAGTAACCAACCGCCGTTTCTACAAGGCGGAGCAGGAAGCCACCTTCGCCGATGCGCAGGAAGGCACCATCCAGACCCAGAACCCGGCCTATCGCCTCGCCTTCCAGGACACCGAATTCCTGCTGCGCGACGAACTACGCCCGGTGCGTTTCCAGCTTGAGCTGCTCAAGACGGAAATGCTGCTGGAAGAGGCCAATATCGGCTCGACCATGGTGATGTACGGCTCGGCCCGCATCCCCGCGCCGGACCAGTGCGACGATGTGCTCGCCCGCGCCAAGACCGACGAAGAAAAGAAGGTTGCCGAACGCCTCGTCGCCAAGGCGAAATACTACGAGGAAGCCCGCAAGCTCGCCCGCCTCGCCAGCCAGTGCTCGGTGGTGGAAAAGGGCATGCGCCAGTTCGTGGTCTGCTCGGGCGGCGGGCCCTCGATCATGGAAGCGGCCAATCGCGGTGCGAGCGAAGTGGGCGCGGAATCGCTGGGCCTCAACATCGTGCTGCCGCATGAGCAGGCACCCAACCTCTTCGTCACGCCGCGGCTCTCGTTCCAGTTCCACTACTTCGCCCTGCGCAAGATGCACTTCCTGCTGCGCGCCCGCGCGGTGGCGGTGTTCCCCGGCGGCTTCGGCACGTTCGACGAGTTCTTCGAACTGCTCACCCTGATCCAGACCGGCAAGATGAAGCCGCTGCCGATCCTGCTCTACGGCAAGGAATTCTGGGAACGCGTGGTCAACTTCGAGGCCTTGGCCGAGGAAGGCGTGATCAACGCCGCCGACCTCAAGCTGTTCCACTGGTGCGAAACCGCCGAGGAAGGCTGGAAAGTGGTGCAGAAGTTCTACGACCTGGACTGCTGCTGAGGGTTTGGGGAGTGGGCTGCGGCCTGCTCCCTTCCTGCCCCCAAGCCATCACATGACACATCGTCATCCTGAACTTGTTTCAGGATCCATTTCGCCGATCAGACCGACGGTCTCGGCTGCGCGATGGATCCTGAAACAAGTTCAGGATGACGTGTGTTCTGGTTGATAGCTTGGGGAACAAATCTACCCCCGAACGTGGTGCCCCAGCGGCCCATGCCCCGCGCCGAAGCCGGGTGCATTGAGCAGCGCCGCGCGCACATAATCTCGCGCGCCGACAATCGCCGCTTCCAGCCCGGCACCCTGCCCCATGAAGGTGGCGATGGCGCTGGAAAACGTGCAGCCCGTCCCGTGGGTATGGCGCGTATCGATGCGCGGTGCCGTCCAGGACAGCGGCAGTTCGCCGGGCCGCAGCAACCGATCTTCCACGATCGGACCTTCGGCATCGCCGCCCTTGGCGATGTAGGCGACACCGCGCGCCGCCATCGCTCCGTCCCCGCCCAGCGCCGCCAGCTCCGGCACATTCGGCGTGGTCAGCGTGGCGACGGCCATCAAGCGCTCGAATGCCTCGACCGTCGCCGCGTCGGCCAGAACCGAGCCGCTGGTGGAAATCATCACCGGGTCGAACACTACCGGCACGCCCAGCCCGGCAATGCGGTCCGCCACGACATGGGCGATCTCGGGACTGCCGAGCATGCCGATCTTCACCGCGTCCACGCCGATGTCGCCGAGGCAGGCATCGATCTGCGCCGCCACCATCTCCGGCGAGAGCGCCACCACGTCCGTCACCCCGCAGGTATTCTGCGCGGTGATCGCGGTGATCGCGGTCATGGCATAGCCGCCCAGCATCACGATGGTCTTGATATCGGCCTGAATACCGGCGCCGCCCGAACTGTCGGAACCGGCGATGGAGAGGATGCGGGGCGGTGTGATCATGGCGCTCCCTTGCCGTCTGGTTGGGGCGGTGTCGAGAGAAGAGAAAAGGGAAGTCCTGGGGGATGATCCCCCAGACCCTCTAAATGTAAACGCTGCGCGCCGCCTGTCCGTCGTGCGCTCCCTGCGGCGCAGCCATTAAGTCTCCCGACGCCACCATGAGCGCACAACGGCGTTGGCGCGCGTGACCTAGACGGTATCGGGGGTGCAGGGGGCGAAGTTTATCCTGAGCTTCGCCGAAGGGCTCCCCTGCTTAATTCTACCCCTTGAACCTGCGCTCTTTCGAAGGCGGCGCAGAATCGAAGTGCCGCTTTGCCCGCGTCGGCCGGTCGAGCAGTTCGCCCCCGCAATTGGGGCAAAGCTCGTCGAGGTCGTCCGCGCATTCCGCGCAGTAGGTGCATTCGAAGCTGCAGATGAAGGCGCCGGGGGCATCGGCCGGGAGGTCGGTGCCGCAGCGTTCGCAGTCGGGGCGCATTTCCAGGGCCATCAGGCGGCAGCCTCTTCCACGGCGGCGCAGATCGAGGCGACGGCGGCCTCAACCTGTCCGGCATCGTCGCCTTCCGCCATGACGCGGATCAGCGGCTCGGTGCCCGAGGCGCGGATGACCAGCCGTCCGCTGCCGTTGAGCGAGGCTTCCGCCTCGGCGATGGCCGTCTTGACGCCTGCCGCCTCCAGCGGCTTCCCGCCCGAGAAGCGCACGTTGCGCAGCAGTTGCGGCACGGGATCGAAAAGGTGGAGCAGTTCGCTCGCCCGCTTGCCCGACTGGACGAGCGCCGCCAGCACCTGGAGCGCGGCCACGGTGCCGTCTCCGGTCGTTGCGTGGTCGAGCAGGATCATGTGCCCGGACTGTTCGCCGCCGACGTTGAAACCGCCCGCGCGCATGCGTTCGAGGACGTGGCGGTCTCCCACCTTGGTCCGTTCGAGCTTCAGCCCCTGCCCTTGCAGATAGCGTTCGAGGCCGAGGTTCGACATGACCGTGGCCACCACGCCGCCGCCGCGCAGGGCGCCGCGCGCGGCAAGCTGGGTGCCGATCAGCGCCATGATCTGGTCGCCGTCCACGGTCTTGCCCTTCTCGTCCACGACAATCAGACGGTCGGCGTCGCCATCGAGGGCGATGCCGATGTCGGCGCCCGAGGAGACCACGGTTTCCTGGAGCAGTTCGACATGGGTGGAGCCGCACTTGGCGTTGATGTTGCGGCCATTGGGCGAGACGCCCACCGCGACGATCTCCGCGCCGAGTTCCCACAGGGCGGAAGGCGCGACCTGATAGGCGGCGCCATTGGCGCAATCGAGCGCGATCTTGAGGCCGTCGAGGCGCACTGCCTCGGGCAGCGAGCGCTTGACGGCGTGGATATAGCGCCCCCCCGCGTCGTCGATGCGGCGGGCACGGCCGATGTCTTCGGATGCAGCGAGCGGGATATCCTGCGCCAGCATGGCCTCGATCGCCAGCTCATCCTCGTCGGAGAGCTTGAAGCCGTCGGGGCCGAACAGCTTGATGCCGTTGTCCTCGTAAGGGTTGTGGCTGGCCGAGATCATCACGCCCACGTCGGCGCGCAGTTCGCGGGTCAGCAGGGCGACCGCCGGGGTCGGCATCGGGCCGAGCAGCACCACGTCCATGCCCACGCTGGTGAAGCCCGCGACCATCGCGTTTTCCAGCATGTAGCCGGACAGGCGCGTGTCCTTGCCGATCACCACGCGGTGGCGGTGCGTGCCGCGCAGGAAGCGGGTGCCGGCCGCCTGGCCGACCTTCATGGCAATGGCGGCGGTCATCGCGCCCTGATTGGTACGGCCGCGAATGCCGTCGGTGCCGAAGAATTGCTTGCTCATGACCTCCCCTTGGAGACTGTCTCGTTAATGCCGGATGATCTTCCGCACCGCTTGCGCGGCTCCCTCGGGCGTTCTCTAGCGGCGCCGCTCGCGAAACGCCATCATGGAAGGAACCGAAAACGGATGCGATATGCCGGAAGTCGGCCCGAATTCGCTACGTCAGAACGGATCGGTGCGAGCCTGCCTGCTTTCGCGCAAATGCCATCCACAGAACATGGCGCTCAGGACGGGCACGGCAAAGGCCTGCCAATAACCCGCGCTTCCCAGCAGTTGATGCCGGGCAAAGGTATAGCTGATAACGATCAGCGCCATTCCCGCGCAAAGAATGCCGATAATGCTGGTGATCGTGTTGCGGCGCATCAGATGAAGCCCCACCGCGGCTGACAAGACGAACAGCGCCGCCGCCACATGCACGGAACTTTCGCCTTGTTCGAACGCGCCGCCGAACGGCAGCACGACTGCCGCGACGAGGTACAAGCAACCCATCAAAAGCGGCGCCACGAGGGCGACGGTTTCCATCGCTCGTCGCGCGAGATCGCCAAGCGGGATTCGAAACGTCTGCATCCCGCCCCCTCAAGCCTCCAGTTCGATGTCCCAGTAGAGCCAGTCGCGCCAGGTTTCGTGGAGGTAGTTCGGGGGGAAGGCCCGGCCGCGTTCCTGGAGTTGCCAGCTGGTCGGCCGGATCGGGGCCACCAGGGGGGGCATGTTCGCCTGCTTGGGGGTGCGGCCGCCCTTCTTGAGGTTGCAGGGCGCGCAGGCGGTGAGGATGTTTTCCCAGCTCGTCCTGCCGCCGAGACGGCGCGGGACGACGTGGTCGAAGGTCAGCTGCTGGGGGGAACCGCAATACTGGCAACTGAACCGGTCGCGCAGGAAGAGGTTGAAGCGGGTGAAGGCGGGGAATTCGGAAGGCCGGACATATTGCCTGAGCGCGATCACCGAGGGGATCTGCATCGACCAGCTGGGCGAGTGGACCACCCGGTCGTAACTGGAAATGATGTCCACCCGTTCGAGACAAATCGCCTTGATCGCGGTCTGCCAGGGCCAGAGACTGAGCGGGTAATAGGAAAGCGGCGTGTAATCCGCATTGAGCACTAGAGCAGGACAGTCCGAAAGACTTCGGGAGGGATCATCCTCCGCGCTGCGGAACCGGGCCGCGCGCTCTATCAGCTCCGACTTGAGCATGGCCTCCTGTCGCAGGCCCTGATTGCGGTTTCATGGCAGCTCATGTGTTTCTTTGCAGCATTTGCGCGAGTCGCCGTCAAGCGGCGCCGGGGTGCGCTCCATACAACAATCCACAGGTTTGCCACAAGGATTCCACAGACGGTCCACAGGCTGCCAACAGTCTGTCCCAACATTACCCAGCTCTTGTCCAGAAGCTTACCCGCTTGCGACCGACGCCCGCCCGGCTAGGAGCGAAGACGATGATCCGCACGCGCTTCGCCCCCAGCCCCAACGGCCCACTTCACCTGGGCCATGCCTATGCGGCCATGGTCGCGCATGATCTGGCCCGCGATAGGGGCGGCGAGTTCCTGCTGCGGATCGAGGACATCGACGGCGAGCGCAGCCGCGCCGAGTTCGTCGAGGAATTCTTCCTCGATCTCGCATGGCTCGGGCTCGTCCGGGATGGGGCCTGGCACGGAGAAGTCCGCTTTCAGTCGCGCCGACTGGAAAGCTATGCCGCGGCGGGCGAGCGCCTGAAGGCCATGGGCCTGCTCTACCCCTGCCGCTGCACTCGCGCCGAGATCGCCGCCGCCGCGACCGCGATGGGCCCGGACGGCCCGGTCTATCCCGGCACCTGCCGCCATCGCCCCGGCACTTCCGAAAGCGTCGATCCTGATGGCGCGGCTTGGCGGCTGGACGTCACGCGCGCGCTCGACCTGACCGGCCCGCTCCAATGGACCGACGAAGCAGCGGGCACGCAGACGGCGGCACCGGAGATATTCGGCGATGTCGTTCTGCTGCGCAAAGACCTGCCGGCAAGCTATCACCTCGCCGCCACGCTCGACGATGCGGAAGACGGCATCACCCTCGTCACGCGCGGCATGGACCTGTTTCCGGCCAGCCATGTCCACCGCCTGCTACAGGCTCTGCTCGGACTGCCGGTGCCGCTCTGGCACCATCACCCGCTGCTGATCGAACCGGACGGCCGCAAGCTCGCCAAGCGGCGCGGCGCGCCCTCGCTCGGCGATCGCAGGCGTGCCGGAGAGGATGGGCCAGCCATCGTGGAGGCGCTCCGCCTAGGCCGCTTCCCGGCTGGCATTTCGCTCTCGGCAGGCGTAGACCAAAAGGCATGAGCACCATTCTCATCCCGATCATCATTATCCTGATGATCCTGGTCGTCGTCAGCCTCGTGCGCGGCATCGTGGCCTTCATGCGGGGCACGAAGGAAGACCTGAACCGCGATCCGGGTTCGACCGAACCGACCGCGAACCAGCTTCTCCAGAACAAGATGATGTTCAACCGCATCAAGTATCAGGCGGCGGCGGTGATCGTCTGCGCCATCCTCCTTGCGATGGCGCGTTAGGGATTCCACCTTGGTAAAGCTCAACAAGATCTACACCCGCACGGGTGACGACGGCACCACGGGCCTCGTCGACGGCTCCCGCCTGCCGAAATACGCGCCGCGCATGGAAGCGATCGGCGCGGTGGACGAGACGAATTGCGCGATCGGCCTTGCCGTCTGCGCGCTTGCCGAAACGTCGCATGGCGCCGTGCTCACGCGCATCCAGAACGACCTGTTCGACCTCGGCGCCGACCTCGCCACGCCCGGCGAGGACTTCACCCCCGGCGAAATGACCCTGCGCATCGTCCCCTCGCAAGTGACATGGCTGGAAAGCGAGATCGACGCGATCAACGCCCATCTCCAGCCGCTACGCAGCTTCATCCTGCCCGGCGGCAGCGAGGCCGCCGCGCGCGTCCACATTGCGCGCGCCTCCGCCCGCAAGGCCGAGCGCGCCGCCGTTGCCATGGCGGCCGAAGTCCCCGCCAACCCGGCCGCGCTCGGCTATCTCAACCGGCTCAGCGACTATCTCTTCGTCCTCGCCCGGGCGGTGAATGCCAATGGCGCCGACGACGTGCTTTGGGTGCCCGGCCAGAATCGTTAGATCTATCGCTAGGTTCCCTTCCCGAAGGCCGGTGATAATCGTTCCGGCACAACGGGATCATCAGAGGAGTTTGGCAGTGCGCAAAGTCGGAATCATCGGCGCGGGCATCATGGGTTCGGGCATCGCCCAAACCGTGGCGAGCAAAGGCATGGACGTGGTCCTGTCCGACATCTCGATCGAAAATGCCGAGAAGGGCAAGGCCGGAATCGCCAAGAGCCTTGCCCGGCTGGTGGCCAAGGAAAAGATCGCGCAGGCAGAGGTCGACGCGCTGCTTCCCCGCATCGCCACCGCAGGTGACTATTCCACGATGGGTGACTGCGATCTCATCATCGAGGCCGCCACCGAGCGCGAGGACATCAAGCTCAAGATCTTCGCCGCCGTGGGCGAAGTTCTGGGTGCGAACGCGATCCTCGCCTCCAACACCAGTTCGATCCCGATCACCCGCATGGCCGCGGCCTCGCCCGATCCGACACGGTTCTGCGGGCTGCACTTCTTCAATCCGGTGCCGGTCATGGGCCTTGTCGAAGTGATCCCCGGCCTTGCGACCTCGGACGAGACGACCGCGCGGATGAAGGCCTTCGGCGAGGCGCTGGGCAAGACCGTGGTGCTGGCGGGCGACGCGCCGGGCTTCGTGGTCAACCGCATCCTCTGCCCGCTGCTCAACGAGGCGATCTTCGTGCTGGGCGAAGGGCTGGCCTCGGTCGAGGATATCGATGCGGGCATGCGCCTGGGCGCCAATCATCCGATGGGCCCGCTGACCCTGGCCGACTTCGTGGGCCTCGACACGCTCTACGAGATCATGAAGGTGTTCCAGGCCACTACCGGCGATCCGAAATACCGGCCCGCGCCGCTGCTCCAGAAATACGTCGAGGCGGGCTGGTATGGCCGCAAGACGGGCCGGGGTTTCTACGACTACTCCGGCGAGGTTCCCGTCCCCTCCCGCTGAGCCCTCCTTTCGGAACGCTTCATACAAGACCGGAACCCGGCGCGCGGCCTAACCGTTAATGCGGCAAAGGAGACCTGCAATGAGCGAACGCCCCGACGACCGCGCCCCGGAAACGGTCAATCCCGAGCAGGAAGACGAAGACACCCAGGCTCAGACTTTCTCGGAAGAAGCGCAAGGCCGCGCCTCCAGCGGCTTCGGCCTCGAGGAGAGCGAGAAAGTGAAGGGCGGCATCGCCGACGAGGACGATATCGAGGATCTGGTCGATCACATGAACCAGATGGATTCGAGCGGCGTGATCGACATGTCGGCCTATCGCGGCGAGGAAACCATGGACGACCTCGAAGACCGCTACGGCAAGGAAAACGCGGCTGACGAGGATTTCGCCGACGACGACAGCTGACACTCAGTTCGCCGCCGAATCCTTCGCCCATGGATTCTTGTGCGAAGGTTTCGCGGCGACTTTGGCTGCCCCGCCCTCGAGCCCTTTATCGTCCTGCGCCGCATCGTCCGGTGCGGGCACCGAGCAATAGGCGGTCAGCAGCATGCTCGCCGACCAGAACAGCGCATGCCAGCGGCTCCTGAAGACATTCCTGATTCCCGGTCCGAACATGCGCCCGGCATAAGCGCGATCCGGTTAAGACTCCGTGCCTGCCTCGCGCTTGAGATCGTAGAGAATCTCCAGCGCATCGCGCGGTGACAGCGCATCGATATCCATATCGCGCAGCTTGTCTCGCAGCACGTCGCACTGTTCCTCCTGCGCTTCCTGCGCCGCCGCGAACAGCGGCAGATCGCCCAGCCCCGCCGCGAGGCCGCCGGTTTCGGCGCGGCCCTTCTCCAGCTTTTCCAGCACCGACTTGGCGCGACTGATGACTTTGGGCGGAACCCCCGCAAGGCGTGCTACGGCAAGGCCATAGCTGCGATCCGCAGGCCCTTCGGCCAGTTCGTGCAGCAGTACCAGATCGCCCTTCCACTCGCGGGCACGCACATGGTGGAGCGACAGCGCCTCGCAGGTTTCGCCCAGCCGCGCCATCTCGTGATAGTGCGTGGCGAACAGGCAGCGGCAGCGGTTTGTCTCGTGGACGGCTTCGGCCACGGCCCAGGCCAGCGCGAGGCCGTCATAGGTCGAAGTGCCGCGCCCCACTTCGTCGAGGATGACGAAGCTGCGCTCGGTCGCTTGCGAGAGGATCGCGGCAGTCTCCACCATCTCCACCATGAAGGTCGAACGCCCGCGCGCGAGATTGTCGGACGCACCGACGCGGCTGAACAGCCGGTCCACCATGCCGATCCGCGCCGACCGGGCGGGCACGAAGCCGCCTGCCTGGGCCAGCAGCACGATCAGCGCATTCTGGCGCAGGAAGGTCGATTTACCGCCCATGTTCGGCCCGCCGATCAGCCAGAGCCGGTCATGGCTCGCCAGACGGCAATCGTTGGCGACGAAGCGCTCACCCTGAACCTTCAGCGCCGCCTCGACCACCGGATGACGACCGCCCTCGATGTCGAGCGAAAGGCCGTCCACCACTTCGGGCCGCGTCCAACCGCCTTCGGCCGCGCGCTCCGCCTGCCCGGCGGCCACGTCGAGACGCGCCAGCGCGGCGGCAGTGCCGGCAATGGCGTGGCGGGCGGCGACCGCCTCGGCCACCAGTTCCTCGAAATGCGCCTCCTCGGCGGCGAGCGCGTGAGCCCCCGCCTCGGTGATGCGGCTCGCTTCCTCATGCAGGGCCAGCGCGTTGAAGCGCATGGCGCCAGCCATCGTCTGGCGGTGCGAGAAGCCGCTGTCGGGCTCCAGCAGCTTGTCGGCATGGCGCTGCGGCACTTCGATAAAGTAGCCGAGCACGTTGTTGTGCTTGATCTTCAGCGCGGCGACGCCGGTCTCCTCGCGGTACTTCGCTTCCAGCGCGGCGATCGCACGGCGGGCATTGCCCGACGTGACGCGCAGTTCGTCGAGCGCGGCGTCGTAGCCTCCGGCGATATAGCCGCCCTGCCCGCGCTCGGTCGGCGGGCTCTCCACCAGCGCCTGCGCGAAATGGTCGGTCAGCGCCGCATGGCCGCCGAGGTGAGGCATCAGCCGCTCCAGCAGCACCGGCAGGCCGTCCATCTGGGCCAGCCGCTCACCGATCCGCCGCGCCCCGGAGAGACCGTCGCGAAGCTGGCCCAGGTCGCGCGGAGAACCGCGCCCCGCCACCACGCGGCCCAGCGCGCGGCCCACATCCGGTAGCGCCCGCAGCGCCGCGCGCATGTCTTCGCGCAGCAGGGCATCGTCGTGGAGCCATTCGACCAGTTCCAGCCGCTCGGCAATGGCATGGCGGTCCATCAGCGGGGCAGAGAGGTCTTCCGCAAGCTGGCGCGCGCCGGCGCCGGTGACGCAGCGGTCGATCGCCTCGACCAGACTGCCCTTGCGCCCGCCCTGCGACGATTCGAGAATTTCCAGGCTGGCGCGGGTCGCCTCGTCCATCGCCAGCGCCGCATCGCTGCTGCGCGCCTCGGGCGGCAGCAGCAGCGGCAGCTTGCCGCGCCCAACATGGTCGAGATAGGCGATGAGGCCGCCCGCCGCTGCCAGCATGGCGCGCGTGAACGTGCCGAAGCCGTCGAGCGTCGCAACGCCGTGGACCAGCTTCAATCGCTCATCGCCGCCATCGGAGGAGAACTCATGCGCGGAACGCGGGATCGCACCGTCTGGCGCCAGTTCCCAGCCTTCCGGCACGACCAGCTCGCTCGCGCCCAGACGCGCCAGCGCGGCGCCCAGCCGCTCGGGCGGGCACTCTTCCAGCACCATCTGCCCGGTGGAGATGTCGCAGGCGGCAATGCCGACCACGCCGCGCAGATCGCAGGCCGCCGCCAGCACATTGGCGCGGCGCGGCTCCAGCAACGATTCCTCAGTGAGCGTGCCCGCCGTGACGAAGCGCACGATATCGCGCGCCACCAGCGCCTTGGATGCCCTGCCTTCCTTTCGGGCGCGCTCCTTGGCCTCGGCGGGCGTTTCGGTCTGCTCGGCTATGGCCACGCGGCAACCGGCCTTGATCAGGCGGGCGAGGTAGCCCTCCGCCGCATGGACCGGCACCCCGCACATCGGAATCGGCTGGCCGCCATGTTCGCCGCGCGTGGTGAGTGCAATATCGAGCACCTGGCTTGCGATTTTCGCATCCTCGAAGAACAGCTCGAAGAAGTCGCCCATCCGGTAGAACAACAGGCAGTCCCCGGCCACCTCGCGCAGGGCAAGGTACTGGGCCATCATCGGGGTCACGCCCGCCTTGTCAGAATGTCCGCTCATGGCATCGAGCGTTAGCGCCGCCGCCCCCTTTTAGGGAAGCGCGGACACGGTGCCTTTCCCCTATCGCGTCGCGATAACATTCGTTAGGGCCACTCCCAAATCGGGAGAAATCGCTTGTCCGAAAAGTCCAAGGTCCAGTTCACCGAGCGCGAGGCGCTGTTCTATCACAACACGATCCGCCCCGGTAAGATCGAGATCATTGCGTCAAAGCCCATGGCCACGCAACGCGACCTCAGCCTTGCCTATTCGCCGGGCGTCGCCGTTCCGGTCCAGGCGATCGCCGACGATCCCGCCACCGCCTATGATTACACCGCCAAGGGCAACCTCGTTGCGGTGATCTCGAACGGCACCGCGATCCTGGGCATGGGCAACCTCGGCGCCCTTGCCTCGAAGCCGGTGATGGAAGGCAAGGCGGTGCTGTTCAAGCGCTTCGCCGACGTCGATTCCATCGACATCGAGCTGGCCAGCGAGGACACCGAGGCCCTGATCGAGGCCATCGCCATGATGGAACCCAGCTTCGGCGGCATCAACCTCGAAGACATCAAGGCGCCCGAGTGCTTCATCATCGAGCAGGCGCTGCGCGAACGCATGAACATCCCGGTCATGCATGACGACCAGCACGGCACTGCGATCATCGCCGCTGCCGGTCTCATCAACGCCTGCCTAATCACCGGCCGCAAGCTGGACGAGATCAAAGTCGTGGTGAACGGCGCCGGCGCCTCGGCACTGGCCTGCACCGCGCTGATCAAGTCGATGGGCGTGCGCCACGAGAACGTGCTGGTCTGCGACACCAAGGGCGTGATCTATCCGGGCCGCGAGCGGGTGGACCAGTTCAAGTCCGCCCATGCGGTCAAGACCGACAGGCGCACGCTGACCGAAGCGCTGGTCGGCGCGGACGTCGTTCTCGGCCTCTCGGCCAAGGGCGCGATCACGCCCGAGATGGTCAAGTCCATGGCCCCCCAGCCGATCATCTTCGCCATGGCCAACCCGGACCCGGAAATCACCCCGCCCGAAGCCAAGGCCGTGCGCCCCGACGCCATCGTCGCCACCGGCCGTTCGGACTATCCGAACCAGGTCAACAACGTGCTGGGCTTCCCCTTCATTTTCCGCGGCGCGCTGGACGTTTCGGCCACCGCGATCAACGAAGAGATGAAGATCGC
Source organism: Novosphingobium sp. TCA1 (assembly GCF_009811895.1). Taxonomy (NCBI): domain Bacteria; kingdom Pseudomonadati; phylum Pseudomonadota; class Alphaproteobacteria; order Sphingomonadales; family Sphingomonadaceae; genus Novosphingobium; species Novosphingobium sp. TCA1. The sequence goes on along the minus strand of NZ_BLJH01000002.1, from coordinate 54,797 downwards.
CGCCGCCAAGGCGATTGCCGAACTGGCGCGCGAGCAGGTCCATGAAGACGTTGCCGCCGCCTATGGCGAGACGCAGCAGTTCGGCCGCGACTACATCATCCCGGCCCCGTTCGATCCGCGCCTGATGGAAGTCGTCTCGATGGCCGTCGCCAAGGCGGCAATGGATTCGGGCGTCGCCACCCGCCCCATCGAGGATTTCGAGGCCTACCGCGACCAGCTCAAGGCCCGCCTAAACCCCACCACTTCGGTGCTCACCCGCGTCTACGAGCAGGTCCGCGCCAATCCCAAGCGCATGATCTTCGCGGAAGCGGACAACGAAGTCGTCCTGCGCGCGGCGATCCAGTACCGCGACTTCGGCTACGGCGAACCGATCCTGGTCGGCCGCACCCAGGTCATTCTCGACAAGATGGCGGAACTCGGCGTCGCCGATCCCGAGAGCTACCATATCGAGAACTCGATGGTCTCCGATCACGTCGCGCCGATGGTGGAGATGCTCTACGAGCGCCTCAAGCGCCGCGGCTTCCTGCAGCGCGACGTGCAGCGCATGGTCAATACCGACCGCAACATCTTCGCCTCCGGCCTGCTCAAGCTGGGCGTGGGCGATGCGATGGTGACCGGCATGACCCGCCCCTTCGCACAGTCCATCAAGGAAGTGCGCCGCGTGCTCGACCCGGCCGAGGGCAAGCTCGCTTTCGGCATTCACCTGCTGGTCGGCAAGAACCACACGGTGTTCATGGCCGACACCACGATCAACGAGCGCCCCACCGCCGAGCAGCTCGTGGTGATCGCCAAGGAAACCGCCGCCGTCGCCCGCCGCCTGGGCCATGAGCCGCGCGTCGCCTTCCTCAGCTACTCCACCTTCGGCAACCCCTCGGGCAAGTGGCTGGAGCAGACCCGCGAGGCGATCCGCATCCTCGACGAGCAGCAGGTGGACTTCGAGTACGAGGGCGAGATGGCCCCCGACGCCGCGCTGAACCCGAAGATCATGAAGCTCTATCCGTTCAGCCGCCTGTCGGCTCCGGCGAACGTGCTGATCATGCCGGGGCTTCAGTCGGCCAATATCTCGGCCAAGCTGCTCAAGGAGATCGGCGGCACGACCTCGATCGGGCCGATGCTGCTGGGCGCGGAGAAGCCGGTGCAGATCGTGCCGATGACCGCGCTGGCGCCGGACGTGCTGACGCTGGCGGTGCTGGCGGCGGCGGGGATCGCCGGGTAAATGAAAAAGGGGCGCTCCGGTCAACCGGGGCGCCCCTTTTCAGGCATGCCGTGTCTGAAAAGACCGTCGTAGAAAGACCGTCGTCCCGGACTTGATCCGGGACCGCTGGCAAGTCTTTAGGCGGAACCTGGCAGAAGAGCGCCTGCCGGGCCTAGCCGCAAACGTGGGCCGTTCACCGCCAGCGGTCCCGGATCAGGTCCGGGACGACGTCATTGCCGGGACATCATCCTCGCCTCACTTCCGCCGATAGCGGAAATACCAGACCTCATGCCCATAAACGGTGCGCGCTTTGGTTTCGTAGCGCGTTTCCGGCCAGCCGCCGGGACGGACCTGGAAGTCCTGCGGCTTGTCGCAGAGCCATTCGAACTGGTCGGTATGGCGCTGCATGACCATCAGTGCATGACGCAAGTAGATGTCGTGGTCGGTGCCGAAGCGGAACTCGCCGCCGGGCTTGAGCTTGGCCGCGAACATGTCCACCGGGCCGTCGTTCATCATGCGCCGCTTGGCATGGCGCGCCTTGGGCCAGGGGTCCGGGTGCAGCAGGTAGAGGAACGAGAGCGATGCGTCGGGAATCCGCGCGAGCACTTCCAGCGCATCGCCGTGATGGATGCGCACATTGGCGAGCGGCGGGCTGGCGCCGTTGTCGCCCGCCACATGAGTCAGCGCCTGGGCGACGCCGTTGATGAAAGGCTCGGCACCGATGAAGCCGTGGCTCGGCAGCATGTCGGCCCGGCCTGCCATGTGCTCGCCGCCGCCGAAACCGATCTCGAAATGCATCGGGCGATCGTCGCCGAACAGCAGCGCGGACGTGACCGGGCCTTCGAGAGGAACCGCGATCTGCGGCAGCAGGTTGTCGACCAGAGCCTGCTGGCCCGCGCGCAGGGGCTTGCCCTTGGCGCGGCCGTAGAGGCGGTTGAGCGTGGTCGGATCGCCGGATTTGTGAGCCGTCATGGCGGCGGCCACTGACACCGATGCCCGGCAAGGTCAACGCCGCCCTTTATCCGTCACCAAAACGAAACGGCCCACCCCAAGGGGGCAGGCCGTTCCATGCAAGCTGCTTGTGCGCGGTTCAGGCGACTTCCTGAAGCTCGTCCGGGTCGCGCAGCACATAGCCGCGGCCCCATACGGTCTCGATGTAGTTGGCGCCGCCGCAGGCATGGGCCAGCTTCTTCCGCAGCTTGCAGATGAAGACGTCGATGATCTTCAGTTCCGGTTCGTCCATGCCGCCGTAGAGGTGGTTGAGGAACATTTCCTTGGTCAGCGTGGTGCCCTTGCGCAGCGAGAGCAGCTCCAGCATCGCATATTCCTTGCCGGTCAGGTGCACGCGGGCGCTGTCGACCTCGACGGTCTTGGCGTCGAGGTTCACCACCAGCTTGCCGGTGCGGATGACCGACTGCGAATGGCCCTTCGAACGGCGGACGACGGCGTGGATACGCGCGATCAGTTCCTCGCGGTGGAAAGGCTTGGTCACATAGTCGTCGGCGCCAAAGCCGAACGAGCGGACCTTCGAATCCATTTCGGAGATACCCGAGAGAATCAGAACCGGCGTCTGAACCTTGGCGACGCGCAGCTTCTTCAGCACGTCGTACCCGTGCATGTCGGGCAGGTTGAGATCGAGCAGGATGATATCGTAATCGTAGAGCTTGCCGAGATCGAGGCCTTCTTCACCGAGGTCGGTGGAGTAGACGTTGAAGCCTTCGGCGGTCAGCATGAGTTCGATGGCCCGCGCAGTAGTCGGTTCATCCTCGATCAGCAGCACTCGCATCGGAAATTCCCTTTCGCCCCCCGTTCCGACGCTATCCCCAGCCGGAACGGATATTTCCCTGTATTAACCATAGGAGCAATGAAGGTTAAAGGTTAATTTGCCGTAAATTCGGGTGCATGGACGTTTTCGGGGGCACAGGAATCCTGCGGGCGTTAGGATTAAATCTTCTCAAGCGCCCTCTTCCCGCAACCTTCCCGGCGTCTTCATGCCGCCGATCCGCCGCGCGCCCGCCCGTAACACCCCCTCCCCGGAGGCCGTCTCGATTCGCTTGAGATAGCTCCACAACCCGCACTGAAGGCCGATCAGCATGAGAATGAAGGGCTGGAAGGCGATGCCCACGAAAAGCGAGCCGATCAGATAGACCACTTGCGCCAGCTGCAGCGCGATCGCCAGCGGCGCCACCCAGCTCTCGTCCGGGCCCGTGCGCTTCCTCCAGCTGCGGCGGATCTGCTCCATCTGCAGCAGGCCGGTCAGTTGCAGCAGGATCCACAGCCCGAATCCGGGGAAGCCCTGCTCGCCCAGCATCTCGAAGTAGCTGGAATGGAAGGCACGGCCCTGCTCGACGATGTGCTCGCGGCTGATCACCGTGCTGCCGTCCACGGTCTTGCGCATGACGGTATCGTATTCGACGCGGCTGGACTGGTTGACCACGAAGCCGCCACCGAGCGGATGCTCCTTCACATAGCCCCAGGTCCATTTCCACACACCCAGGCGCGTGCTGGCGGACTGGTCGGCCTCGTGATTCTCGATCGTGCCCATCCGCGCGAGGAAGGCGGGCGGCAGGAACGGCACCGCGACGATCACCGCCAGGGCCATGCCCCCCGCGATCAGCACCTTGTGCCGCGCGGTCCTCAGATAGAACAGGCACAGCACGCCCAGGCACACCAGCCCGGTGCGCGCCTGCGTGCCAACCGGGATCAGCGAACAGGCGAAGATCAGCGCGGCGGCAAACAGATAGACCCGCCAATCCGCGGGAAACACGGTGCCGTGCTTCACCAGCCAGAGCACGATGGGGATGATCGAAATGGCCACCGCCGAAAGGATCGAACCTTCGTAAAGGCCGGTATTGTTCTCCACGAAGATGCGCAGGGTCCCGTAGCCGCCGCCGCCGCCCGCGGTCTTGAGGCCGCCGTCGATAATCAGCGCGCTTGCGGCCAGCACCATGACCAGGGCCACCGCCTCGATCCGCAGGCGCGTGCGCAAGGTGAAGGGCAGGAAGATCGCGAAGACCAGCGCTTTCCAGACCCAGGCCCACTTCTCGGCCGCCTCCACAGGATAATCGGCCGTGAAAGTGGTGAACCCGCAATAGAGCAGCAGCGCCACCAGAATGCCCTGGCGCAGGGTGAAGCGCGAATCGCGCTTGTCGTCGAAGGCCACCCAGCCAAGGAAAGCCGCCGCGAAGGCCATGAGCGAGATCGGCAGACGGGACAGGATGCCCCAGGAAATGATCTGCGGGCTGACGATATCGACATAAAGATAGCAGAGCACCCAGAGGAATGGGCGCCGGAAGCCGATCAGCAGGAAGCACACGACGAATCCGGTCAGCGCAAGGTCAAGCATCGTTGCTGTCCCCCCCGCCGCTGCCCTTGTCCTCGCTGCCGCCCGGCCAGCGCATCTCGCGGCGGACGGCGCCTTTTCGGCCCGAAACCTGTCGAGAGGTGCTATCCGCGCGAGGCGCCTCGCGCGCCACTTCCTCATCCAGATCCGGGCGGAACAGCAGCCGCCAGGCGGCGAGTGCCAGCAAGCCATGGCTCAGGGCAAGAGCAAGGATGTCCACCATTGCCCGGGGCCTACCAGCGCGGAGTTGACGCGGCGTTAAGCCTTGCAGACATAGGAATTACCGCCATGACCCGCATCCTTCACGTTCTCGACCATTCGCTGCCGATGCACAGCGGCTATACCTTCCGCACCCGTGCGATCCTGAAGGCGCAGGAGGCCATGGGCTTCGAGATCAGGGGCATTACCGGCATACGCCACAAGGCGGAAGGCCCTGCCGTGGAGCAGGCCGACGGCCTTGTCTTCCACCGCACCGAAGGAACCGTGAGCGGCCCGCCGGGCCTTCGCGAATGGCGCGAGATCGCCCTTTTCGCCGAATCGATCGAGCGGCTGGTGCGGGAGTGGCGGCCCGATGTGCTCCACGCCCATTCCCCCTCGCTCTGCGGTGCCGCCGCCGCGCGCGTGGCCCGCCGCCATGCCATCCCGCTGGTCTACGAAATCCGCGCCTTCTGGGAAGACGCAGCGGTCGGCAACGGCACGGGCACCGAAGGCTCGCTCAAGTACCGGCTCACCCGCGCCCTGGAGAACCGCGTGATCGCGCGCGCCGATGCCGTGGTGACGATCTGCGAGGGCCTGCGCACCGACCTGATCGCGCGCGGGGTTCCCGCCGCGAAGATCTCGCAGATGCCCAATGGCGTCGACCTCGACCTTTTCGGCGCGCCCCCCGCCCGCGATCCCGTGCTGGCCCGCGAACTCGGCTTCGAGCGGGACGGTAGGCCCTGCCCGGTGATCGGCTTCATCGGCAGCTTCTACGATTACGAGGGGCTGGACGACCTGATCGCCGCCATGCCGCTGCTGCTGGAGCGCCAGCCCGACGCGCGCCTGCTGCTGGTCGGCGGCGGCCCGCGCGAGCAGGCCCTCCGCGCGCAGGCGCAGGCCTCGCCCGCCGCCGCCGCGATCCGCTTCATCGGCCGGGTGCCGCATCATGAGGTAGAGCGCTACTACGCGCTGGCCGACGTGATGGCCTATCCGCGCAAGAAGAGCCGGTTGACCGACCTCGTCACCCCGCTCAAGCCGCTGGAAGCCATGGCCCAAGGCAAGCTGGTCGCCGCCAGCGACGTCGGCGGCCATCGCGAACTCGTGACTCACGGCCGGACCGGCGTGCTGTTCGCCCCCGACGATCCCGCCGCCTGCGCGGCTACCCTTGCAGACTTGCTGGAAGCGCGCGAATCGTGGGAAAGCTACCGCGAAGCCGGGCGCCGTCATGTACGGGAACGGCACGATTGGGCCGCAAATGCCCGCCATTATCGAGACGTTTACCAAATGGTGGCACCTCTCGACGCACGAAAAGGGCTGGAAACCGCTGCGTGAGCTGGCAGGTTTCCTCCATCAGGATCTCAGAACGGGGTTAACGACGTGGCGAAACCAGAAAACAGGAAACCCCAACCGATCAGCCGGCACCCCCTGTTCCCGGCGATTGTCGCGCTGTGGTTCGCCGCCCTGTTCGGCCTCGGATCGCTCATCGTCAGCCCGGCACTGATCGAGCGGATCGTTTCCGCCGCCGGTATCGACAAGATCCTGCCGATGGCCGCGCCGCCGCTCGGCACCACGGCACGCATCCTCTTCGCGTTGGCGCTGACGGGACTCGGCGGTCTGGTCGGCCTCGTCGCAGGCCGCCGCGTCGCGCAGACCGCCGAGGAAGCGCCTGCCCGCATGCCCTTCGCCGGTCTCGAAGCTGGTGAGGTCACCGTCGAGCCGGAAGCCGAATCCGCAGAGGAACCCGCGCGTCCGGCGCTTCCCCGCCGCCGCCGCGCCTTCGCCCTGGTGGCCGAGGACGCCGCGCCGCTCGCCCCGGAAGAAGCAGAAGCCCCCGCTGAAACCGTCTCAGCCGAGCAACCACCGATTCTCAACCTCTCCGAACTGGACCTTCAGAGCATCGAGGCCGCCGCACTCACCATACCGGCACCCGCCCCGGAAGAGCGCGCGCTTGAAACAGAAGCCCCGGTAGATGCACCGATTCCCGCCGAATGGTCGCTGACCGAGGGCAAAAGCGAAAGCCCCCTCGCCGCCGAGTCCGAAGACGAAGCTGAAAGCGAAGAAGAGAAAGGTCCGTTCGGCCGAATCCCGGAATGGCTCGAACCGCGCCAGGATCCCCACCCCTTCTCCCCGGCACGCTGGGCCGCCGCCCGCGAAGACGCCGACGAGATTCCCGAGCCTGCCGTGCAGACGAAGCCGGAAGACCTGAGCAATCGCCTGTTCGAAGCCTATTCGCGGCCCCTGTCGGAAAACCGGCAGGCCACCGAGGTCCAGCCGCTCTTCGCGCAGGACACCACCGAATCGACCGGGACTTCCGCCGAGGACGAACGCCTCCCCGCGGCGGAGCGCATCGCCGGTGCCCATCTCGAAGACCTGTCGCAAGTGGAACTGCTGGAACGTCTGGCCCTGGCGATGGAACAGGAGCGTCGCCGCCGCGCCGGATCTCCCGGACCGGACTCGACGCCGCCCGCAGCCGCCCCGCAAAGCGTTTCGGAAAATGCGGTGGAGAGCGGCGGGACCATCGCCTTCCCCTCATCGGCGCCGATCGAATTCCCCGACAGCGATGCGCCGAAGAGCTTCGCGCTCCCGCGTCTTGCCCCAGTCGCCGATACGCTCGCCGATACGGTAGCCCCTTTCGCTGCCCCCCTGCGCCCCGTGCCGGACAGCGAGCGGAACGAACCCGAAATCGCCCCTGCCGCGACGACCCGCATTCCCGCGGCGCTGCGGCCGGTCGGCTTCGACGCCTTCGGCCATGACGACGCGGACGACGCCCTGCCCGGCTATGTCCCGCCGCGCCATATCGGCCTTGCCCCCACGCATCAGGCTGTTGCAGCGGAACCGATCGCCGCTGAGGACGAGCAGGACGAAGCGGAGGACGCCGGAAAGTACGCGGCCTTCAACACGCTTTCGGCAGACTTCGATTACCGCGAGGCGCCCGAGGACGACGAGGAGGAAGCCGTGCTCGAACGGGGCTATTCCTCGCTGCTCAACCTCACCCGCCAAGCGCCGCGCCAGAACTTCGTGCGCTTCGACGAACCGGCCGCCGAGGTCCTCCAGTCAAACGAGCTGGAAGCATCGTCCGACGAAGAATCCGCCCATCGTCCCTTCGACCCTCCGGCCCGCCCGGATCCTACCGAAACCGAAAAGGCCCTGCGCGCGGCACTCGCCACCTTGCAGCGCATGAGCGGAGCCGCCTGACGGGGCTCCGTTTCCGGCGAAAGACGCGTCTCACGCAACTGAAACGCATCTTCGCATAACAAAATTCCCTTTTTTACCGCGCACACGCACCGAATTTTGCGCGAACCCCTGTCTTCGCCATTGCAAAAGCGTCCCGTAATCGTCATGGGGGCGCTTGGGACCACCATGACGCACCAAGGCGCCGCACGATTCGTGCGGGTCTGGAGCGACGCATGGTCCCCGGCAAAAAATGACAGGATGGGTTTTTATCGATGGGATTTCCTAAGCCCCAGGGCCTTTATGATGCGCGTAATGAACACGATGCTTGTGGTGTGGGTTTCGTAGCCCATATCAAAGGCCAGAAAACGCATGCAATCATTACTCAGGCGCTGGAAATCCTGAAAAATATTGACCACCGCGGTGCGGTGGGCGCCGATCCCCTGCTGGGTGACGGCGCAGGAATCCTGACGCAGCTTCCCGATACCCTGTTCCGCAGCTGGGCCGCCGCCACCGGCGTGACGCTGCCGCAGGCGGGCGACTATGCCGTCGCCATGTGCTTCCTGCCGCAGGACGAGGCCAGCCGCGACCTGATCACGCAGACTTTCGAGAAGTTCATCGCCAAGGAAGGCCAGCACCTGATCGGCTGGCGCGACGTGCCCGTCACGCTCGACGGCCTCGGCAAGACCGTGATCGATTCGATGCCGGTGATCCGCCAGTGCTTCGTCGGCCGCGGTGAAAACTGCGCCGATCAGGACGCTTTCGAGCGCAAGATCCTGGCGATCCGCAAGCAGACGCAGAATCCGCTCAAGGCCATGGCCGAAAAGCACGACCTGCCCGGCCTGACCGAGCTTTACATGCCGAGCTTCTCCAGCCGCACGATTGTCTACAAGGGCCTGCTGCTGGCGACCCAGGTCGGCTCGTTCTACGACGACCTGCGCAATCCCGAGTTCGTCTCGGCGCTCGGCCTGGTCCACCAGCGTTTCTCGACCAACACCTTCCCGAGCTGGAAGCTGGCGCACCCGTTCCGCTTCATGGCCCACAACGGCGAGATCAACACCGTTCGCGGCAACGTGAACTGGATGAACGCCCGCCGCCGCACCATGGAATCGGAGCTGCTCGGCGCCGATCTCGACAAGATGTGGCCGCTGATCCCCCACGGCCAGTCGGACACCGCCTGCCTCGACAATGCGCTCGAACTGCTGCTGGCGGGCGGCTATCCGCTCGTCCACGCAATGATGATGCTCATCCCGGAAGCCTGGGCGGGCAATGCGCTGATGACGCCGGAACGCCGCGCGTTCTACGAATATCACGCCGCCCTGATGGAACCCTGGGACGGTCCGGCCGCCGTGGCCTTCACCGATGGCCGCCAGATCGGCGCCACCCTCGACCGCAACGGCCTGCGCCCCGCGCGCTTCCTCGTCACCGATGACGACATCTGCGTCATGGCTTCGGAATCGGGCGTGCTCCCGATCAAGGAAGACAACATCGTCCGCAAGTGGCGCCTCCAGCCCGGCAAGATGCTCCTGATCGACTTCGAACAGGCCCGCATCATCGAAGACGAAGAGATCAAGACCCAGCTCGCCAACGAAGAGCCCTACGAAAAGTGGCTTGAGCAGGCGCAGTACAAGCTGGCCGATCTCGACGTGATCGAGCCCGAACTGGCCGAGCTGCCCCAGCCGACCGGCACTCTGCTCGATCGCCAGCAGGCCTTCGGCTATACCCAGGAAGACGTCAGCCGCTTCCTCGAACCGATGGCCGTCAATGCCGACGATCCGCTCGGCTCGATGGGCACCGACACGCCGATTCCGGTGCTGTCGAACAAAGCGCGCCTGCTCTACGACTACTTCAAGCAGAACTTCGCACAGGTCACCAACCCGCCGATCGACCCGATCCGCGAGGAACTGGTGATGAGCCTGGTCACCATGATCGGCCCGCGCCCGAACCTGCTCGGTCATGACGCGGGCAGCCACAAGCGCCTGGAAGTCAGCCAGCCGATCCTGACCGACCTTGGCCTTGCCAAGATCCGCTCGGTGGAAGCCGCGCTCGACGGCGCCTTCCGCACCGAGACCATCGACATGACCTGGGATGCCGCTTCCGGCGTCGAAGGGCTGGAGATGGCGATCAAGGAAATGTGCTGGGCCGCCACCGAAGCGGTGCTGGCGGACAAGAACATCCTCGTCCTGTCCGACCGCGCCCAGGGCCCGGACCGCATCCCGATGCCGGCACTGCTGGCGACGGCCGCCGTCCACCACCACCTCGTCCGCCAGGGCCTGCGCATGCAGACCGGCCTCGTCGTGGAAACCGGCGAAGCGCGCGAAGTGCATCACTTCTGCGCTCTGGCCGGCTACGGCGCGGAAGCGATCAACCCCTATCTGGCGCTCGAAACCATCGAAGCCGTGCGCGTTCGCAAGAACCTGCCGGTGACGGCGGAGCAGGCGGCGAAGAACTACGTCTACGCCATCGGCAAGGGCATCCGTAAGGTCATGTCCAAGATGGGCATCTCGACCTACCAGTCGTATTGCGGCGCGCAGATCTTCGACGCCGTCGGCCTCTCGACCGCTTTCGTGGACAAGTACTTCACCGGGACCGCCACCTCGATCGAGGGCGCGGGCCTGGCCGAGATCGCGGCGGAAACCGTGCAGCGCCACAACGCGGCCTACGGCGACAACCCGATCTACGCCAACATGCTCGACGTCGGCGGCATCTACGGCGCGCGCGTGCGCGGCGAGGAACATGCCTGGACCTCCGAGAACATCGGCGCGCTCCAGCACGCGGTTCGCGGCAATGTCCCCGCCAAGTACGAGGAATTCGCCCGCACCATCAACGACCAGTCGACCCGGATGCTCACCATCCGCGGGCTGATGGAATTCGCCCCTAGCCAGGCGATCCACATCTCCGAGGTGGAACCGGCCAGCGAGATCGTGAAGCGCTTCGCCACCGGCGCGATGAGCTACGGCTCGATCTCGTGGGAGGCGCATACCACGCTGGCACTGGCGATGAACCGCATCGGCGGCAAGTCGAACACCGGCGAAGGCGGCGAGGATCCCTCGCGCTTCAAGCCCCTGCCGAACGGCGACACCATGCGGTCGTCGATCAAGCAGGTCGCCTCGGGCCGCTTCGGCGTGACCACCGAATACCTCGTCAATGCCGACGACATCCAGATCAAGATGGCCCAGGGCGCCAAGCCCGGCGAAGGCGGCCAGCTGCCGGGTGACAAGGTGGACAAGACCATCGGCGCCACCCGTCACTCGACACCGGGCGTCGGCCTGATCTCGCCGCCGCCGCACCACGACATCTACTCGATCGAAGACATCGCGCAGCTCATTCACGATCTCAAGAACGTGAACCCGACCAGCCGCGTCTCGGTGAAGCTGGTGTCCGAAGTGGGCGTGGGCACGGTCGCGGCGGGCGTTTCCAAGGCCCGCGCGGATCACATCACGATCTCGGGCTACGAAGGCGGCACCGGCGCTTCGCCGCTAACCTCGCTGACCCACGCGGGTTCGCCCTGGGAAATCGGCCTGGCCGAAACCCAGCAGACCCTGCTGCTCAACAACTTGCGCAGCCGCGTGGTGGTCCAGGCCGACGGCGGCCTGCGCACCGGCCGTGACGTCGCCGTGGCGGCGCTGCTCGGCGCGGAAGAGTTCGGCTTCGCCACCGCACCGCTGATCGCGGCGGGCTGCATCATGATGCGCAAGTGCCACCTCAACACCTGCCCGGTCGGCGTCGCCACCCAGGACCCCGTCCTGCGCGCCCGCTTCACCGGCCAGCCCGAGCACGTGGTCAACTACTTCTTCTTCGTCGCCGAGGAACTGCGCGCGATCATGGCGCAGCTGGGCTTCCGCACGATCGCCGAAATGGTCGGCCGCGTGGACAAGCTCGACATGAAGAAAGCGATCTCGCACTGGAAGGCCAAGGGCGTGGACCTCTCCAAGGTCCTCTACCAGGCCCCGCTGGGCGACAGCCCCTCGCTGGGCTGGAGCGAGCTGCAGGACCACGGCCTCGAGAACGCACTCGACAACAGCCTGATCGCCGCCGCTGCCGATGCGCTGGAGGGCCGCCAGCCCGTCCGCATCGAAAAGAGCGTCATCAACGTCAACCGCACGGTCGGCGCGATGCTTTCGGGCGAAGTGGCCCGTCGCTACGGCCATGACGGCCTGCCCGACAACACCATCAACGTGAAGCTCACCGGCGTCGCCGGCCAGAGCTTCGCCGCCTGGCTCGCCCACGGCGTCACGCTCGACCTGACCGGCGATGCCAACGACTATGTCGGCAAGGGCCTTTCGGGCGGCCGCGTGATCGTGCGCCAGCCCGGCCATGTGAACCGCGATCCGCTCAAGAACATCATCGTCGGCAATACCGTGCTCTACGGCGCGATCTCCGGCGAGGCGTTCTTCAACGGCGTCGGCGGCGAGCGCTTCGCGGTCCGCAACTCGGGCGCGATCGCGGTCGTCGAAGGCTGCGGCGACCACGGCTGCGAGTACATGACCGGCGGCGTCGTGATGGTGCTCGGCAAGACCGGCCGCAACTTCGCGGCAGGCATGTCCGGCGGCATCGCCTACGTCTACGACGAGGACGGCGAGTTCGACAGGCTGGTCAACCCCGCAATGGTGGACCTGCTCAAGATCTCCGCCGAAGCCGACGAGGAAGAAGGCACCGGCCGTCCCCAGCAGCGCACCGTCTCGGTCCGCGACCTGGGCATGGGCGACATGCTGCGCCACGATGCGGAGCGCCTGCGCATCCTGCTCGAACGCCACCACCTGCACACCGGCTCGAAGCGGGCCCGCGCACTGCTCGACGACTGGTCGAACGCGCTGGGCAAGTTCGTCAAGGTGATGCCGCGCGACTACGCGAAGGCTCTGCGCCAGCAGGAGGCTGAACGCCTCGAAGCCGCTTCGGTCGCAGCAGAATAAGATCGGGAATTAGTAAGATGGGCAAGGAAACCGGCTTCCTCGAACTGGACCGCCAGGACCGCACTTATGGCGATGCCAAGGAGCGCCTCAAGAACTACAACGAGTTCGTCGTCCCGCTGGCGCCGCAGGCGCTCAAGGACCAGGCCTCGCGCTGCATGAACTGCGGCGTGCCGCACTGCCACACCGGCTGTCCGGTCAACAACATCATCCCGGACTGGAACCACCTGGTCTACGAGGACGACTTCCGCAACGCGCTGGAAGTCCTCCATTCGACCAACAACTTCCCCGAGTTCACCGGCCGCATCTGCCCCGCACCCTGCGAGGCGGCCTGCACCCTGAACATCATCGACCAGCCCGTCACCATCAAGTCGATCGAATGCGCGATCGTCGACAAGGGCTGGCAGGAAGGCTGGATCACGCCCAAGCCCGCCGCGAAGAAGACCGGCAAGTCGGTGGCCGTGGTCGGTTCCGGCCCGGCCGGCATGGCCTGCGCCCAGCAGCTGGCCCGCGCCGGCCATTCGGTGACGGTGTTCGAGAAGAGCGACCGCGTCGGCGGCCTGCTTCGCTACGGCATCCCTGACTTCAAGATGGAAAAGCACCTCATCAACCGCCGTCTCGTGCAGATGATGGCGGAAGGTGTGGAGTTCAAAACCTCCACCGAAGTCGGCGTCAGCGTCTCGGTCGCCTCGCTCAAGGAAAACTTCGACACCGTCGTCTTCGCGGGCGGCGCCGAGGATCCCCGCCCGCTGAACATTCCGGGCTTCGAACTGCCTGGCGTGCGCTTCGCGATGGAATTCCTCACCCAGCAGAACAAGCGCAACGCGGGCGACGACGAACTTCGCGCCGCCCCGCGCGGCACGCTTTCGGCCACCGGCAAGCACGTCATCGTCATCGGCGGCGGCGACACCGGCTCGGACTGCGTGGGCACCTCGAACCGCCAGGGCGCCGCTTCGGTGACCCAGCTCGAAATCATGCCCAAGCCGCCGCTGCATGAAAACAAGGCGATGTCCTGGCCGAACTGGCCGCTCAAGCTGCGCACCTCGTCGAGCCACGAGGAAGGCGTCGAGCGCGACTGGGCCGTGCTGACCAAGCGCGTCATCGGCGACAACGACGTGCGTGCCCTCGAATGCGTCCGCGTCGAGTGGAAGGACGGCAAGATGCAGGAAGTGGAAGGCAGCGAGTTCACGCTCCAGGCCGACCTCATCCTGCTCGCCATGGGCTTCGTCGGCCCGCGCAAGGCCGGCATGCTCGACCAGTCGGGCGTCGATCTGGACGCGCGCGGCAACGTCAAGGCCACCATGGCCGACTACCGCACCAGCGATCCCGCCATCTACTCCTGCGGCGACATGCGCCGTGGCCAGTCGCTGGTGGTCTGGGCCATCCGCGAAGGCCGCCAGTGCGCGCGCGCTGTGGACGAAGCGCTCATGGGTGCTTCCGAACTGCCGCGCTGAGCCCGGCAGACCTCGATTTCGGGAAAGGGCGCTCCGCAAGGGGCGCCCTTTTTCGTTTACCAGTTGCCGACGCTCCGGCGATCACTCCTGCCCAGCGGTTGACCGCCGCGCCGCTCTCGCTGAGCCTACCACGGACGATAGGAGGCCGAATGCTGTTGGAAATCGCGGAAATCGAAGTGCGCGCCGGGGCGGAGGAAAGCTTTGCCGAAGCCATGCACCGGTCAGGCCTGTCCGATCTGGCCGCCTGTGAAGGCGTCGTCTCGGTCCGTTTCGGACGCGGGGTGGAGAATCCGTCGAAATTCACCTTCAACGTCGTCTGGACATCCATGGAAGCGCACGAAGCCGCGCGCGGGCTGGATGCCTTCGGTCGCTTCCGCGCGGCCTTCGGCGACATGGGCGTGGGCGGAGCGATGAGCCACTACGTGATGGACGAAGCCATCCCGGGCGCTTCAGCCTGACGTCGTCCCGGACCTGATCCGGGACGACGACCTTTCCATTAGACCTTACCAATCGGCCTACCAGTCGATCGTTCCGCGACCGTGCTCCGCCAGAAACGCATTGGCCTTGCTGAAATGACGGCACCCCAAAAACCCACGATGGGCCGACAGCGGACTGGGATGCGGGGCATTCAGCACCAGATGGTGGCTCGACGCCAGCCCCGGCACCCGCATCGCCTTTTTCTGAGCGTGACTGCCCCACAGCAGGAACACGCAAGGCTCCGCCTTGGCGGCGACCGCCGCGACGGCTGCATCGGTGATCGCTTCCCAACCCTTGTTCTGGTGCGAACCGGCCTGTGCTTCCTCCACCGTCAACGCATTGTTGAGCAGCAGCACGCCCTGCCGCGCCCAGTGTTCGAGATTGCCGTGCCCCGGCGGGGTCACGCCGCAGTCGCTCGCCAGTTCCTTGTAGATATTGACGAGCGAGGGCGGCACTTTCACCCCTTCCGGCACCGAGAACGACAGGCCATGCGCCTGCCCCGGCCCGTGATAGGGATCCTGCCCCAGGATAACGACGCGCACGGAATCGAGCGGCGTCAGTTCCAGCGCCCTGAGCCGACTGCCACGCGGCGGATAGATTCGCCTGCCCGCAGCCTCTTCGGCCTTGAGCCACCCGCCCAGTCGGCGCGATTCGGGGGAATCGAGCACCCCGCCGAGAGCCGGTTGCCAGGATGGCGGCACGCCCTGAAGCGATCCCGAGACGTCCATTCGCGCCGTACTCCCGCCTAAACCATTTGCGAAACCGAGGCCCAGTCCCTAAGCATTTTAGGACCATGGCTGTCTATCTCCACGAAGAAGATCTCCCCGAAGGCGTGCTTGCGCCGGGACCCGTTGCCGTCGACACCGAGACGATGGGCTTGATCACCCCGCGCGACCGCCTTTGCGTGGTCCAGATTTCCGACGGACAGGGCGACGAGCATCTCGTACGCTTTGCTCCCGGCAGCGACTTTGCCGCGCCGAACCTGAAGGCGGTACTGGCCGATCCGGCCCGGCTGAAGCTCTATCACTTCGCCCGGTTCGACCTGGCGGCGATAGAGCACTACCTGGGGGTCACCGCCGCGCCGGTGTTCTGCACCAAGATCGCCAGCAAGCTGACCCGCACTTATACCGACCGTCACGGCCTCAAGGACCTCGTGCGCGAACTGCTCGGCAAGGAAGTGTCGAAGCAGCAGCAGTCGAGCGACTGGGGCGCGGCCGAACTGACCGAGCCGCAGAAGGAATACGCCGCCTCGGACGTGCGTTACCTGCACGCCATGCACGAAATCCTGGTGGTCCGCCTCGCCCGCGAGAATCGCACCGAGATCGCCCAGGCCTGCTTCGATTTCCTGCCCGCCCGCGCCCGGCTCGACCTTGCAGGCTGGCCCGATCACGATATCTTCAGCCACGAAGCCGCCTGACCGGAGCCTGATCACGCATGTCGGTCGAAGCCAACCAGGTCCGCAACCGCCGCCGGCAATTCGCCGCGCCCGGCGGCTCGCACGATCGCATGGTGTCGATCCTGGCCAAGGCCCTGCCCGCAGGCATCGGCCTGGTCGCCGCCGTGATGATCCTGGTCCCGCTCTCTCCGCGCGGAGAGATCAGCTTTCTGCTCGACCGCAACAAGGTGGCGACCACCGGCGAACGTATCGCCGTCTCGCGCGCCGCCTATCGCGGGCAGGACAACCAGGGCCGCGATTTCGTGGTCACGGCGGGCACGGCGGTGCAGCGCTCGCCCGAAATTCCCATCGTCGAGATGGAAACGCTGGTCGCCCAGATGAACTTGCGTGACGGCCCGGCGGATATCGCCGCGCCGCGCGGCGCCTACAATTTCGACAACGACACCATGGCGGTGGACGGCCCGGTCAACTTCAAGTCGTCCGACGGCTACACCATGACCACCAGCAAGGTCGACGTCGACATCAAGCAGAAGCTGGCCGTCGCATCGGGCGGTGTGCAGGGCACCGTGCCCTCGGGCACCTTCAAGGCCGATACGATGCACGCCGATCTCGACACCCGCACCGTTACACTCGAAGGCAATGCCCGGATGCGCATCACGCCCGGCAAGCTGAGGATGCCGCAATGACCCGCCGCTTTTTTGAATCCCGCTCGGTTCGGATCGCTCTCGCCGTACCGGTGGCAGGCCTTGCCCTGTTCGCGGCCGGCCAGCAGCTCGGCGCGCAGGCGATCTCGGGCCACAACTCGAACGCCCCTGTCGATTTCGGTGCCGACCGGATCGAGCTTCAGGACAAGCAGAACCGCGTGGTGCTGACCGGCAATGTCGACATCACCCAGGCGGACCTGCGCCTGCGCGGCGCCCGCACGGTGATCGATTTCACCAAGGGCGACCAGACCCAGGTCCAGCGCATCACCGCCAGCGGCAATGTCGTCGTCACCCGGCAGGACCAGGTGGCCACGGGCGACACCGCCATCTACGATTTCAACCAGCGCATCATCACCATGGTCGGCAATGCCTCGCTCAAGCGCGGCACCGGCGATACCTTGCGCGGCGGCCGTTTCGTGATGGACCTCAAGAGCGGCGTCTCCTCGGCCTCGGGCGGCCGCGTGAAGGGCACCTTCAACGTTCCCAAGAAGAACAACTGAGAACCCGGCGCCGGTTCTACCGGCGGCCCCCAAAGCAAAAGGCCGGTCACGACTTCGATGTCGTGACCGGCCTTTTGCTTTGGGAGAAAGGACAAGCCCTCGGGAAGGCCGGTCCTCCTCGTTGAAGATCAGAACGCCCGGTCGTGAACCAGCACCCGCGCGGTCAGGAAGATGATGTGCAGGTCGCGCATGATCGTCCAGCCTTCGAGATATTCGAGGTCCGACTGGAGACGGTTGATGAGATCCGATTCCTGGTCGGTGGCGCCGCGATAGCCGCGCACCTGGGCCAGACCGCTGAGACCCGGCTTCAGGCAGTGGCGCTGCCAGTAGCGGCGGTCCACTTCCCAGAACAGCTTGTCGCCCGCCAGCGAGCCCGTGGCGTGGGGACGCGGCCCCACCAGGCTCATGTCGCCCAGCAGCACGTTGAAGAGCTGCGGCAGCTCGTCGATGCTGGTGCGGCGGATGAAGCGGCCCACGGCGGTGATGCGCTGGTCTTCCTTGGAAGCCGAGACATTGCCGTTGGTATCGCACAAGGCCTGCGTCATGCTGCGGAACTTGTACATGTTGAAGAAGGTATTGCCGCGGCCCATGCGCCGCTGGACGAAGAACACCGGCCCGCCGTCCTGCAACTTGACCGCCAGCGCCACCACCAGCAGCAACGGCGAGAGCGCAAGGATCGCGCCGCCGGAAAAGGCGACGTCGAAGATGCGCTTGATCGCACGTTCGCGCAGGCCCAACGGCCCTGCGGAGACGAGCAGCAGTCCGTGCTGCCCGGTCACCCGCGCACCCTGGGCGCCGAGACGCGCCACTTCGTCGTCCAGCACTTCGCCATCGACATTGGCGCCCTTGAGCACCATTGCCCATTCGGCGCGGCGATCGGCAGGGCAGCTTACCACCACCCGGTCGATATTGCGCAGGACAAGGCCGACGCGGTCGAGCGAGTCCGGGTCCTTGAGATTGGGGCGCAGGCCCATGGCCGCCGCCGATACGCGGATCGCGCCTGCCATGCGCAGCTGCGGCCCGCCATCGTCGATGATCAGTTCGTTGATCACGTTGGCGCCGCAGCGCCAGCGCACGAAGCTGCGCAACTGAAGCCGCGACCAGGCGATCAGCGCCATGGCGCAGATCACGCCGCCGCTGAAGGCGCCGCGAGACAGTTCCGCCGACGATTTCATCAGGAACTGCACGAAGACGACGACGACGACCGCCACCACCATGGAGACTTCGGCACGGAAGATCCCGCGCCAGCCGTCGCGCAGGGCGTCGGTGGAATAGGCCGCGTTGTACAGCGCCAGCGTGAGGAAGATCGGCAGCAGCACTTGTCCGTAGACGAGTGCCATCTGCAATCCCCGGCCCGTGTCATAGAGCCAGCCGGCAAGGGCGAAGCCTGCCAGAAGGGCCGCGAGGTCCCCAACCAGCAAGGCGAGATAACATTGAAGCCGCCGACGTTCGAGCGAAGGTGCGACGAGAAGTTCGTCTACTTCGGAGCGCTGAACGGCTTGGGTCGATACTGCAAATGGCGCATTCATGCGTTCAACACTCCCGATTGTCGAACTCATGCCCCCCGGATCCCCTCGTCCTGTCCTAAGGCTTGTACCACGGATTCCTTTCCGTGCTGCACTGCAATAGGCGAATGTCCTTATGAACATTCCATCGGCGTGGGAAAGCCGATTCAGTTAAGCTGTTCTTTTTATCCGTTGTTTGCCATCAATCGTAGCAATTCTGGCTATTTCGACTAACCCTTCTGCCAGCAGAAGGTCGGCGTCCTGGCTATTGCTCAAAAGCGATTGGTGCATCGCAATAAGACGGGCCACCAGGCGCTCCAAACGATTACCACGCCAGATACGCAATTGCACCCCGAGTGCTGGTTTGTCCTTCCAGAAAATTCGGCGCGCGGAAGCCTCGGCCTCGATCAGGGCGCCCGGATCGCCGGTCCTGCCGAGTCGCGAATTGAGGCCCGCCAGTTGCGCGGTGCGCCGCTCGAAGGCAAGCAGCAGGCCGACCGCGTTGATGCCCTGGTCGCGCATCCGCTTGAGTTCCGGGCCGATTGCCTCGCGCTTGCCGCCCAGAACGGCATCGACCAGCGGGCCGAAGTCGTCATCCTCGGTCGCAGCGCCCACCGCATCGAGGTCGGCGCCCGAAACCGGGCGCGGGGTTTCCGCGCTGGCATCGAGATAAAGCGCCAGCTTGGTCACTTCCGACCGTGCCAGCCGGGTATCGAGGCCGGAAGCCCGCGCGATTCGCTCGGCCAGGTCGCTGCCCATCTTCAGGCCCGCGCCATTGGCCATGGTCCGCACGGCACCGGTCACCGCGGCCAGATCGGGTGGGTAGAACATGGCGACCAGTCCGTCCGGCCGGGCCGCCAGCAGCTTCGCCGTACGCGACTTGTCGGTCGCGCCGGTCGCCACGATCAGGACCGGACAGGCATCGACCCCGTTTTCGAGCAGGATCTGCACCGCGTCATGCGCCTCATCGCCCTGGGCACGGACCCAGATATGGCGCGAAGTGCCGCCGAACAGCGAATTGGAACGGGCCTCATCGCCCAGCTTGACCGGATCGCGGCGCAGCTCCGAACCGGACATCTCCACCCGCTCGCCCGGTTCGGACAGGAGCGAGACGATCCTGGCGGCGGCATCGCTGGCACCGGCCTCGTCCGGGCCGCAAAAGAAGAAAACCCGCGCCTGCTGAGCGGCGCGGGCTGCAAGGCCGCCGAAATCCTTCTGGGTGGCTTTCACCGCGTCACGCCGTCTACTGCTTGGTATCGCCGCGCAGGCGCAGGGCCACGGCGGTGACGATGCGCGTCGCGATGTCCTTGGACATGTTCTCCAGCGCCGTCTGTTCGGCCGCGATCGTGGCATAGTCGGACGAAACCACGTCGATTCCCGCATCGGAACCGGCCGTGGCATCGAGCACGATTTCCTGATTGGACATGTCGACGAGCTGATAGCGCGCACGCAAGGTGCGGCGTTCACGGCCGATGGTGTCGTCCGAGAGCAGGGCGAAGCCTTCGAGCTTGTCGTCAAGCCGGATGTCGAGCCGGTAGCGCGGCGCTTCACCCGCCTTGTCGGCACCGAGCTGGTCGGTGATGGCGTTGCGGACCAGCCAGCCCGCGCGCCCCTCGATCGCGGCGACCTGCACGCCCTGAAGGCCGCGCGCCACCGCGCCGTTGCCGCCGCCGGCATACATCGGCTGGAGGCCGCACCCGGAAAGCAGGGCGGCCCCGACGAATGCCGGACCCAGGAGGCGCAGGAAACGCATCACGCGACGAGATTGACCAGGCGGTCGGGGACGACGATCACTTTCCTCACCTCGGCTCCATCCAGCGCACGCTGCACTTTCTCGCTGGCAAGGGCAAGGGCTTCAAGCTCTTCCTTGGAAGTGCCCTTGGCGACGGTGAGGGTGTCGCGCAGCTTACCCTTCACCTGGACGGCCACGGTCACTTCGTCCTCGACCAGCAGCGCCGGATCGACTTCGGGCCATGCCGCCTGCGAGACGAGGCCTTCCCCGAACTGGGCGAATGCCTCTTCGGCAAGGTGCGGCATCATCGGCGAGACGAGCAGCAGAACCGTGCGGATCGCGTTCGAGCGGCTGGCCGAAGGGGCCGCCTTCTCGACCGCGCCGGTCAGTTCGTAGATGCGTGCCACGGCCTTGTTGAAGCCCAGCGATTCGATGTCCGAAGCGACAGCGGCCACCGTCTGGTGGACCTTGCGGTCAATCGCCTTGTCCTCGCCGGTCGCCGCAGCGTCGTACTGGGCGAATAGGCGCCACAGGCGCTGGACGAAGCGGCCGCAGCCTTCGATGCCAGCTTCCGACCACGGCAGGTCGCGCTCCGGCGGGCTGTCCGACAGCATGAACCAGCGGATCGCGTCGGCGCCGTAGGTGGCGACGATCTCGTCGGGATCGACCACGTTCTTCTTCGACTTCGACATCTTGATGACGCGGCCGATCTCGACCGGGGCGCCATCGGCCTTGAGCGTCGCGGTTTCCGCGCCGCGCTCGATCTCGCCGGGCGAGAAGTAGACCGGCTGGCCATTGGCATCGTTGATGCGGAAGTAGGTTTCGTGCGTGACCATGCCCTGCGTGAACAGGCTGGCGAAGGGCTCCTTCACCTCGATCTTGCCGATGCGGGCCAGCGCGCGCGTCCAGAAGCGGGCGTAGAGCAAGTGCAGGATCGCGTGCTCGATACCGCCGATATATTGCTCCACCGGCAGCCACTCGGCAATTTTTGCCGGGTCGAACGGACGATCCTCGGGCTGGCTGGCGAAGCGCAGGAAATACCACGAGGAATCGACGAAGGTATCGAGCGTGTCGGTCTCGCGGCGGGCGGCGTGGCCGCACTGCGGGCAATCGACATGCTTCCAGGTCGGGTGGCGGACCAGCGGGTTGCCGGGAGTCGCGAAATCGACGTCCTCGGGCAGCGTGACCGGCAGGTGCTTCTTGGGCACCGGCACCACGCCGCAGACCTCGCAGTGGATGAACGGGATCGGCGTGCCCCAGTAGCGCTGGCGCGAAACGCCCCAGTCGCGCAAGCGCCATACGGTCTTGCCCTCACCCCAGCCTTCGGCCTCGGCACGCGCGATGACGGCGGCCTTGGCATCCTTCACGGCCATGCCGTTGAGGAAGTCGGAATGGACGCAGACGCCGTCACCGGCCTCGGACTCGCCATCGAACGGCTTGTCGGCATCGGCTTCGCTTGCCGCGACGACACGCAGGATCGGCAAGCCGTACTTGGTGGCGAATTCGAAGTCGCGCTGGTCGTGGCCGGGAACGGCCATGACCGCGCCGGTGCCGTAGTCCATCAGCACGAAGTTGGCGATGTAGACCGGCAGGTCGGCGCCCGTGAACGGGTGCCTGGCCTTGATGCCGGTGTCGAAGCCCAGCTTCTCCGCGGTTTCCAGTTCGGCCGCGGTGGTGCCGCCCTGCTTGCACAGCGCGATGAAGTCCTCGACCTCGGGGCGGCCGACGGCAGCCGCCTGCGCGATCGGGTGATCGGCAGCGACGGCCACGAAGCTGGCACCGAAGATCGTATCCGGGCGGGTCGAGTAGACTTCCACCGAGCCGATCCCGCCGACTTCGGCGGTCAGATCGAACTTGAACTGCAGGCCTTGGCTCTTGCCGATCCAGTTCTCCTGCATCGTGCGGACCTTCTCGGGCCACTTGTCGAGCGTGGAGAGGCCTTCCAGCAGCTCGTCCGCGAAGTCGGTGATCTTGAGGAACCACTGGGAGAGCTTGCGCTTCTCCACCAGCGCGCCCGAGCGCCAGCCGCGCCCGTCGATCACCTGCTCATTGGCAAGCACGGTCTGGTCGACCGGATCCCAGTTGACCGCCGATTCCTTGCGGTAGACCAGGCCGTTCTCATAGAGGTCGATGAACAGCGCCTGCTCGTGACCGTAGTATTCCGGCTCACACGTGGCGATTTCGCGGCTCCAGTCGAGCGCGAAGCCCAGGCGCTTCAGCTGCGCCTTCATGTTGGCGATGTTCTCGCGCGTCCAGTCGCCGGGGTGGACGCCCTTTTCCATCGCCGCGTTCTCGGCGGGCATGCCGAAGGCGTCCCAGCCCATCGGATGGAGCACTTCGTGGCCGGTCATGCGCTTGTAGCGCGCCAGCACGTCGCCCATCGTGTAATTGCGGACGTGGCCGATATGGATGCGCCCCGAAGGATAGGGGAACATCTCAAGCACGAAGCTGCGCGGCTTCGACGAGGTATCGTCAGCCTTGAAGCACTGCGCGTCGTCCCACGCAGCCTGCCAGCGCGTGTCCGCCTGAGCCGGATCGAACCGCTCGGTCATCTCTATCAAGTCTCCTGCGAGCTTCTGCCGCCCGCGCAATTGGAACTGCGGGCCGGTTCAGCCCGCAGGGAAAATCAGCCGCCGATCGAATCGCGACGCAGGTCGCGGGCGCGGGTGAGGATGATGTCCTCAAGCTTCTGCACGGTGGCGGCCTGCACCGGCGCCGGAGCCCAGGCGCCGTTTGCCGAGACTTCGCGCTGCGCGGTAACGCGCAGGGCATCGGCGCGCAGGTCCTTGTCCAGGATCATGACGGTGACCTTGACGCGCTCACCCGGCTGCTTGGGGTTGACGTACCAGTCGGTGACGATGACGCCGCCCGCGCTGTCCGACTGGAGCAGCGGCATGAACGACAGCGAATCGAGGCTAGCGCGCCAGAGATAGCTGTTCACGCCGATCGTGGTCACCGCCGAAGGTGCGATCGAGGAATTCACCTGCTTGCGGCCACCGCCACAACCGGCCAGCGCAAGCGCGGCCACGGCGCAGAAGCCCGCGGTTGCCAGCGATCGAGCGGAGAGAAGGCCGGTATGGGTGCTGCCTGTCATCGTAATTCCCAGTTCCTGTCTTGGCGAAGGCGCCGGACTTCCCGCGCGCCAGCCGTGAAACGCCTCTATAGCCGCCGCTGCCCGGGCGGCAAGTGCGGCTTGATCAGCTTGCAGCCATAACCGTGCCATGGCTAAACACCGGCTGAACGGAGCAAACCGTGACGGAGCGTGACGGACCGTGACGGGCAGCCCTCCCTTTCGCGATCATCCTGTGTTAAGCTCGCGGATCGAGGATAAGGCCATCGATCCCGCTGCCAGATGATGGAACGGCGGAAACGACAGAAAGAAGATCGGCAGGAACGACTCTTGTGATGGATACGCAGCGCGCTCACTTGCAGAATGGGCATCCCCAGAACGGCGCCCTTTCGAAAGGCGGCATGAAGACCAGCCTGATGCTGGCCTGCTGCGTGACCGTGCTTGCGCTGCCCAGCGCCGTCCTGGCCTTCACCACCACGTTCAAGGCCGATCCTTCCGATCGCGCGATCGGCGCGCTCGACCCGGAAACCACGCCGGAGAACCTGTCGCGCGCGATTGCGATGCGCTCGCTGAGCGACGGCGAACGCTTTCCCTTCACGCCCGCCGGCCCCTCGGCCCGCCGCGACCGCGCGGTGACCGTGGCGGTGCGCGTCGACCCGGAAGCCGCCCAGGCCATCATCGTGCGTAACCGCAACCAGATCGCCCGCAGCGACGTGCCGCTGGTCGGCAACCTGAAGATCGCGCCGACCGCCTTCAACCTGGGCGTGGCGCGCGGCTACCAGAACTTCGCGCCGGACATCTCCGCCGCCGCTTCGGCCGCCACGGCGCCGCGCGGCATTTCCGATGCGCCCGAGCTCAAGAAGTTCAGCCTTCAGTCGGGCAGCGCCGAACCCAAGGAGCCGCGCTTCACCACCCGCCTCTCGATCGACGAGAAGCGCGCCCCCGGCCGTGCGCCCCACACTTTCGCGGGCGAGGCGGGCGAGGTCGATGTAGGCGGATCCTACCGCGTGACCAACAATCTCGATCTTACCGCAGGCCTGCGTTACTCGCAGGAGCGCGAGCGTCTGGTGCCCCTGACCGATGGACGGCAGGATAGCCAGGCGGTCTATGTCGGGACCCAGTTCAAGTTCTGATTTTTGCAAGTGAGCTTGCATTTCAATCAAGTCATTTCGGCGTAAATAAACCTTGCTGACCCCGGGCTTCCGCTTGCCCTGCCCTGTGCCTTTTCCTAGCCTGTCCTTGGTGGATGCTCACTAAGCGAAAGGCTTTATAATGGCGCGCGTTGCTATCGTTACCGGTGGAACCAGAGGTATCGGGGAGGCCGTTTCGCTGGCCCTCCAGGAAAGGGGCCACACTGTAGTTGCAAATTACGCAGGCAATGACGAAAAGGCTAAGGCCTTTACCGAAAAGACCGGAATCGCTGCCTACAAATGGGACGTGGGCGACCATGAAGCGACGCTGGACGGCGTGGCCCGCGTGACCGAGGAAGTGGGCCCGGTCGATATCGTCATCAACAACGCCGGCATCACGCGCGACGGCGTGCTTCACAAGATGACCTTCGACGACTGGAACGAGGTCATGCGGATCAACCTCGGCGGCTGCTTCAACATGGCCAAGGCGACGTTCCCCGGCATGCGTGAGCGGGGTTGGGGCCGGATCGTCAACATCGGCTCGATCAACGGCCAGGCCGGGCAGTACGGCCAGGTGAACTATGCCGCCGCCAAGTCCGGCATCCACGGCTTCACCAAGGCCCTGGCCCAGGAAGGCGCCAAGTACGGCGTCACCGTCAACGCCATCGCGCCGGGCTATATCGATACCGACATGGTCGCGGCCGTTCCCCCGCCGGTGCTGGAAAAGATCGTCGCCAAGATCCCGGTCGGCCGCCTCGGCAGCGCCTACGAGATCGCGCGCGGCTGCGCCTTCCTCTGCTCGGAGAACGCCGCATTCGTGACCGGCTCCACGCTGAGCATCAACGGCGGCCAGCACATGTACTGATCAGGGACGGGACCGGGCTCTTCGGCTCGGTCCCTCCTTTTATCAGGCCCAGTTTTTACCTAAGCCCAGTTTTTCTTAGGCCCGGTGCGGGCCGAACAGGATCACCGCCGCGCCCGTCAGGCAGATCGCGGCGCCGCCAAGGTCCCAGCGGTCCGGGCGCACACCCTCGGCTATCCACAGCCACAGCAGCGCCGACATGATGTAGATGCCGCCGTAGGCCGCATAGGCCCTGCCCGCATTGCTGCTGTCCACCAGGGTGAGCAGCCAGGCGAACAGCACCAGCGAGGCACAGCCCGGCACCAGCCAGAACGCCGGTTTTCCCATCCGCAGCCAGGCCCAGAACGCGAAGCAGCCGCCGATCTCGGCCAGCGCCGCGCCGATGTATATGATGATGCTTTGCATTTTCGCTGGATAGCGCCCGGACGCCGCCCTGTCTGCCGCCTTTGTCTGCCGTCTTTCCCTTTCGGCATTGCGGCTGTTAGACAGGCCGGATGACCTCGATCTATCACCCGCCGGTCAAGCGCTCGATCGAGATCGCCGGGCACAAGACGTCCATCAGCCTGGAGCCCCTGTTCTGGGACCTGCTGCGGCAATGCGCCTTGCGGGAGAACGTGCCGATCAATGCCCTGGTGGCGCGGATCGATGCGGAGCGGCTTGAGGCCGACACGCCGCCCGGCCTCGCCAGCGCGATCCGGGTCTGGCTGGTAGCCGCCCTCCCCTGAAACAGGCAAAAGGGCGGAAACCTCGCGGCTCCGCCCCTTTACTTCGGTGGTTCTTGGGGGTGGCTCTCAGGCAATCAGTAGCTCGACGGCGGATCGCTGGCCGGAAAACTCTCGTCGATCGCCTCGTCGGTCTTGGACCAGCGCGGCGGCTTGTTGGTCATGTTTTCCGGTCCGGCATCGCGGACCCTGTAGTTGTCGGGCCCGCCCGCCGTGGCGGTCTGCTCGCCAGCGCGGTTGGCATATTTGTAGAGCGCGTAGCCGATGGCACCGGCTGCGGCCAACTTGATCAAGCCCATGATCGTTGCTCCTCTCGGGGTCACCCTTTCGGGATTCAGGTGGAGCAACGCGCCGCCGGGCCGATAGGTTGCCTTATTCGCCGCCGACCCGTTCGATCTGCGCGCCGACCAGAGCCAGCTTTTCCTCCAGCCGCTCATAGCCGCGATCGAGGTGATAGAGGCGGTGAACCTGCGTCTCGCCCTCGGCCGCAAGACCGGCGATGACCAGGCTCATCGAGGCGCGGAGGTCGGTCGCCATGACTTCGGCGCCGGTCAGCTTCTGCACGCCGTGAACCACGGCAGTACGGCCCTTGGTCTCGATATGCGCGCCCATGCGGTTGAGTTCGGGAACGTGCATGTAGCGGTTCTCGAAGATCGTCTCGGTCAGCACGCTGGAGCCTTCGGCGCGGCAAAGCAGTGCCATGAGCTGCGCCTGCATGTCGGTGGCGAAGCCGGGATAGGGCGCGGTCGACAGGGTGACCGGCTTCAGCGGGCCGTCCGCAGCGACGTGAAGACCGTCGGCAGTCTGCTCGACATGGACCCCGGCATCGCGCAGCGCCTGCACGGTGGCTTCCATGTCCTCGATCTTGGCGCCCTTCAGCGTGACTTCGCCGCCGGTGATCGCCGCCGCGCAGGCATAGGAACCTGCCTCGATGCGGTCGGGCATGACCATGTAGGTCGCGCCGTGCAGACGGCTGACGCCGTGGATGGTAAGGTCCGAAGTGCCGATGCCCTCGATCTGCGCGCCCATCGCGACCAGCAGGTTGCAGAGGTCGACGATCTCCGGCTCGCGCGCGGCGTTATGCAGGGTGGACTTGCCCGTGCAGAGCACCGCCGCCATCAGCGCGTTCTCGGTCGCGCCGACCGAGACGACCGGGAACGAATAGCGCCCGCCCGGCAGGCCGCCGTCGGGGGCAATGGCGCGGACGTAGCCCGCCGCCATCTCGATCTGCGCGCCGAGCGCTTCCAGCGCCTTCAGGTGCAGGTCGATCGGGCGGTTGCCGATGGCGCAGCCGCCGGGCAGCGACACGGTGGCCTCGCCCATGCGCGCCAGCATCGGGCCGAGCACCAGGATCGAGGCACGCATCTTGCGAACGAGATCGTAGGGCGCCACCGAACTGGTGATTCGCGTCGCCTGAAGCGTCATCACCCGGCCGAAATCTTCCGGCCGGCTGCCCGCGATCATCGTCGAGATGCCGAACTGGTTCATCAGATGCTGGAAACCGTCGATGTCCGCCAGGCGCGGCAAGTTCCGCAAAGTCAGCGGTTCTTCGGTCAACATAGCGCAAGGCAGCAGCGTCAGCGCCGCGTTCTTCGCGCCGGAAACGGGGATGGTGCCGGCAAGGCGCTTGCCGCCTTCGATGATGATCTTGTCCATGGCCGCTCTTTAACCGGATTTGGCCGTGCAGCAAGCACACCTCGGAGAAAGATGGATGGACTGTTGCGCTGCATCTGCGAAGCGGCTTTAATCGCACTGTAACCAAACGGAGTCAGACCCTTACCTATGTCTGCACCACAGTTCAAAAAGCCCGTCCGAAAAGCCGTATTCCCGGTAGCAGGACTTGGAACCCGCTTTCTTCCCGCAACAAAGGCGATCCCGAAGGAACTTCTTCCCGTCGTCGACCGGCCGCTGATCCAATACGCGGTGGATGAAGCGCGCGAGGCGGGAATCGAAGAGTTCGTCTTCGTGACCGGCCGCGGCAAGACCGCCATCGTCGAACATTTCGACACGGCCTATGAACTGGAAGCGACGATGTCCGCCCGCGGCAAGTCGCTCGATCCGCTGGAACCCACCCGTATCCAGCCCGGTAATCTCGTGACCGTGCGCCAGCAGGTGCCGCTCGGCCTCGGCCATGCCGTGTGGTGCGCCCGCGCCGTCATCGGCGACGAGCCTTTCGCGATCTTCCTGCCCGACGAACTGATGTACGGCTCGCCCGGCTGCATGAAGCAGATGGTCGATGCCTACAACGAAGTGGGCGGCAACCTCGTCTCGGTGCTGGAAGTGCCGATGGAGGAAGTCTCCAGCTACGGCGTGATCGCACCGGGCGCCGTGAACGGCGCGCTGACCGAAGTGAAGGGCCTGGTCGAAAAGCCCAAGGTGGCCGAAGCGCCTTCGAACAAGATCGTCTCGGGCCGCTACATTCTCCAGCCGGAGATCATGGGCCTGCTCGCCAACCAGGGCAAGGGCGCGGGCGGCGAGATCCAGCTCACCGATTCGATGGCCAAGCTGATCGGCGAGCAGCCGTTCCACGCGGTGACGTTCGCAGGCCAGCGTTTCGACTGCGGCTCCAAGGTCGGCTTCGTGGAAGCGACTCTCGCCATCGCCCTCGACCGCCCGGACATGGGCGGCGAAGTGCGCACCATCGCGAAGAAGCTGCTGGGCTGAGGCTTTTTGCAGAATTGGGTCTGACGAAAGCGCGCTTCCTTTGGAGGCGCGCTTTTTTCTTGTGCCAGATGCATTCGACAGGCTCGGTATGACCCTTCGACAGGCTCAGGGTGAGCGGGTGTTGGTATATCCGCGAGCATGCCCATGCGGCCCAAAAAGCCTTCCTCCGCTCATCCTGAGCCTGTCGAAGGATCAGCCTGAGCTTGTCGAAGGCCCCTCAGTCAGGAACGAAGCCCCGAAAGCCTCAGCGCCGCACCGGGTCCGTCAGACGCGCCATGATCGCGGCGACATAGGCCTGGGTTTCGCGGATGCGGGGAATGCCGCCCGCCTTCTGCACGCGGCCGGGACCGGCATTGTAGGCCGCCAGCGCCTTTTCGATATCGCCCCCGAAAGCGTCGAGCTGCATGCGCAAGTAGCGCGCGCCGCCTTCGAGATTGGCCATGGGATCGCCGGGATTCACGCCCATCTGCGCCGCCGTACCGGGCATGAGTTGCGCCAGTCCGCGCGCACCCACCGGCGAACGGGCCGCCTCGTTCCAGCGGCTCTCCTGCCAGACCACGGCCTCGAACAGGGCCGGGCTGATGTCGTACTTGGCAGCCAGTTCCGCCACGCGCGCGCGCCAGCGGGTCGGTCCGGCCGCATCGAGGGCATCGGTGATCGATTGCGGATGAAGCTGCGCGGCTTCGAGCGCCGCCGGAACCGCCTCCACTGATGCAACGTCCGCGCCCACGGCGTCACGGCCCTGCCCTGCCGGACCTCCGGCCACCCACTGATAGCCGTTAGAGCCAATCTCCAACACGTCGGCCGAGGCCGCGCAGGGCAGGCCGGACGCGGCCAGAACGGCCGCACCGACAGAGAGTTTCAGGCGATTCGAAAAGCGCGTCATGGCCCGCCCTGATACTCCAGTGGAGTACGGTTTCTCAAGCCGGGCCATAGCGCTCACTCGATCCCCAGCGCGGTGCGGATCGACCGCCAGGACAACATCTTGAAGTTCTGTGCCTTGGGCGCATTGTTGCCGTCCTGCGCGACCATCAGGCCCTCGGGGAACTGCGGGCCGAAATCGCCGAGCATGACTTCGATGCCATCGGTGTCGCTAGTGCCGCCGATCGTGCCACCATCGATGCGGAAACGCCCCGCAGGCTTGCCCCCAGACAGCGTGTTTGAGGACAAGTCGAACAGCGCATAGGCATTGTCGCCCTGGCTCGACGCCACCAGCCAGGCCCGGCCGCCGTCCTCGCGCGCCACGGCCAGACCCTCGACATCGGCCACGAGACCGTCCTCGGCGCCGACGCGGGCGAAAGGCTGGGCCACGAGATCGGCCCCGGCGAGCGGAACCTTCCAGATGCCGACGTCTTCCTCGGCCACGAACAGGACCTTGCCTGCATCGTCCACCACGCAGCCTTCGGACTGGGTGGCGAACTTCACCAGCCGGACATAGTCCGCCGCGATCCGTCCGTCCTTCTCCAGCAGGCGGCTTTCCGCCACCGAGCCGTCCTTGAGCACGACATAGGCCCGCGCCAGTTCGCCGCGCGCCAGCGCGCTGCCCATGCAGAAGCCATAGGCCTCTGCCGGGGCATGACCGGCGGGCAGGAAGGTCTCGGCACCCAGCGCCGCCAGCTTGCCGGTCGCGCCGTCGAGCGCGAACAGCGCGATGCGCGGTTCGGCGCGGTCGGTGCGGTCGCTGGCGCCGACGAGGATGCGCCTGGAACCATCGGCCATGCGCACTTCGCGAAGGTCGACATTGTTGAGCGCGCCCGCCGCCGCGAAATCGCGGACCTTGCCGTCGAGGCCGTAGACGTAGAGCCCCGCCTTCTTGTCGGTGCCGAGGACCAGGCTGGCGGCCGGATCGGCGGCATTGCGCCAAATAGCCGGATCGTCCGCGGCATCGGCGTTGGGCGTGCCCACCGGCACCGTTTCGGCCTCGGCCGGAACGTTCACGGCGGGAAGCATGACGGCGGCAGGCGCTCCGCCCGTGGTTGCGCAGCCGGCAAGCAGAAGGGCCGGAAGCAATGCTCCCGACCCCTGCTTCACGATATCGGCGACAGTCGTGAAAGGTGCCTTCATCAGAAGGTCACCTTCGCGCCGAACTTCACGGTCGAGCCGTATTCCTCGTACTGGAGGAGACGCTTGGAACCGGCGAAGTCCTGATAGGCATAGAACTTGGCGTTGTTCACGTTCACCCAGTCCGCGAAGAGCCGCACGTTCTCGGTCAGCTTGTACTTGGCCGAGAGGTCCAGCTGGAAGTGCTGGTTGACGATGCGGTCCTGATCCGGGGCACCGCCCACTTCGTCCAGGTACTTGTCGCGGAAGGTACCGGCGGCGCGCAGGCTGACCGGGCCCTTCTCGTAACCGAGCACGACGTTGAAGGTGTTCTTCGACGACGAAGGCAGCGAGATGCGGCGGGCCACGCCGTCATCGTCGAGCACGGTGCCGCGCGCGTAAGTGTAGGTGTAGTTGAGCTGGGTCAGCAGGCCATCGAAGGGCGAAGGCAGCATCGAGAAGACCTGGCTGAAGCTGGCTTCCAGGCCCGCGACGGTCGCGGTGTCGCCGTTCACCGGCGTGCGCAGCTCGGTATAGTCCACCCCGTTGAAGGTGCCTTCCTCGCTGGAGAAGGCGCTGTAGGTGTAGTCCTTGATCGACTTGTAGAAGCCGCCGAACGAGATCGCGCCGTTGTTGGTGAAGTAGTAGTCGAACCCGGCATCGAAGTTCCAGGCCTGGTAGGGCTTGAGGTAGGGGTTGCCGAATTCGGCCTCACCATCCTCGTTGATGCTGTAGCGCGGCGCGAGGTCGGCCAGCTTGGGGCGTACCACCGTCTTGTAGCCGGCCGCGCGGGCGACGAGGTTGCTCTGCGGGCTCCAGCGCAGGGTCAGGCTGGGCAGCCAGTTGGTGTAGTTGCGCTCGTAGCCCACGCCCGAGACATCGACCACGCTATCGCCGTCGTCGTTCTCGCTCACGGCGACAAGGTTGCCGTTCAGCTTGTTGTAGGTGCGTTCCACGCGGACGCCGCCGATCACGCGCAGGGTGGCAGAGTCCCAGCGGCCGAGCAGGTAACCGGCCAGGATGTCCTCGCGCACCGAGTAGTCGCTGGTCGAGCTGTCGATCAGGCTGTCGACATCGTTGTATTCGAAGCCGCCTTCGTTCGCGAGGTAGAAGTCGGCCGGACCACGCTTGCTGGCCACCGGGCCCATGTCGAGCAGGCGGTAGGTCTGCTTGCCCAGCACATCGGCCAGCGTATAGTCGCCGTCATAGCCGTCGAAGCGGCTCATGTTGAAATCGTAGGACTTCTTGCGCCAGCGTGCCTTGACGCCGCCCTGCACGGTGAAGTCGCCATTGTCGCCGGCGAAGGTGCGGGCGAGGTCGGCCTTGGCCGCCCATTCCTCGTCCTGGCTGTCCGACAGGGTCGTCAGTTCGAGGCGGTCGAACCCGTAGTTGCTTGCATCGTTCACCGATGCCGCGCCGTTTGCGACCGAGTAAGCCGGGAAGAACTTGTTGCCGTTGTTCACGTCGATGGCAACGCCCGAATCGTTCTCGAACTCGGCGGTGTAGCGGCTGGGATCGAGCGAGAAGGTCTCCTTCTCGGTCGATTTGGCATAGCTGCCCTGCCAGTTGAACTTCCAGGTGCCGGTGTCGGTGTCGCTGCCGATGGCGACCGAGCGGATGCGCTGGCGCTCGAAGCGATCCTTGTGGTCGCGCTCGATGGTCAGCTTGTCGCCATCGTCGAGATCGGCGGTGTCGAAGCGCACGGTCGATCCGGTGGCGCCGCTGGCTTCGCCGAAGTCGCTGAAGTCGAAAGTGGTGCGGCGGCGATATTCATGATCGTCGAACTGCGCCCAGTTGCCGCGCACATAGGCCTTGGTGGTGTCCGAAACGCGCCAGTCGAACGAGAGCGCCGCGTTGATGCGGGTGCGCTCGACGTCGTAGTCGCGGTATTCCAGGGTTTCGGCATAGGCGTTGCCGTTATCGTCCTCGGTCCAGTCCGCCGCCTCGACGTTGTCGGTCTCGAACTTGCGCTTGTAGTAGCTGACGGAGCCGGCAATGCCGAAGTTCTCGCCCAGCTTCTGGGTGAAGTCGAACGCACCCTTCGGCGTGACTTTGCCCGAATAGTCGTTCCAGCTGCCTTCGGCGTTCAGCGAGTAGCGGTTCTTCTTCGAATCGAAGGCACTGGTGGTCTTGATCTCCACCGATGCGCCGATGAAGTCACCGTCCATGTCGGGGGTGAAGGACTTCTTCACTTCCACCGATTCGATGGTGTCCGACGAGACGACGTCGAGCGCGACCTGGCGCACGTCCGATTCCGGTGCCGGGATGCGCACACCGTTGAGCGAGGTCGAGTTGAGGTTGGGATCGAGGCCGCGCACGGCCACGAAGCGGCCCTCGCCCTGGTCGTTGAGGATATTGATGCCCGGCAGGCGGCGCAGCGATTCGGCCACGTTCTGGTCGGGGAACTGGCCCACGGCGTCGCGGGTGAGCACGGAAACCACGCCGTCGGCCGCCTTCTGGCGCGACAGGGCGCTGGTCAGGTTGGCGGTCTGGCCGGTCACCAGGATGTCGCCGCCGCCGATCGCGGGCAGGTTGAAGTCGCTGGCGATGCGGCCGGTGGCGGGAACGGTGAGCGACTGGGTGGTCACTTCGGCGCCGACGTAGCGCGCTTCCACGGTATAGGTTCCGGCCGGCACGTCGCCGAAGATGAAGTTGCCGCCGCGATCGGTCTCGGCCGAGCGGTTCAGTTCGACGATGCGGACCGAAGCCGACTGCAGAGGACGCACGCCCGATGCGTCATGCACGCTGCCGGCCACTTCACCGGCATGGGCGATCGTGGCGAACGATGCCGAGGCGAGCAGTCCCGCAGCGATGCGGAGGGAAGTCTTCATGTACTGGAACCCTGTTTTGCAACGAATTGCGGCGCGTCTAGGCAGGGTTCGTGACAGTTAGGTGCCAATGGGATGGCACTTTCGTGACAGCGCTGCGGTGCAGCAAAAAAGTCACAGTTCACGCGTTTTCACGTGGAACATCCGCAGCTTGCTACGGGATCACCAATTCTCGATATGGGGGAGAATGGTGCTGCTGGGGAGGATTGAACTCCCGACCTCGTCATTACCAATGACGCGCTCTACCACTGAGCTACAGCAGCGCCTGATTTCCGTTGCCGGAAGCGCTTGTCCCGGCGACCCGGGGCAGGGGCGCGCTAATGTCCGTGACCGCGAAGATTGTCAAGCGCCTCTTGCGCATTCTTTTTCAGAAAGCCATTTCAAGCCCACTCCAAGGCCCCTCGAAAGACGCCCTGACCATGACGAATACCGCGCATTCCCGCGAGGAACGGCTTGCCGCCAAGCTTCGTGAAAATCTTCGCCGCCGCAAAGCGCAGGCGCGGGCCATCTCCTCCGCCGACGAATCCGCCTCCTCTTCCGAATCAGGTCATGAAAACGAATCAGGCGGTCTTTCCAAACCGGCGCCGGAAAGCTAGGGGCTGCGCCCAGACATAGAGTCAGTCTGCCAACGGGCGTTTCCCGAGGGGATCGCCGCTGAGACCTGGGAGTACGCCTTGCCTCGCCTGATCCTCGTCCGCCACGGCCAGAGCCAATGGAATCTCGAAAACCGCTTCACCGGCTGGTGGGACGTAGACCTTACCGAAAAGGGTGAGGAAGAAGCCCGCGCCGCCGGCACCCTGCTGAAGGAAAAGGGCCTGGCGCCCGCCGTCGCCTTCACCTCGCTCCAGACCCGCGCGATCCGCACGCTGCATCTCGCCCTGGAAGCCGCTGGCCTGCTGTGGATCCCCGAGACCAAGGACTGGCGCCTCAACGAACGCCACTACGGCGGCCTCACCGGCCTCAACAAGGCCGAGACCGCGGCGAAGCACGGCGACGATCAGGTCAAGATCTGGCGCCGCAGCTTCGACACGCCGCCGCCGGTCCTCGAAATCGGCAGCGAATTCGATCTCTCCACCGACCCGCGCTACGCCGGGATCGACGTGCCGCAGACCGAAAGCCTGAAGGACACCATCGCGCGCGTCCTGCCTTACTACGAAGGCTCGATCGTGCCGCACCTCAAGGCCGGCGCCGACGTGCTGATCTCCGCCCACGGCA
Source organism: Novosphingobium sp. TCA1 (assembly GCF_009811895.1). Lineage (NCBI taxonomy): Bacteria > Pseudomonadati > Pseudomonadota > Alphaproteobacteria > Sphingomonadales > Sphingomonadaceae > Novosphingobium > Novosphingobium sp. TCA1. The sequence goes on along the minus strand of NZ_BLJH01000002.1, from coordinate 19,681 downwards.
ACAGCCTGCGCGCACTGGTGAAGCACCTGTCCGGCATCTCGGACGACGAGATCACCGGCCTCGAAATCCCGACCGGCCAGCCGATCGTCTACGAACTGGCGGACGATCTCGCGGTGCTCGACCGCTACTATCTCTCGGAGCGCTGAGATGAGCGGGGTGGGGGCTCCTGTTGCCATCGTCATGGGCAGCCAGTCCGATTGGCCGACCATGATCCGCGCCGCCGAGATGCTGGACAAGCTGGGCGTCGCCTATGACGCCCGGATCGTCTCGGCACACCGCACGCCCGAGCGTCTGGTCGATTTCGCCAAGGGCGCGGACGGCGAAGGCTTCAAGGTGGTGATCGCCGGAGCGGGGGGCGCCGCCCACCTGCCCGGCATGATCGCTTCGATGACGCACCTTCCCGTGCTGGGCGTGCCGGTGCAGTCGAAGGCGCTTTCGGGGCAGGACAGCCTGCTCTCGATCGTGCAGATGCCCGCCGGCATTCCGGTCGGCACCCTGGCGATCGGCGAGGCGGGCGCAGCCAATGCGGGCCTGCTGGCCGCCGCGATCCTCGCCACCTCCGACCCGGCCCTGGCCGCGCGCCTCAAGACCTTCCGCGCGGACCAGACGGCCAGCGTGGCGGAAAAGCCGGTCTGATCGCTTCGGCCCGGCTGTCTTGCCAGCTCGGGCATGATGCTTCGACAGGCTCAGCATGAGCGGGTAACGGTGTTATCCGAGTTGAATTGAAGTCCGCTCGCCCTGAGCTTGTCGAAGGGCCTGCATGCAACGAGTCCAAAAGATGATCCCTCCCGGCGAAACCATCGGCATCCTCGGCGGCGGCCAGCTCGGCCGCATGATCGCGATGGCCGCGGCCCAGCTCGGCTACCGTAGCCATATCTACGCCCCCGAAGCCGATTCGATCGCCGCCGAAGTCAGCGCGGAATTCACTTGCGCCGCCTGGGACGATGCCGAGGCCATGGCCCGCTTCGCCGCAGGCTGCGCCGTCGTCACCTATGAGTTCGAGAACGTGCCGGTCGGCCCGCTCGCCGCGCTGGGTGACGTGCCGCTGCTGGCAAAGCCTCTCGCGCTGGAAACCGCGCAGGACCGGCTCAACGAGAAGCGCTTCGTCACGGACCTCGGCGGCACCCCTGCCCCCTTCCATCCGGTCGATTCCGCCGCCGATCTTGCCGAAGCCATCGCCGCGATCGGCGCGCCCGGCATTCTCAAGACCCGGCGCGACGGCTACGACGGCAAGGGCCAGTGGCGCATCATGACGGCGGGGGACGCCGAGGGCCTCGACCTTCCCGACCAGCCGCTGATCTACGAAGGCTTCGTCACGTTCTTCGCCGAGTTCTCGGTGATTCTGTGCCGCGGCGCGGACGGCGAGATCCGCTATTTCGATTCGGCCCACAACGTGCATGAGGGCGGCATCCTGGCGCTCAGCACCGTGCCCGCGCCCGCGCGTCTGCTGGAACAGGTTCCCGCCGCGCGCGAACTCGCCGCCAAAGTGGCCGACGCGTTGGACTATGTCGGCGTGCTCACGCTGGAATTCTTCGCGACCGAAAACGGCCCCGTCTTCAACGAGATGGCGCCGCGCGTCCACAATTCCGGGCACTGGACCATCGAGGGCGCGGTCACCAGCCAGTTCGAAAATCACGTCCGCGCCATCTGCGGGCTGCCGCTGGGCGATACCGGGCTTGCCGCCGATGCCGTGGAAATGCGCAACCTGATCGGCGACGAAGCGGATGACTGGCGGGCGATCCTGTCCGATCCGGCCAACCACCTTCACCTCTACGGCAAGGGTGCCGCGCGTCCCGGCCGCAAGATGGGCCACGTCACCCGCCTGACCTTCCAGCGGGACTGACCGGCACTTGGCGCAGGACCTCTTCCTTGTCTACGCCCGCGCCGCGAACGGCGTGATCGGCCGCGACGGCGCCCTGCCCTGGCGCCTGCCCGCCGATCTCCGGCGCTTCAAGGCCATGACGATGGGCAAGCCCATGATCATGGGCCGCAAGACGTTCGACAGCTTCCCCTCGCCGCTGCCCGGCCGCCGCCACATCGTGCTCACCCGCGATACCGCATGGCAAGCCGAGGGCGCGGAAGTAGCGCATTCGGTAGAGGACGCCCTTGCGCGGGCGGGCGGCGACGACGTGGCGGTGATCGGCGGCGCCGAGATCTACCGGCTGTTCCTGCCGCTGGCCCGCCGCATCGAACTGACCGAGATCCACGCCGACTATCCCGGCGACACCGCAATGCCCGCGACCGGTCCCGAATGGCGGGAAACCGCGCGCGAGGAACATCAGGCGGACGGTGACTATCCCGCGCACGCTTTCGTAACGCTGGTCCGGGACTTATAGGCCTCAATCGACATGATTCGTCTCGACAACCGCGAAGCCATTCCCGAATCGATGCGCGGCGCCATTCTGGCGCTCGGCAATTTCGACGGGTTTCATCAGGGCCACCAGGCCGTGGTCGGCGAAGCGATTCGCTGGGCGCGCGAACGCGGCCGCCCTGCCATTGTCGCGACTTTCGATCCCCATCCCGTCCGCCTGTTCAAACCCGACGCCCCCGCGTTTCGCCTGACCACGCTCGACCAGCGGCAGGACCTGTTCGAGGCTGCCGGTGCCGATGCCATGCTGGTGCTCCATTTCGACCGGGCCATGGCCTCGATGGAAGCGGCGGACTGGGTGGAGCAGGTGCTCGGCCGCCAGCTCGGCTGCGCCGGGGTCGTCACCGGCGAGGATTTCACCTTCGGCAAGGGCCGCGGCGGCAATCCGCGCGTCCTGTGCGAAGTGGGCGCGGGCTTCGGCCTGGAAGGGCGCACCGTCGGCCCCGTGCATGATGCAGAGGGCGTGATTTCCTCCAGCCGCATCCGCGACGCGCTGAAGCTGGGCGAGTGCGAGACCGCCGCCCGCTTGCTCACCCGCCCTTTCGCGGCGCGCGGGGTGGTGCAGCACGGCGGCAAGCTGGGCCGGACCATCGGCTTCCCCACCGCCAATATCAACATGAACAACTACTTGCGCCCGCGCTACGGCATCTACGCCGTGACCGGCCGCATGCCGGACGGGCGCATCCTGCCCGGCGCCGCCAACATGGGCGTGCGCCCCACCTTCGAGCCGCCGATCGAACTGCTGGAACCCTATTTCTTCGACTTCTCCGGCGATCTCTACGGCCAGGAGATCGAAGTGGCCTTCCACCACTTCCTGCGCCCCGAGGCGAAGTTCGATTCGCTCGACGCCCTCGTCGCCCAGATGCGCCGCGACTGCGACCGCGCCCGGGAACTGCTGTCGCATATCGGGTGAACGCCCGCTCGCGACAAACCCGTTAGCCCAATAAGCAACGTCATCCTGAACTTGTTTCAGGATCCATCGCGCAACACCGACCGGACCGTGCGTGCTGGGAAATGGACCCTGAAACAAGTTCAGGGTGACGAGCTGGGAGTGGAGAGGTTCTCCGCCGTCAAAACCCGCGCGCCGCAATGCCTGCGAACCCTTCCAACATCCGCGCATTTGCTCTAGTGCGCAGCGCATATGACCGAACAGCGCGATTATCGATCGACCGTCTTCCTGCCGAAGACCGATTTCCCCATGAAGGCCGGGCTCCCGCAGAAGGAGCCGGGTATTCTTGCGCGCTGGCAGGAACAGGACATTTACGCCAAGACCCGCGAGGCCCGCGCGGGCCGCGAGAAGTTCGTGCTGCATGACGGCCCGCCCTACGCGAATGGCGACATGCACATCGGCCACGCGCTGAACCATATCCTGAAGGACATGGTCGTGCGCACCCAGACCCTGTTGGGCAAGAACGCACCCTACGTCCCCGGCTGGGACTGCCACGGCCTCCCCATCGAGTGGAAGGTCGAGGAAGAATACCGCAAGAAGAAGAAGAACAAGGACGAGGTTCCGGCCGAGGAATTCCGCGCCGAATGCCGCGCCTATGCCCAGAACTGGGTGAACGTGCAGCGCGAGCAGCTGAAGCGCCTCGGCGTCAACGGTGACTGGGACAAACCCTACCTCACCATGGACTTCCAGGCCGAAGCCACCATCGTCACCGAACTGCTGAAGTTCGCAGAGCATGACATGCTCTATCGCGGCGCCAAGCCGGTGATGTGGAGCCCGGTCGAAAAGACCGCGCTGGCAGAGGCCGAAGTCGAGTACGAGGACATCGTCTCCACCCAGATCGACGTGGCTTTCGAGATCACCGAATCCGCCGTGCCGGAACTGGTCGGTGCCTATGCTGTGATCTGGACGACCACGCCGTGGACGATTCCGACCAACCAGGCGCTCGCCTATGGGCCTGAGGTTGAGTACACCCTCGTTTACCCCGGCATCGATGCTGGTTCCTCGGATGCCAATGTTCCCCAGGCAGGCACCATTGATGCCGAGCGTATCGCGGCCGAAAATGGCTTCATCCTTGGCCGCCCGTTCTTGATCGCGACGGAATTGGTCGGCGGTTTCCTTGCCCGTTTGAACGCCCAATTGAAGCGGATCGATTTCAGCGGATCGAACGCCGTTAACCCCGAAGTGGTGAACCTTGGCGCGCAGATCGCCGGTCGTTCGCGGGAAACCTTCAAAGGCTCCGAACTCGCCGGAACCCTCGCCCGCCACCCGATGCACGCGCTGGGCGGCTTCTTTGCCGAACCGCGTCCCCTGCTCGCGGGCGATTTCGTCACCACCGAGAGCGGCACCGGCCTCGTCCACATGGCGCCCGACCATGGCGAGGACGACTTCCTGCTCTGCAAGGCGAACGGCATCGGCCCCAAGTTCGTGGTCGAAGCCGACGGCAAGTATCGCGAGGACTGGGGCTGGCTCGGAGGTCAGGGCTCGGTCATCAATCCCAAGTTCAACGCCCCCGACGGCCCGATCTGCTCGGACCTGCGTGAGGCTGGCGCGCTGCTGGCGGCTTCGGCCGACTACAAGCACTCCTACCCGCATTCGTGGCGTTCCAAGGCCAAGGTGATCTTCCGCTGCACCCCGCAGTGGTTCGTGCCGATGGACAAGGTTCTCGGCCACCTGCCCTCCAAGACTCGCGCAGAGCGCCGCTGGGAAGGGGAAGGCGGCGCCATCGATCCGCAGGACGAAACCGCCGAAGCCTCGCCGACGCTGCGCGAAGCCGCGCTGGACGCCATCGCCGAAACGCGCTTCGTCCCCGAAAAGGGCCGCAACCGCATCGGCGCCATGGTCGAAGGCCGCCCGGACTGGGTGCTGTCGCGCCAGCGCGCCTGGGGCGTGCCGATCACGCTGTTCGTCGATCGCAAGTCCGGCGAATACCTCGTCGATGCCGAAGTGAACGCCCGCATCATCGCCGCCATCCGCGAGATCGGCGTCGATGCCTGGTCGGACGCGCGCGCGCAGGAATACCTCGGCAGCAAGTACAGCGCCGATGACTACGAGCGCGTGGTCGACATTCTCGACGTCTGGTTCGATTCCGGCTCGACCCACGCCTTCGTGCTCGAATCCGGCCGCTGGCCCGAACTGGTGCCCGCCGAGGATCATGTCGGCCCCACCGCCGACCTCTATCTTGAAGGCAGCGACCAGCATCGCGGCTGGTTCCAGTCCTCGCTGCTCGAGAGCTGCGCCACGCGCGGCCATGCGCCGTACAAGGCGGTGCTGACCCACGGCTTCACGATGGATGCCAAGGGCTTCAAGATGTCGAAGTCGCTCGGCAACACCATCAGCCCGATCAAGGTGTTGGAGACCAACGGCGCCGACATCATCCGCCTCTGGGCGCTTTCGGTGGACTATACCGAGGATCACCGCATCGGCGACGAGATCCTGAAGGGCGTGGCCGACCAGTACCGCAAGCTGCGCAACACCATGCGCTACCTGCTGGGCGCGCTCGACGGGTTCTCGGACGACGAGAAGCTGCCGGTTTCGGAGATGCCCGAGTTGGAGCGCTACGTGCTCTCGCTGCTCGCAGGCGTCGATGCCACGCTGCGCAAGGCCGTCGCGGACTTCGACTTCAATACTTACGTCCGCACCCTGCTGGATTTCTGCAACGAAGACCTCTCGGCCTTCTTCTTCGATATCCGCAAGGATTGCCTCTACTGCGACGCGCCTTCCGATCCGAAGCGCCGCGCCTATCGCACCGTGCTGGACACCTTGTTCCACGCGCTGGTGCGCTATGCCGCGCCGGTCACCGTCTTCACCGCCGAGGAAGTTTGGCAGAGCCGCTTCCCCGGCAGCGAGAGCGTCCACCTGCTCGAATGGCCGGACGTTCCCGCCGTGGAAGCCGATACCGCCCGCTGGGCAGACCTACGCGCCCTGCGCGTGAAGGTGACCGAGGCCATCGAGCCGCTGCGCCGCGAGAAGATCGTCGGTTCCAGCCTCGCCGCCGAAGTCACGGTTCCGGCCTCGGCACCTGCCAGTGCCTCTGACGCCGATCTGGCCGAACTGTTCATCACCGCGAAAGTGACGCGTGGGCAGGGAGACGACGTGACCGTCACCCCCTCCACCGACCACAAGTGCGGCCGCTGCTGGCGCCACCTTCCCGAAGTCTCGGAAGATGGCGACCTCTGCGACCGCTGCGATGACGTGGTGGGCGCTGTGGAGGAACAGGCGTGACTGGCGGGATGTCGGCCGGGATGTCGGTCGCCCGCAAACGCCTGATCGGCCTGCTGATCGCCGCTGTCGTCTTCGTGATCGACCAGGGGTTCAAGGCCTGGGTCGTCTCGGGGCTCAAGCTGCGGGACGTGGGGGTGATCGAAATCGCCCCCTTCTTCGACTTGCGCTGGACCAGGAACCTCGGCGTCTCGCTGGGCCTGTTCACGGCGGATTCGCCCGAAGGCCGCTGGGCGCTGGTGGCGATGACCGGCCTCATCGCGCTGTTCGTCTTCATCTGGATGCTGCGCGAGCGCAAGCTCGGCGAGATCGCCGCCCTGGCCATGGTGCTGGGCGGCGCACTGGGCAATATCCGCGATCGTTTCACCATGGGTTTCGTGATCGACTATGCCGACCTTCACTTCGGCGAATGGCGTCCGTTCCTCATTTTCAACATTGCCGACGTCGCCATCACGGTCGGCGTCCTGATTATCCTTGCCCGCTCATTGCTTTCGCGCGACAAGCCCGAAACGAATGGCGGACATGACAAGGCGCCCGACGCCGCCCCGGAGATTTGAGTTGATGCCCATGAAGAAGACCGGAGCCCTGATTCTCGTCGCCGCCGGTGCGGTGCTCGTGTCCGGCTGCGGAAGCACCGGCCTGCTGGACCACAACCGTCCCGACGAATTCGCCGTGCAGCGCCAGTCGCCGCTGGTGGTGCCGCCCGATTTCACCCTCGCCCCGCCGAAGCAGGGCCAGCCTCGCCCCTCGGACGACAATGTCCAGCAGCAGGCGCTCGACGCGCTGTTCGGCGGCCCGCAGGCCCGCAGCGACATCGAGAAGTCGACCCTGAGCATGGCCGGTCCGTCGGATCCGGCGATTCGCTCCACCGTGGGCGATCCGGGCACTTACACTGTCGCCAAGGGTCAGGTCACCCGCGCGATCCTGGCCGCCCCGGAAGGCGACGGCCGCGACGCACAGACCACGATCGAAGGCTGAACCGCCTTACCATCGCTAACGAAAAGGGCCGGAAGCGCAGCATCGCTTCCGGCCCTTTTCGTTGCGGCAGGTGCCCTCTTCAGATCCCGCCCGGGAACATCGCCAGAAGCTTGCCCAGCCTATCGTGAACCACGCGCTCCTGCACGGGATCGCTCTCGCCCAGCCGCACGACGGTCAGGAGCTGGTCGGGCGAGCCGATCACGTACTGGCCCTGCTCGCCCACGCAGGCGAAGACATTGCCCGGCGCCATGCCGGGAAACAGCACGTCCTCCCCGCCCGCGCCGGGTTTGGCCTTGGTTCGGTTGAGCCACACGCCCGCCCCGTAGCCGGGATTGCGCGGCGAGGATTCCAGCATGAACTGCACCCAGCGGCGCGGCAGGATCTGCGCGCCCTGGATCGAGCCGGTATGGCGCAGGAATTCGCCCAGCTTCGCCCAGTCGCGCGCCGAGGCGTGGATCATGGCCGATCCGATCATCGTGCCCGAACGGTCGAACCCGGCCATCGCCGAATCCATGCCGAGCGGCGCGAAGACCCGGTTGCGCAAGTAGTCGCCCACCGCCTTGCGGCGACGATCGGGATGGGCGTCAGGCGACAGCACCCGCGCGGCAAGGTCCGAGAGAATCACGGGCGTGGCCGCGCTGTTCACGAATCGCGCACCGGCAGGCGCCTCCAGCGGCTGCGCCTCGGCATAAGCCGCCATGTCGTCGCGCCCGTCGAGATAGAGCATGCGCATGCGGTCGGACTGCTGCGCTAGGCTGCCGCCAGTGCTTGCGCCATTTGCCGAGCCCCCTGTTTCCGAATGGCGCAGGCCCGAGCGCATCTGCAGGAGCTGCTTGAGCGTGATCTCGCCGCGCGGATCGCCGGGGCGCTGCCACGCCGGGATCGGCGCCGATTCGGCCAGCCGCAGCCGTCCGTCGCTGACGAGCTGCCCGACCATCAGCGCCGTGACGCACTGCCCCATGCCCCAGCCGTGCAGCCGCGTTTCGGCACGCACGCCTTCGCCGTAGCGCTCGGCGATGACCGCGCCGCGCTTCATCACCACAAGCGCCTCGGTCCGGCCGACGTCCTCTGCGAACAGCCCGTCGATGGCGCGGCCGAAAGCGGCACGCGGGGCGCCGCCGTCATCCTTGATGGCGGCCTGCGATTCGGCGCTCGGCGGCGGCGGTCCCTGCTGCGCGTCCTGTCCACAGCCGGCGAGGCCCGCCAGCGCCAGGACTGGCACGAGCGAAAGGGCGAGGATAAGGGGGGGGCGGCGCACCGGCATGACGCGCGGTGTGATGTGCGAGGCGCGGGAATATGGCAACAGGCACGACATACAGGACCGGGGACAGCCCGCCGCAGCCCGGCATTCCGGGCGGCACAGAGCGAAGCCGCCAGCCGTCGCGCTGGCTGCGCAACCTGGTGCTGCTCGCCTTGTTGGCAGCGGTGCTGCTGCTGGCTTGGTCATGGCGCGGCCTGCGCGAGGAAGCGCTGGTGAGCACCTCCTACGGCGCGCGGGTCGCCTGCGCCTGCCGCTTCGTTTCCGGGCAGGCGCTAGGAAGCTGCAAGGGCCGGATCGCCGTCGCCGGGCTGGGCCGCACCGCCAGCTTCATGATGCTGTCCGAAGATGCCGATGCCCGCACGGTCAAGGCCAGCGTGCCCCTGCTGGCCAGCCAGACCGCCACGTTCGCCGCCGATCGCGGTTGCCAGCTGGAGCCCTGGGCGGAGTAAGGGGCGGGGCGTTCCCTCACCCTCAATCCAGCGGAATCGCCGCCTCGGTGCCCTCGATCCAGCCGCCGCCGACCACCCGGTCTCCCGCATAGATCACCGCCGCCTGTCCCGGCGCCACGCCATATTCGGGAGTCGCGAAACGGATCGTCGTTTCCGCGCCGCCGCCGAAGGGTCCTTCGAGCGTGATCGGCACCGGTTTGGCCAACGACCGGACCTTGGCCGTCAGCGGAGCATCGGGCAGCGGGCCGATCCGGTTGGTTTCGGTCACCCTGGCAGCGGCAACGCCGAGCAGGCTGCGCGGGCCGACCATGACCCGGCGCCCGGGCGCATCGATACGCACGACGTAGAGCGGCTCGGGCTGGCCGCCGATCTCCAGGCCGCGGCGCTGGCCCACGGTATAGTGGATGATGCCACGGTGGGTGCCCAGTACCTCGCCGGTCAGGGCGTGGACGATCTCTCCGGGCGCCTCGCCTTCCGGGCGTACCGCGCGCACGATCTTGGCATAGTCGCCATCGGGCACGAAGCAGATGTCCTGGCTGTCCGGCTTGTCCGCCACGCGCAGCCCGGCCGCTTCGGCCAGGCGGCGGGTCTCGCTCTTGGGCAGTCCGCCGAGCGGGAAGCGCAGGAAATCGAGCTGGGCCTCGGTCGTGCCGTAGAGGAAATAGCTCTGGTCGCGCGCGGGATCGAAGGCGCGGTGCAGCTCCGAACCGGCCGGTCCTTCCACGCGGCGCACGTAGTGGCCGGTGGCGAGGCAGTCCGCGCCAAGGTCGCGCGCCATTGTCAGCAGGTCGGTGAACTTGGGTCCCATGTTGCAGCGGATGCAGGGGATCGGGGTGCGGCCCGCCATGTAGTCGTCCGCGAAGCGCTCGACCACTTCCTCGCGAAAGGCGCTCTCGTGGTCGAAGACGTAGTGGGCGATGCCCAGGCGGTCGGCCACGGCGCGCGCGTCGCGAATGTCGTCGCCCGCGCAGCAGGCACCCTTGCGGCCAGTCGCGGCGCCGTAGTCGTAGAGCTGGAGCGTGACGCCGATGGTCTCGGCACCGGTCGCGGCAGCCAGCGCGGCGACGACCGAGCTGTCGACGCCGCCGGACATGGCAACGACGATGCGGCGCGCCGAAAGCGGCGCAGGCAGTTGGAACAGCGTGGCGGGGTCGAGGCCGGCCACCAGTCCTTCAAGATCGGAAAGGGCGGTCATGCGCCGCCCCATACAGCCGAATGCGGCGAATTCCTACCTTTCAACCGCACGTGCCGCGCTTTCGGCCCCGGTTTGCCCTGCCCCTGCCCGCGCTGTCACGGTTAAGGAGCATCGGGAAGCCGCGTTAACAATGATTAAAAAAGAGTAAGCGCGGCCTTTACACTCCCTTGACCAAGCCGCGCTACAGATGGGCGGTATGAACATCGCTCACGATCATGAAACCTGCACAGCAGGGCATGCGCCGGGTCGCGGCAGCGAGGCGTTCATCGCGGCCGATCGTCCAATCGACTGGTTTTCCTTGCGTTCCCGGCTTTTCGCCGCACACGATCTGCGCACGGTGCTCGACGATGTCGCCGTCGAGACCACGGTTTCGACCCGTCTCCACCGCTTCGGCAGCTTCGCCGGTCCGGCAGCCAATGTGATTCATACGTATGCGTCAGTCTCAATAACTGTTAACCCAAATGCTTCAGGCAATCGCAAGCCAGCGCAGGCCAATGTCCTTTCCGTCGCCGGCAATCCAAGCACCGGCGTACGAGGGTGATGATGATCGAGAACCAGAAAATCCGTCCTGCCCAGGTAATCGGGCCGCTCGGCGAACCGTTGACGCTTGAATCGCTTCCCCCGGCGAACACCTCTCGCTGGGTCGTGCGCCGCAAGGCGGAAGTGGTGGCGGCGGTCAACGGCGGGCTGCTGACGATCGACGAGGTTTGCGAACGCTACCAGCTCACGCTCGAGGAATTCGCGTCCTGGCAGCGCGCCGTGGACCGCTCCGGCATGCAGGGCCTGCGCGTCACACGGATTCAGCACTACCGCGATCTCTACGAGCGTCAGCAGAAGTATTGAGCGTACTGCCTATTTGGTCCCGCAAGGACCCCGAAACGGCGGCGAACCTGGGTTCGTCGCCGTTTTCTGTATATCTCCAAGCAATTCCCGCCAGATAAGTCGCGCACCCCATTACCGTTACTTTCATCGACGCTGGTCGATCCGGGTCGGCGGAAGAACGACTGTCGATTGCCACCCGTCCACCGCAGGTATATGTCCTTTCGCAGGAAATTGGCCGTCGCAGCGGCGTGGACCCGCGTGTCCGCGCTCCGACGGCAGATCGTGCCTTCCGGCGATTTCGCGCGGCTTTCGCAACATCGCGGAAGATCGGGCCTCCGGCCAGGCATTCGGGATTGGGGGCAATCGCAGTTTTTGCGGTGACACGATGAATTACGACAGCAGGATCGACGTGACGGAGAACGAGGGGTTGGCGGCCACGGGCAAGACCTTGGGCGGTACGGGTGCGGGCGGCTATCCGCTCGGCGACGAAACGCTGCACGATGAGGGCGAGCCAAGCGGCACCTCGCGCCGCTGGTGGCTGATCGCGATCATCGCGGCGGTGCTGCTGGCCACCGGTATCTGGTTCGCCGTGCGCGGCGGCGGGGAAGCCAAGCAGCCCGGCGCAACCGATGTCCAGATGCCTGCCGTTACCGTTGTCGTCCCCGGCCGCGCCTCGGTCGAAGGTGAAATCACCGCCACCGGATCGCTGGCGGCCCGCCGCCCGATGCCGATCGGTTCGGTCGGCGAAGGCGGCCAGGTCCGCGCCGTGCTCGTCGAAGCGGGCGACTGGGTGTCTCAGGGCCAGGTCCTCGCCGTGATCGACCGCTCGGTCCAGTCGCAGCAGCAGGCCGGCCAGTCGGCCCAGATCGCCGTCGCCCAGGCCGATGCCCGCCTTGCCCAGGCCAATCTCGACCGCGCACTCAAGCTGGTCGATCGCGGCTTCATCTCCGCGGCCGACGTCGATCGCCTCACCGCCACGCGCGATTCCGCCGTCGCCCAGGTCAAGGTGGCGCGCGCCACGCTGGGCCAGCTCGATGCCCAGACCGCCCGCCTCAACATCGTCGCCCCCGCTTCCGGTCTCGTGCTCGAACGCAATGTCGAGCTGGGCCAGGTGGTCGGCGGCGGCAGCGCCGTGCTGTTCCGCCTTGCCAAGGGCGGCGAGATGGAACTGCTCGCCCAGCTCAGCGAAGACGATCTCGCCCGCATGCATGTCGGCGTCCCGGCCCGCGTGACGCCCACGGGCAGCAACGAAAGCTTCACTGGCCAGGTCTGGCAGGTCGCGCCGGTGATCGACGCCACCAACCGCCAGGGCGTGGCCCGCATCGCCCTTGCCTACAACACCGCGCTGCGCCCCGGCGGCTTTGCCAGCGCCGTCATCAACGGCGGCCAGACGGTTGCCCCGGTCCTGCCGGAATCGGCCATCCAGAACGACGACAAGGGCTCTTTCGTCTATGTGGTAGACGCCAAGAACGTGGTGCATCGCCGCCCGGTGCAGACCGGGCTGGTCACGGCCCGCGGCATCACCGTCAAGTCCGGGCTGGACGGCAGCGAAAAGGTCGTGCTGCGGGCCGGCGGCTTCCTCAACGAAGGCGACAAGGTCAAGCCGCGCCTGACCAAAGCGACCAATTGAGCGGATAGAACGCCATGAGCCTCCGCAACATCTCGGCCTGGTCGATCCGCAACCCGATCATCCCGATCGTCTTCTTCATCGGCGTCATGATCGCCGGCGTCGTCTCGTTCATGCGCATGGACGTGAACAACATGCCCGACGTCGAGTTTCCCGGCGTCCACGTCATGATCTCCCAGCCAGGCGCCGCCCCGACCGAGATCGAGACGCAGATAACCCAGATCATCGAAGGCGCGGTCCGCTCCGTGCCGGGGATCGAGGAAATCCAGTCCACCGCCTCCGAAGGCACTTCGACCACGCTGGTCTTCTTCACGGTGGGCACCGATCCCGACGTCGCGACCAACAAGATCAAGAACGCGGTGGACCAGGTGCGCGGGCAGTTGCCCGACGGCATTCTCGAACCGATGGTCACCAAGATCGAGGCCAACGGCGATAATCTGGCCTATTACGCGGTTAGTGCCGACGACATGACGATGGAACAGCTCAGCTGGTTCGTCGACGATACGATCTCCAAGACCCTGCTCTCGATCGAGGGCCTGTCCTCGGTGGAACGCAACGGCGGCGTCGACCGCGAGATTCGCGTCGTGGTCGATCCCGAGCGGCTGATCGCGCTGGGCCTTACCGCCAACGACATCAACGCCGTGCTGCGCCAGGTGAATACCGACGCGGCGGGCGGACAGGCGGAAATCGCCGGATCGCGCCAGTCGGTGCGCGTGCTCGGCAATGCTCAGGACGCCTACCAGCTCTCGCAGACCCGCATCAACGTGGGCGGCGGGCGGCAGGTCAAGCTTTCCGACATCGCCAAGGTCTACGACGGCTATTCCGAACAGACCCGCATCGCCAAGCTGCGCGGCCGCGAGGTCGTGACCTTCGGCTTCACCCGCGCGCTCGGCGCTTCCGACGTGGCCGTCTACGACGGCGCCGAAAAGGCGCTGGAGAAGATCCGCAAGGAAAACCCGAACATCCACATCACGCGCCTGTTCTCGGACGTGGACTATACCAAGGGCCAGTACACCAGCTCGATGGAAGCGCTGGTGGAAGGCGCGGTGCTGGCGATCGTCATCGTCTACCTGTTCCTGCGCGACTGGCGCGCGACGATGATCTCCGCCATCGCCATCCCGCTTTCGGCGATCCCGACCTTCTGGTTCATGGACCTGCTGGGCTTCACGCTGAACTTCCTCTCGCTGCTGGCGCTCAGCCTGGTGGCGGGCGTGCTGGTCGATGACGCCATCGTCGAGATCGAGAACATCGTGCGCCACATGCGCATGGGCAAATCTGCCTATCAGGCCTCGATCGACGCGGCCGACGAAATCGGCCTCGCGGTCGTCGCCACCACGTTCTCGATCGTCGCGGTGTTCCTGCCGGTCGGCCTGATGCCGGGCATTCCGGGCCAGTTCTTCAAGGCTTTCGGCCTGACGGTCGTGGCCGCCGTGCTGATGAGCCTTGCCGTGGCGCGCCTGATCACGCCGATGGTCGCGGCCTATTTCCTGAAAGCCCACGGCCATGCCGAGCATGGCGGCGGCAAGGCCATGGACTTCTACCTCAGGATCCTGGCCTGGACCCTCGATTCCAGGGAAGCGCACCGCCTGAAGGCGCGGCTCGTGAAAGCCCCGTCGCGCTGGTGGTACTACCTCGTCGCGACGATCGCCGTGCTCGTCATCCTGGGCGTCAGCTTCGGCGCCGCAGCGCTGCTGTTTACGGGCGTCAAGGCCCTGCTCACCCAGATCGGGCTCGATAGGGCCGCCCTGGTGCTGGCCGCCGTCGTGGCGCCGCTCGCGATCCCGGCCGTGATCTTCCTGCTGGGCGCCATCCTCAAGACCGTGCTCGGCGCCCTGGGCCGCTTCGGCGACTGGTATCGCTACTTCTCGGACCGCGTGGCGGCCCGCATGCGCGACCACCGCTTCTACGCCTTCTGCTCCGGCATCTATGCGCTGGTGCTCACGTTCGCCCTGCTCGCGGGCCTGCCTTCGCAGTTCCAGCCGAACACCAACAACGATACCAGCACGGTCAATCTCGAAATGGTGCCCGGCACCACGATCGAACAGACCGCCGCCGTGGCCGGCAAGGTGACGCGCCTGCTGGAAGCCCAGCCCGAAGTGCAGCACATCCTGGCCGCCTCGCGTGAGGGCAAGGGATCGCTCTATATCGCGCTCAAGCCCGCCGACCAGCGCAAGGCGACCAGCATCGAGTTCGAACGCCGGATGGCCCCGCAGCTTCAGGACATTCCCGATGCCCGCGTGACTTTCGCCACCCAGTCGGGCGGTTTCGGCAGCGGCCGCGATATCTCGGTCATGCTTTCGGGCAGCGATTCCAAGCTGCTCTACAAGACCGCGCAGACCCTGGCCGACCAGATGCGCACGATCCCCGGCGTCATCGCGCCGCGCATCGCCGCCGATCTCCAGCGGCCCGAACTGGTCATCGTGCCGCGTCTCGATCTCGCCGCCCAGCTCGGCGTCACCACCGCCGCGCTCAGTCAGACGATCCGCATCGCCACCCTGGGCGAGATAGACCAGAACGCCGCGAAGTTCTCGCTGAGCGACCGCCAGGTGCCGATCCGCGTCATCCTTGCCCGCGCCTCGCGGCGGGACTTCTCGACCATCGAGAACCTGCCCGTCACCACCGCCAGCGGCGGCTCCGTCCCGCTCAAGCGCGTGGCCGAGATCCGCTTCGGCGCAGGGCCGACCCAGATCCAGCGCTACAACCAGTCGCGCCGCATCTTCGTCGGTGCCGACCTCGGCGAGGGACAGGTCAAGGGTCCGATCATGGAGCAGATCCAGAAGCTGCCGATCATGACCAACCTGCCGACCGGCGTGTCGAACGCCCCGGTGGGCGAGGACAAGTGGCAGGCCGAGATGGTGAACAGCTTCGTCATCGCTGTGATCAGCGGCATCTTCCTGGTCTTCGCGGTGCTGGTTCTGCTCTATCGCCGCTTCGTCTCGCCGCTGGTCAACATGGCCTCGCTGCTGCTGGCACCGCTGGGCGGACTGCTGGCGCTGGTGATAGTCGGCCAGCCGATCTCGATGCCGGTCTACATCGGCATCCTGATGCTACTGGGCATCGTCGCCAAGAACTCCATCCTGCTGATCGATTTCGCGATCGAGGAGATGGAAAAGGGCGTCGACAAGCTCACCGCCATCATGGACGCCGGGCACAAGCGCGCCCAGCCGATCATCATGACCACCGTCGCAATGACGGCAGGCATGGTGCCCACCGCGATCTCGCTCTCGGGCGACGCCGCCTGGCGCGCGCCGATGGGCATTACCGTGATCGGCGGCCTGCTGCTGTCGACGATGCTGACGCTGGTCATCGTGCCTGCCGCCTTCAGCCTTGCGGATGGGTTCGAAAAGCGGCTCGGCCCCTGGCTGCGGCGCAAGCTGCTCACGTTCGAGCCGCACCACGCCCATGGTGACAATGTCAGCGGCGATGGCCCCGGCGCCATCCCGCAGCCGATCGCTGCCGAATGATGCCGCCGTTTACCGCGGGGAGGAACATTGCCGGGATTCAAGCGTAGCATCCCCGTGGCACGGCAAGACTTTTTACGGTCTGGCCCGGTCGTGACCGATCGGGCCAGACGCATGCGGATCTTCGCAACGGGGCTGCTGCTGTTCATGGCGGCGGCCTTCGTGGTTCTCCGCAGGCTGGCAGTGCTCCATCCCGAATGGAGCGGGCCGCTGGGCTATGCCATCGCCTTTACCGAGGCCGCGATGGTCGGCGGGCTGGCGGACTGGTTCGCGGTGACCGCCCTCTTCCGCCACCCGCTCGGGCTGCCGATCCCGCACACCGCGATCATCCCGGACAACAAGGATCGCATCGCCGATTCGATGGCGACCTTCCTGCGCGACAATTTCCTGACGCCCCAGGTCGTCGCCCGGCGGCTGCGGGGCTTCAACCTTGCCGCGGCGGCGGGTGCCTTCCTGGCCAACCCGGCGCGCGAAGAGCAGTCCCGCATCCGTTCGGGCGCGGCGAACCTGTTGGGCGACGTGCTGGAATCGCTCGATCCCGAACAGATGGGCGGCATGGTCAAGACCGGCCTGCGGCGCCAGATCGAGAAAGTGGAGGCCGCGCCCCTGATGGGCCAGATGCTTTCCAACGCCATTGCCGACCGCCGTCACCTGCCGCTTCTCGAAAGCCTGATGCGCAAGATCGGCGAAGCGATCGAGGCCAACGAGCCGATGATCCGCGAGATGATCCACCAGCGCGCCAACTCGATCATGCGCTGGACCGGGCTGGACGAAAGGCTTGCCAACGGCGTGCTCGACGGCGCCTATCGCCTGCTTGCCGAAGTGATCGTGCAGCCCGACCACCCCTTGCGCGCGCGCATCGACGAGGCGCTCACCCGCCTTGCCGACGACTTGCGCCACCGCCCGGAAACCCAGGCCAAGGTCGAGCGGATCAAGAACGAACTGCTCGAAAACCCGGCCGTCGGTGCGTGGATCGACAGCACCTGGGAACGCACGCGCAGTGCCCTGCTCAAGGCCGTGCGCAATCCCGACAAGGCCCTCTCCGGCGCGCTGGGCGAAAGCCTGGCACAATTGGGGCTGGCGCTCGGCGAAGACCCCCGCCTACAGTACATGGTCAATCGCTTCGCGCGGCGCACGCTGGTCGGCGTGGTGTCGCGCTATGGGGGGGAAATCGTGAGGCTGGTGTCGGAAACCGTGAAGCGCTGGGACGCGCGCACCGTGACGGATCGCATCGAAGGCGCGGTCGGCCGCGACCTCCAGTTCATCCGCATCAACGGCACGCTGGTCGGCGGCCTGTTCGGCGTCTGCATCCATGTCGTGGACGGGCTGCTGTGAGCGTGGCGACGCTGGACGGCCCGGTTCTGGTTACCGAGCGTTTCGAACTCTGGAAGCCGCAGGCCGGCGATCTGGACGACATGATCCGCCTCATCGCCGATGAAGAGACGCGCCGTTTCCTCGGCCTTGTCCAGGCCGAGCCGAAAGGCGTGTTCGAACGCCTCCAGCGTAACGGCGGCTCCTGGGCGCTTTACGGCTACGGCACGTTCCCCGTGCGCCTGCGGGGCGAGCGCGAGATCGTGGCCAATTGCGGAGTGTTCCACTCCTGGCGCGGCTTCGGCCACGGCATGGACGACGCGCCGGAAGCGGGCTGGATCGTCCGCAAGGACCATTGGGGCATCGGCCTTGCCAGGGAAGTCATGCAGGCCGCGCTGGAATGGTTCGATCGCATCCACGGCCCGCGCCGGATCGCCTGCATGATCGAGGACGGCAACCTCGGCTCCGAACGCGTCGCTGCCGCACTGGGCTTCACCCCCTGCGGCAGCCACGACATCGGCGAAGACGGCAAACCCGTGATCGTCAACCTGTTCGAGCGCGTTCCTTAGAGACTGTTTTAACAATGCCCAGATGGGCATTTTTGAACGGCACCGGCCCGCAAAATTCGCATTTCGCGGATTTTCAAACAGACTCTTGGCACAGTTCAGCGGCGGCGCTGGCCGACCTGCTTCATCGGGCGCCGTACCTTCCAACGGATGCTGGCCTCATAATAGGACGCCGCCGGCTTGCCGGCCTGATCGAGCGCCGGCGAGAAAGCCGCCTTCGATGTCATCTGCTCGCAGGCTGTCGCTGCGAAGGCCGCGTCGCCGTAATTGTCCACCACCTTGCAGCCGCTCACCGCGCCGGAAGCATCGACCAGCAGGCGCGCGCGCGTCAGGCCGGGGCGATGGCGATTGTCCGCGCCGAAGGGATAGCTGTTGGCCGCGATCCAGGTATCGGGCGAAGTCTTCGGCACAGGGCGCGCGGAAAGACTTGCCTGCTGCGCGGGATCGAGGCCCCACGAACGCACCAGGCCATCCGTGCATTCGCGCATTGCCGCCATGGCCTTGCCCAGCGGACCCGTTCCGAGCTGAACCGCCTTGTCGCCCCAGGACACGATCAGAGAGGTAATGGCCGCCTCGCGCTCGGGCGTTACCGCCGCGGGCAACTGACCGTCTTTCCTGAAGCCGTTCCAGGTGGTGGCGGAGAACATCAGGGCGGTCAGCTTGGCGCCGCCTTCGATCGGCGCATCCGCGACGGTGAAGCGGTCGGCAATAGGCTCTACGCCGTCGGGGCCGGTCTTGAGCACGAGGTGCGAGGATTCGGCCAGACCGTTGAAGGCCTTGGCAGTGATCGTGGCATAGAAGCGATCGCCCGGGCCGATCCGCTCGATTTCCAGAAGCGCCGGATTATCCGCCGTGCCGAAGCCGCGCTTCAGGCTGCAGGAGTCGGTGCCATTGTCCATTTGCCAGGGCGAACTGGCCGTCAGCACCGTGGTCTCGGCCATGGCGGGCGCCGACGTCAAAATGACCGCCGCCATGGCAGCCAGAGCTGCGGAATGGGTTCTGCTCATGCCAAGTCCTTGCACATGCGTGAAATATGCCCCGCAGACTATGTGCCAAACCGGACATGGCAAGCGTAATCGTCGACCGTCGTCTAGCGCCGACAAAGCAAAACCCCGGCCATTCCTGACCGGGGTTCGCATCATTTCACGGTTTTAACGCCGCTCAGAGCTTACCGGTAAGCTCCGGCACGGCGGTGAACAGGTCCGCGACCAGGCCGACGTCCGCCACCTGGAAGATCGGGGCGTCCTCGTCCTTGTTGATGGCGATGATGGTCTTCGAGTCCTTCATGCCCGCAAGGTGCTGGATCGCGCCCGAGATGCCGACTGCGATGTAGACTTCCGGCGCCACGATCTTGCCGGTCTGGCCGACCTGGTAGTCGTTCGGCACATAGCCCGCGTCCACCGCCGCGCGCGAAGCGCCGACGGCGGCGCCGAGCTTGTCGGCCAGCGGCAGGATCACCTGCTCGAAAGTTTCCG